>CAZNXE010000167.1:0-12299 GCA_964576465.1 uncultured Planctomycetaceae bacterium
TGTGATCCCGGGATTTCCACGCGATCACCAGATCGAAAACGTCAACGATCGAAAATATGGAAATCCACATAGCTGGATTGGGGGCCCTAAGTCTAGCTTCATCGCGATACGTCTGCCAGAATTGTGTCACGTCGAAGGCGTGGCCTTCGGGAGAGATAACACAGGCGCGCTTTCCGATCGTTGCTTAGGGCGTTACGAGCTTCAATACACCACGGTCGCCATGCCCGATGCCGAGACCCCCGACGAACAATGGACAACCATTCGCGCATGGGACTACGATGGAATCTGGCCTGATCGAACACCTGCGGTCCGACATCGCTACGATTTCGCCGCGGTTCGGGCGACGGCCGTACGCTTAGTGGTGCCACATACCGGAATTTACGGTGGCACCGCGATCGATGAATTGGAGGTGTACGGTACGCCGCTCGACGATTCTGACGAATGATCGTAAACAGACAGAGAATTCACCCTCCCGAGAAACAGTCGTATCGAGGAATTCCTGCAATGAAACGGCAGGCAATCACCATCGCGGTGTTTTTACTATTGGCACTACGCGTGAGCGACGTGCGTGCCGACGACGCGAACGAACTGCCGCCGCCGGTTGATCGGCCGGTCGACTTTCGGGTTGATGTCGAACCGATCTTCGCCAAGCATTGTCACAGTTGCCACGGCGCCGAGAAACGCGAAAGCAACTTCCGGCTTGACGTCGAAAAGGCCGCCACCGGTGGCGGCGACTTTGGCGAAGCGGCCATTGTGCCCGGCGACGGCGCTAACAGCCCCGTGGTGCGTTTCGCAGCCGGCCTCGACGACATGGCGATGCCGCCTGAAGGACCCCCACTTGGCACCGAGGAGATTGCGATCCTCCGCGCCTGGATCGATCAGGGAGCGAAGTGGCCCACACTGCCCAAGGGGCACGCCGAAGATCACGCATTAACAACCGATCACTGGTCGTTCCAAGAGCTAACGCATCCCGCAGTTCCCGATTCGGACAACGACTGGGTTCGCGGGCCGATTGACGCATTCGTTCTGGAGAAACTCACTCTGGCGGGTTTGAAGCCGTCGCCCGAAGCGGATCGTGTGACGATCATTCGTCGGCTGTATCTCGACATGCACGGGCTTCCGCCAACACCAAGACAAATCAAGACGTTCGTCGCCGATCAACGGCCCGATGCCTATGAACGATTGGTCAAACAGGTGTTGGCCAGTCCTCGGTATGGAGAACGTTGGGGCCGTCATTGGCTCGACGTCGTGCGGTTTGCCGAGACCAACGGCTTCGAGACGAACTCGCCACGGCCCAACGCCTGGCCCTATCGCGACTATGTCATCCGTTCGTTGAACGACGACAAGCCGTACGACGAGTTTGTCGTCGAACAACTGGCAGGCGATGCCTTGGGGGTCGATGCCGCAACCGGTTTTCTGGTTGGTGGCCCTTATGACACGGTCAAGAGCCCCGACATCAATCTCACGTTGACGCAGCGTCAAGATGAATTGGCCGACATGGTGAACACCACCGGCACTGCACTGCTAGGCGTGACCATGGGTTGCGCCCGCTGTCACAACCATAAGTTCGATCCCGTGCTACAGAAGGACTACTACGCACTGCAAGCCGCGCTCGCCGGCGTCCGTCATGGAGAGCGCGAACTTCGCGGTGCCGATAATACAAATCGCCAAAGGAAATCGGACGCACTCCAAGCGGAACTCGAAGCGTTGGATCTACGAATCGCCGGTGCCGAAGGAAAACTGGACGCCTTTGAACCGCTTGCCCATCCGGTGAGCCTTGTCCAGAAGGCGGTCGAAGTGGATCCACTCAAGCGGTCGTCCGTCAATCCGCGCCGCAATGTTGACCGGTTTGAGCCGGTGGTAGCCCAACGGGTGCGTTTTACGGTCCTTTCAACCGGGGGCAGCGGCGAACCGTGCATTGATGAACTCGAAATCTACACGACCGGCAACCCACCGAGGAATGTGGCCCTCGATCGTGTTGGCGCCGTGGTAACCAGTTCGGGCGACTATGCCGGCAACCCCAAACATCAACTCGCGCATGTGAACGATGGCCAATATGGAAACTCTCGCAGTTGGATCTCCGCCACATCCGGCAGCGGCTGGATCGAAGTCGAACTGCCCGAGACAGTCGAGATCGATCACGTGGTCTGGGGACGAGATCGTCAGAGCAACTACGTTGATCGTCTTGCCGATGAATACCGTATCGAAGTAGCCGGCGCATCCGAGGCTTGGGAATTGGTCGCCGACAACACCGATCGCGCGGCGGCTGACGACGGCGTGTCGCCTCAAGCCGAAGCTGTTGAGTTGGCTCAACTTATCGAAGAGCGGCAGCAGGTAACTCAGTGGCGCGAGCAACGTGCGGCGCTTTCCAAGCGATGGTCCGAGTTGACCAAACCTACGATGGTCTACTCTGGAAGTTTTGAACAGCCCGAGACGACCCACCGCTTGTATCGCGGCGACCCGCTGCAGCCGCGCGAGCAGGTGGCGCCTGACACGCTCTCGGTATTGGGCTCGCTGGGGTTACCTTTGGATGCGCCCGAACAAAAACGCCGCCTGGCGTTGGCTCGTTGGATCGTGGGACCGGGTCACTGGTTGTCGGCCCGGGTGATGGCGAACCGCGTTTGGCACAATCATTTTGGCCGTGGTATCGTGGCCACGCCGAGCGACTTCGGCGCTGCCGGCGCGCCGCCATCGCATCCTATGCTACTCGATTGGCTGGCCAGCGAATTGGTCGACGGCGGTTGGAAACTGAAACCGCTGCACCGACAAATCTTGCTCTCGAACACCTACCGTCAGGCGAACCGTCCGCACACACTTGGACAAGAGGTCGACGCAGAATCTCGATTGCTGTGGCGCTTTCCGCCGCGTCGCTTGGAGGCCGAGGCGATTCGTGACAGTATTCTCCACGTTGCCGGCACGCTCGATCTGCGCATGGGCGGGCCGGGCTACAGCGCCTTCGAGCCCAACACCAATTACGTTCGTGTTTACAAGCCCCGCGAGCGGTTCGAGTCGCCCCAATGGCGGCGGATGGTCTACATGACCAAGGTTCGCATGGAGCGCGATGCCGTGTTCGGCGCGTTCGATTCTCCAGATGCGGCCCAAGTTTGCCCCAAACGCACACGTTCGACCACCCCACTGCAAGCGCTCAACTTACTCAACAGCACGTTCATCATCGATCAAGCCGAACACTTTGCCGGGCGACTGCGTGTCGAAGCGGGCCCCAATCCGGCCGATCAGGTTCGTCGGGCGCTGCTGCTCACAACCGGGCGCGAAGGCGACGCTGAAGATATTGCCGACGCAGTGCGTCTCGTCGAGAACCATTCCCTAGAAGCGTTCTGCCGGGTGGCGTTCAACTTAAACGAATTTCTATTCTTGCCTTAGGCGAGCGGCGAATGAGAATATACTAACCCGACGCGTGAGCGAGGGACCAATCGGTAATACACTGCGTTCCCTCGCTTACGCGTCGGGTTGTGATTGGTACGTTTCTTATCTGCCGCACGCCTTAATACGCTGGACAACACGTAACGCATGGCAACACTTCGACGAAAGCAACGAACCGATGCTTAGATCATCACGCGGTTTATCTCCGGCAGCCTGCGATTTGATGGATCGTCGTCGCTTCGTCGGTCACGCGGCGACGGGGCTGGGCGGCATTGCGCTAGCCAGCCTGTTTGAACAACACGGCTTGCTCGCCAGCGAACCGTCTCCCGAAGAGAACCATTCGTCGATCGAACCGCGAATCGATGCCAGCCGTCCCAACGCACCACGCGAGACACACTTCAAACCGCGAGCCCGCAATGTGGTGGTGGTGTTTTGTTCCGGGGCATTGAGCCACGTCGATACGTTCGATTACAAGCCCGAGTTGCTCCGCCGTCACGGCGAGCCGATGCCTGGTAGCGACAAGCTGATCACGTTTCAGGGTGAACAGGGGGCGTTGACTAAGAGCCCCTATGCGTTTGAGCCACGTGGACAATGTGGCAAGATGACATCCAGCTTGCTGCCACGCCTGGGCGAGTTGGCTGACGAGATGTGCTTCATCCACTCGATGACTAGCAAAACCAATACGCATGGCCCCGGCGAAAACTTCATGTCGACCGGCTTCACGCTCGACGGTTTTCCAAGCATGGGAGCCTGGACCACGTATGCCTTGGGCTCGGAAAGCCAGGACTTGCCCGCGTTCGTGGCGATCCCCGACCCGCGCGGAGTCCCGCAGTCGAGCGTGAATAATTGGGGGCCCGGCTTTCTTCCCGCCGTGTTTCAAGGAACGCCGCTGGGGGCGAACAGCCCCGTGCGAAACTTGGCGCGGCCGAGTTCGATCACACCATCGACCGACACCGCATCGCGCGCATTACTCACGCGGATCAACCAGCGTCACCTTAGCCAGTTTGAAGGCGACACGGAGCTTGCCGCGAGAATCGCCAGTTATGAACTAGCGGCACGCATGCAACTCTCGGTCCCCGAGGTTTCCGACCTTTCGACCGAGCCTGCCCATTTGCTGTCGATGTATGGAGCCGATGATACGGAGAACAAGCTCAAAGCCGGCTTCGCGCGAAACTGCATCATGGCACGGCGTCTGGTCGAACGCGGCGTGCGGTTCGTGCAATTATTCAACGGTGCCTATGCCATGGGCGAGGGCGTGGGCAACTGGGACGGCCACAAAACACTCAAGAAGCAATACGACATTCACGGTCCAATTCTCGATCAACCGGTCGCGGCGCTGCTCGTCGATCTCAGGCAGCGGGGCCTCCTGGAAGACACACTCGTCGTGCTGTGTACCGAGTTTGGGCGGATGCCGACCTTTCAAAAGGGCGCCTCGGGCAGAGATCACAATCCCTCGGGCTTCACATGCCTGTTGGCGGGTGCCGGAGTGAAAGTACCCTACACCTACGGAGCAACCGATGACTTTGGGTATCAAGCCATCGAGAAAGTCACCCCGGTTTATGACTTGCACGCCACGATTTTGCACATCTTGGGGCTCGACCACCAGCGGCTCACGTTCTACCACAATGGCATTCGCCGCCGCCTGACCGATGTTCACGGTCACGTGATCGAGGAGATCCTCTCCTGATCGTTCCGTGAACGAAAATCACAACGCCCCGCTAGATCGCAGCAGTGCTTCTTGCACGATCAGGTCGTGGTCGACCGAATAGTCGGGCTGCTTTTTGTCGAGCACACACGCGGCAAACTCGCGCAGGTCGGGCAGTTGAAGGGTGGCCGCGGGTAGCTCAATCCGCCGCCAGTCATCATCATCTTCTAGTTGCACGTCTAGCGGTTGCGTTTGATTGTTGGCCAGGTGCCCGCTGCCCAAGTGGGGAATCACGCATGCGCCCTTCGTACCATACACCTCGAAGCGGCGCGACCCTTCGACGCTCTCCAACGTCGACACCTCGACGATGCCCCAAGCTCGGCGGTATTCAAAAACGGCCAGTCCGTTGTCGATAAACACCTCGTCCGAATCGTGATGGTGTGCGAGGAATGGAATAACTCGGTTGGGTTTCCCCAACATGGCGACCATCATGTCGATGATATGACCGGCCATCTCGAAATAGATGCCACCTTGATATTTGGCATACGCCTCGCGGTGGTTGTCGTACAGCTCGAATTCCTTTGGCATCCGGGCGCGAAACTCGTAGATGTGCCCTAACTGGCCTTCGCCGGCCAACCGCAACATCTCCAGCACGGCGGTCATGTAGCGGAACAAGTAGATCATCTGCACGTGAAGATGTTTTCGCCGGGCCAGTTCGATGAGTCGTTGATATTCACCAAGCTCCGTACCGGCGGGCTTTTCGAGCATCACCGGGAAGCCGGCTTCCAGCGCAAGACGGGCCCATCGCAGATTGTCCTCGACCAGCCCTTCAACGATCACTCCGTCGAGCTGTTGGGCAAGCACCGCTTGGGGCGTGGAGAATCGCTCAAAACCGTTGAGCTGTGCCTCCCAACGTTGAGCGCGGTCGGCCGCAACTTCGGCGGCGGGGTCGAAACCACCAATTAGTTGAAACTCGTCGGGGTGCGCAGCAATCTGGCGCACCAACCCGTCGGCGTGAGGGTGGTGCATTCCAAGCATGGCCAGCCGCATCGGCATTTGCGTTACTCCATTCTATGCAGGAACAATTTCCATCTGATTCTATGCAGGAACAATTTCCATCTGCCGCGCGGCTTGATCGGCGGCAAAGTCCGCGGCGCGAACCACTGCGTTCACACGCAAAGCCCGCTCCAACTTCTGTCGCTCTTCGGTGTCGAATTGTCGATAACAATGAACGTCGCCGGCAATTCGCGAGGCAACAAGCACACCATCCATCAAGGCGAGCGTGTTGGAACGTTTCGCGGGAATTCGGGCGTCGGACGTGATGATGCCGATCAGGTTCAGGGGATCGACCGCCGAAATGACATGCCACGAGTTGCTGGGGGCTTGATCGCGGAAGTGTCGCAACCGTTCGACCGCCGAGGGAATCGCATATTGTTCACCGGCCACATCTGAAACGAAACGCCCCCCTTGCACTTCGCCGCGCGCCTCCATTCGCCGCAAGACGGGCACAATCTGGCTCCAAGGCGGCGCCGCGGATTCGCGGGCCAGTAGATCACGAAACACGACGCCGTAGCGTTGCAGCAACACCTTGGCCCATGCTTCTCCCCGCTCTGCGACTGTTTGCGATACTCGCCGACGTGGCAACAGAGACCATCGACCGGCTGATTTCGCTGATCGTGATGGCCGGCGAGAACGATGTCGTCGCTGTTGGTGCCGGCGGGCACGATGACCTTTGACCGACGAGACACGAGGCCGAATCGCACCGAACCCATCGGCGGTGACCAAACCCAAGGCGACCAACTGGGCAAGGGCATCGTCGAGTTGGGCAGGCAATAAACTGGTGGCGGCGATCAGGTCGTCGGTAAACTGAGCCCCGTCGGCTTGCAAGGTTTCCAGCACATCAAGCGCCACACCGGTACACGGTTCGGCATCGTCCGAGGGTTCGGGCAACAACTTCCGCAACTCACTGCGAAGAACGAAAGCAAGCGGCGCCGCGGGCGTAAGTCTGGGGTGTCGGGACGACTGTTCGGAGAGCCGCGGTACGCGCAACCGACCCCACACCACTTCGCCCTGCATGCACAGTTCGTCGAGCCAGTCGGCATCGTAAGACTTCATCCGCGCGGGAAAAATGTCGACTTCCCAAGCTCCGGCCGCCAACTCAAAGCCCTGAAGCTGTGCGATGACTTCCATCAAAGCATGGCGACCATCGGGAAGACTGCCTTGCGTCACATGCTGATGTTCGCATAAGAACTGCAAGAACACCCGCGGCTCGACAGGCCGCACACGCTGCCGGGCGCCTGCCAGGGTAAGGCGATGAATTCGGGCCAACAACCGACGTTCGCACCATTGCTCGGGTACGTCGTTGGCATGGCCGTTGTTCGTTCCGGCGACCGTGGGCAATGTTTCAAACGTGCCCCGCATTGTCTGGCCCTTCGTTTCCAATGAGGCCAGTGCCGCCTCGATTGCGGTTGCCGGCAACGACAACTCGTCGGCAATGCCCCGCGCGGTCTGCGGACCTCGAACTTCGACATACCCACGGACAAGATCGACGATCGCATCGTTTCGGTTGGGGCTCTCTTGCAATGCTTCGGGTAAGCAGAGTTCAGGCCGGGCTATCGCATGGGGATAGATCGCTTCGACCCATGGCCAGCGTTCGGCGGCGACCCACATCGACCGACCTTCAGCGAGCGACACCTCGCAGGCTCGTCCCGCGTCGCAAAGTTCAGTAAACCATGGCCGCCAAGGCAGGCCCTCTTCGGCACTTAGTGCAACCATCGACAACAACGCATCGTGCAACTCGTCGGCATCGCGAACCACCGGCCATGCTTCGCGGCGGACTTGGGCGATTGCCTCCGGATCGAGTCGCGCCAAGTCGCGAACATCCTCGGGCGAGAACGTCCGCCGGGTGGCCACCGCGCGGGCCCGACGTTCTTCAAGCGGAGCGTCGTCCAAGAACGCATACGGATTGGCGTTCAACCGCTCGTGGCTAAACGGTGACGGCTCGCGTGTGTCGCGGGCTAACAAGGTGACCTCGCCGCGTTTGATATCGCGCAGCAACTCCAGCCACCGCGGCAAGTCCATGGCCTCGTGTAGACAATCGCCCACGGTTTGAGCCACCAAGGGGTGATCGGGAATCTCGATATCGCCCACCACGTTTTCCAAACAAGCCGTGCTACTGGGAAACACGGCCGTGAGAATGTCATCGGCCCGAAAACGTTGCAGCGGCGGGGGCACTTTTTTCCCGCCCTGACGACGCAAGACAGCCAACGCTCGTGTCGCATTCCATCGCCAGCGAATGAGAAACATGGGCGAAGCCAACAGCGCCTGCTTGAGGATCGATTCGGCGTTGTCGGGATGGATCATGTGAAACATGTCGTCGAGCACGAAACTATGCTGCGGCCCTAGCGAGAGAACGATGCCGTTGTCGTCGGCCGAGGCTTGTAGCTCGAAGTTGAATGAACGACAAAACCGCTTTCGCAACGCCAAGCCCCACGCGCGATTAATTCGGGCACCCAGCGGGGCGTGAATCACAAGCTGCATCCCGCCCGACTCATCAAAAAACCGCTCGAAGACGATTTGCCGCCGGCTGGGAACAACCTCGATGGCAGCCAACTGCGCCGCTACATACTGAACCGCCTGCGTCGCGGCATACTCGCCGGCTTTACACGCATCGCGAATCCACTCGATCGCCTCTCGCACGGCTTGCGGGCTTTCGTCGTTGCTACTCAGACGCTCGGCGATCTGTTCACGGAGCCCGGACAACTCGCTCGATAATTCCTCCGTACGGGCCGGCGATTCGCCGAGCCAGAACGGAACGGTTGCCGGTGCCCCTTCGGCATCGCGGACGATCACTTCACCGCCGCGCACCGCGCGTATTCGCCACGATGTGTTGCCCAGCAGAAAGATATCGCCGGCCATGCTCTCGATGGCGAAGTCCTCGTTGACCGTACCGACCAGCGTGCGGCTGTCCTCGGTGTAAACAAAGTAGTCTGCATTGTCTGGAATGGCGCCTCCCGAGGTGATGGCCGCAAGACGCGCGCTACGCCGCGCCCGCAACATTCCGTTGATACGATCGCGGTGTAGATAGGCACCGTAGCGGCGGCTGCCCTCGATCCCTTCGCTGAGCATCGTGATGATGCTGTCAAACTCCAATCGAGAAAGATTGCGATACGGAAACGCGCGGCGAAATAGATTGAACAGATCGTCTTCCGACCACTCGTCGGCAGCCACTGTGGCGACAATCTGTTGGGCCAAAATATCCAGCGGTTTTTCTGGAACCTCAACCTGATCTAGCCGCCCCGCGTGAACTGCCCGCAGTAGAGACAATCCTTCCAGCAGATCATCACGAGTGAGCGGAAAGAGCCGGCCCTTGGGCACGGCCGACAGCGAGTGTCCCGCGCGGCCAACGCGTTGCAGCAGCGTGGCAATCGAACGTGGCGAGCCGATCTGGCAAACCAAGTCGATGTAGCCGACGTCGATGCCCAACTCCAGTGACGCGGTGGCCACAATCGCGCGAAGCTCGCCCGACTTCAGGCGTTTCTCGGCACTGAGCCGAAGCTCTCGCGACAGACTACCGTGATGACTGGCCACGGCATCCGCACCCAGCGTTTCACTAAGACGATGGGCAACGCGTTCGGCAAGGCGTCGCGTGTTAACGAAAATGAGCGTGCTGCGATGCGTCGTGATCAACTCGACGAGTCGAGTGTAGACCTCGTCCCATTGCTCGTGCGAACAAACGGCCGAAAGTTCGCTGGGCGGGACTTCCACATTCAGATCCAACGCGCGCAAATGGCCCACGTCGATGATCCGACATGGTTGACCTTCGGCGGAATCATCGTGCTGGCCCACTAAGAACTTGGCCATGCGCTCGGCCGGTCGCTGCGTGGCAGAAAGCCCGATACGTGTGGGTCGCGTGTCGCACAAGGCATCAAGACGTTCGAGCGTTAATGCCAAGTGCGAGCCGCGCTTGTCACGCGCCAAGGCATGAATCTCATCGACGATCACCGTATTGGCCCGACGTAGGATTTCACGCGCCTTCGGCGAGGTGAGCAATAAGTACAACGACTCGGGCGTCGTCACCAGGATATGCGGCGGCCGGCGCAACATGGCCTGTCGGCGCGAACTTGGCGTGTCGCCTGTCCGCACCGCCACGCGGATGGGGTCGAGCGAAAGGCCGGCTTCGATCGCCGCCGCGTGAATTTCTTCAAGCGGCGATTCCAGATTGCGGTGAACATCGTTGCTCAACGCTTTAAGCGGCGATACGTACACCACTTGGGTGAAGTCTTCCAAAGTGCCGTCCAAAGATTGGCGCAACAGACGGTCGATGCAGACCAAGAACGCGGCCAGGGTTTTTCCCGAACCGGTGGGCGCGGCGATCAGCGTATCGCGGCCCGAGACAATCTCCGGCCAGCCCAACCGCTGCGGTTCGGTAGGCTGTCCAAAACGGTCGCCAAACCATTGTTCGATCAACGGATGAAACATGCCCGAATTCATCGGCGGCTTTCACGCAAGGCATCGTCGATATCTGTGCAGGCGTTCAGTATACTGCCTGCCCGGCCGGGAGTGAATCGTTGGGATTACAGCTCGCGAATCGTGATGTCTTTGTACCATGCCTCGCTGGGGCGACCGCTGTGAATCTGTAGGCCGATGAGACCACGCTGTTCGATCGATTCATCTGGTTCGGTGTAGTCGACGGTCTGATAATCGTTAATCCAGAGTTGCACGCGACGGCCTTCGCAGCGAATACGGTAGTCGTTCCAGCCATCGCGATGGAGTACCGCATCAAGCTGTTTGGCGTCGGGTCGAGCCAACACACGTCGACGCCTTGATTCGTCATAGAGGCATCCCCACCACGCCTCCCCCAGATCGGCCTGATATCCAATCATCTCGTGATCGTTTGGAACCCTGCGACTGCGGATCTGCACGCCGGCGTTGGTGTGCTTGCCGACCAGTTTGAACTTCAATCGCATTTCAAAGTCGCCGAATTCCTTGTCGGTCGCCAGGAATTCGTTGCGAGGAATCGGACGTTCGAGCGTGCCGGCAACGATCGCGCCGTCTTCGATGCGAAACCAATCGAGATTGCCGTTCCATCCGGTGAACGTGCGACCATCGAACAATGGGGTCCAAGGCGATTTCGCATCATCGGCGGGCGTTGCTGACGTGATGAGTGTAGAGATCATTAGAGACAGCATCACGCGCAACGGGCGGCACAGTGTTGTTCTTGTTTGGTGCAGCATCACAATTCCCTATGTCGTTAGATCGGGGCGAGCGACGACCTGAAAATCAAGTTCCGCCGAAAACGTCGTTAGCAACAAACAACCCGCTTGCGTTTGATGGGGACCGTGCGTTGTTTTGGCTTTTCCGACGAAGAAGCTGCCAGGCGCGTAAGATTTCCCATCTTCGACAAAGTCGCCTTCCAGAACATAAACGGTCTCATCGGCGTAGGTATGATAATGCGCCGGGATCTCCGCTCCGGAGTTCATGCGGGTTAAGACCGTCATTTGGCCGGTACCTTCGTCGTTCCGCACAACCTTCATGGCAACGCCTGGAAAATCAAGCGGTTGCCAAGCGATGTCCTCGGCATTTACTGTTCGTTGATACGCCACGCTGCGATCATCCTTTCGTGGGGCTTGTTCTGACCTACTAAACTGTTCATTCGACAAACGAGGAAAGTCCCATGCGACGAATCTTCCCTCCCTTTTGGCTCCTGATCGCGGTGGTGCTTATGACGGTGTTGCACTTTGTTGTCCCGTTGCGGGTGCTCGTTCCCATGCCTTTCAGCTTGAGTGGAATTGTATTCTTGCTCACCGGGCTGTCCATCTTCGGTTGGGCGTCGCGAACCATCTTTCGAGCGAAAACCACGATCATACCATTTCGCGAGTCGTCGTCGCTCGTAACGGATGGGCCGTTTCGTGTGAGCCGCAATCCGATCTATCTCGCCATGGTATTGGCTTTGCTGGGCCTCGCAACGTTGTACGGATCATTCACCCCGTTCATCGTTGTTCCGGCGTTCGCGATGATCATCGATCGCGTCTTCATCGTCGCCGAGGAACGCATGTTGCAAACTACTTTCGACGACGACTACGAAGCCTATTGCCGGCGTGTCCGACGTTGGATTTGATCGTCCGGTAGATCAGCGAGCGAGGTAGGTCAGGCTGTGCCTGACTTGCGAGACTGTTTGCACTCCATCGTCAGGCACAGCCTGGGCTACGCCACTACCCCTAATCAAGCGAAGGTTTGTTGAATGTCTCGGTTGATTTTGCTGGTTGGGTCC
>CAZNXE010000168.1:0-12276 GCA_964576465.1 uncultured Planctomycetaceae bacterium
ACGATTGAGTCGAGCCTTGGTTCAATCTGTGCGTAACGATGGACGATTGCAGGGGGAATTCACCGCTAGGAAATTTTGGATGAGGAATACGGAAGCCAGGAATCCGGATTCTCTCACAACACAGAGCCTTACCCGAGGCATCTTGTCGCTACGCGACCCAGCCGAACGGCTGGGCCACCCGTCGAGCAATACCAGCTAGCAAAGTTGTGTAGATACCTATGGGCAGAGCCAGTGGCACCCTGTTTTTCAATCGTGACAAAGCAATTGTCGATCAATCACTTCGCCAGTTTGAGTTTCTCGTCGAAGAACTCGAACGCCATTTGTAGCGTTCGCTGGTTCTCGGGTTTGGAGAACCCGTGTCCCGCGCCAAAGATCAACTCCACGCGACCGGCGACTTTGGCCTTAGTCAGCGCGCCGGCCATCCAGAACGCCTGATCGTAGGGCACCAACACGTCTCGCGTTCCTTGGAACAGTAGCATCGGGGCATCGCCTTCGTTCACATAGGTCAAGGGCGAACACCGACGCAGTTCATCCATTCGTTCCTGCGAAGGTTTGCCGACGGCGGCGTCTAGAATGCGACGCACTGCCGCGACGTTGAACACCTCGCGACCGGCCAGTTGTTCGATCTTTTCTTCCGGAATGGCCAGATCGACCGGACCGAAGTAGCTCACCACTGCCTGTACTTTGCTCGACTGATCGGACCAGCCACCTTCACCTTCGAGCCCGTCGCCAGAATCCATCGTGCCGAGAATCATGGAGAGATGAGCGCCAGCGGAGTGCCCCATCGCGCCAAGATGATCAGCATCGAGACCAAGCTCGTCGGCGTGTGCTCGCATCCAACGCGTGGCGCACTTTACATCCTCGATTTGTGCGGGGAAGCGATGTTTGGGAGTGAAGCGGTAAGCAACCGCAACGGCCACGTAGCCACGTTCAGCACATTGCTGGAGCAGCGTGTTGTACATCTGCTTGTTCCCCGCCATCCATCCGCCGCCGTGGATAAGCAACAACCCCGGGGCAGGTTCTTCCAGGCCAAGGGGACGAGCCAAGTCTAGGTGAAGCGGTTCCCCATCGCCGGTGCCATATTGCACGTCTTTTTGGAACTCGATGTTGGCCGTATCCGCGGCAACCACCGTCGTGCTGAGAGAGAAACAAACCAACGCCGAAAACAGCACCAGACAGCAGGTTGCTCGAAGACGCATCGCGGGACTCCTTCGTGGGGGATGAACTCTATAGGAGAGAATCAATGAGGCTTTCCACATGGTTGTACTCACGTATCCTCTGGTAGGTTTCAAGCTGGCTGTTGCAACCGCCTTATTGGCCGCCTGACGCTGCCCCATGACCGGCGTGGTGACCTTGGAAGTAGTCGTGATTGGTATCGCCTCGGGCGGCAATGTACGCGATCAGATCGAGAATCTCTTCCTGGGTCAACTTGTCGAGCAGACCTTTGGGCATGATCGAGACGTTCGACTTCTCGCGCTGGTCAATCTCAGATTTCCGCAACACTACCGGCTCGGATTTGGCCAACGGGTTCTCGATCACCTTGACCGTTTCGGCCGTCTCTTCCAGCACCAAACCGGTGACCACCTCCCCGGCATCGGTCACAAAGATCCACGTCTGATATTTTTCGTTGATCCGCGCCGACGGTTCGAGCAACTCGCGCAGAATGTCCAGTGGTTTGTATTTCTCTTCGAGCTTCGTTAAGTCGGGGCCAACCTGTTGACCAACGTCGTTCAAGCGATGACATGCGACGCAGTTGGCGACCTGAAACATTTGCTTGGCGTTCCCCAAAGAGCGACCTTCGTCGAGTCGGCCAACCCTTTCCGCGAGATCGTCGAAGGCCCACTGGGTACGCGGTCGATGATCCTTCAGCAATGCGTCGAGAATCGGTAAGGGGTGCGCGGACAAATACGCCTCAGGGTCGGCCAGATAGGCGTCGATATCTTCGACGACGTACAGTGCTCCGTACATTCGCCGCCAATGGCCGGGATAGGTACACACATAGGGATACACCCCCGGTTCGTTCGGGGCCGTAAAACTTAGCTTTTGCGATTGATTCGCATGCAACAGCCGGCTGCTCAACAGCAACTTGTCCGACGGTGGAATGTAATGTCTCTCAAGCGCTCCCGGTTGTTGTGCGGTTGACTCGGCAAGCAAGCCGACCTCTTCCAGTGCGCCTGGCGAAGTGATGACGAAGTTGTGCGGCATCAGGTCGTCGTTCTGAAACACAAACTCGACCGGCTTGCCTGCTGCCACGGCGATCAGTTCCTTGTCATACGACATTCGCTCGGGCAACGTGCCGATGCGGATTACGCGGACGCCCAAGTCGCGAAGTTCGCCGCGGACACTTCGGGCTTGCTCGACCGGAAGCAGCGAGGCCAAGTTGTCGGCCAACTCCATCACGTCGAGCGTCGCCGGCAAGGTACGTTCGTCGGTTGGGGTGTGTCGCACGTGAGCGATCAATACGGCCAGCAGCGGCTGCGCGTGTTCGATGACCCAGTATTTTGGGGCGATCCGCTGCAATGCCCGAATTGCCGCCAAACGGTCGGCGTCGACCGTATCGCCCGTCGGTCGTCTTTCACTTTGATCGAGGATAAAGCTTGCCAGCGAATGGAACGTTGCGGTTTCTTGCCCACGGACGTGGGTCATGGCCACCATTGCAGCCCGACGAACACGCGACGCCGACCCGCCCCCCGCTAGTTTGAATTCAGAGGAAACCTTAGGAGCGGGGATGCCCTCTTCGCGAAAGACTTCATCGCGTCGTCGATCGAGCACCGTGAGCGTGAAGCCTTCGAGCCGCTTGCCTAAGGAACCTTCGGTGCGATTGAAAACGACGATGCGGTCGATCGGAACTTCCTCGCCCAGATCGACTTCCCACCAGGGGTTCTTCGTGTTCTCCGCCGTATGGGTTTGACCGCCGGAGCCGTAATCTCCACTGGTGTTCCCATCAATGGCCCGGGGAGCCTCGCCCCCGAAAGCCGTATTCTTCTGCGAGGCTTTCCTCTTTCGAGCGATGTTCCGCTCGTCGCTGAAAATCTCAACCTCGGCCAGCGTCAGCGTGGCTTGGCGAGGAATCTCGATCCGCACATAGCGACCCATCGGGCCATCGCCCATGGTCGATACGGCTGACAGCAAGCCTGGCAGTTTTTCCAGCAGCGGCTGGAGCTTGGGGTACAGGCTTGCACGCAACGAAGGGTTCGAGACCCAAGGTGTCGCGTTGACCAAGTCGTACAAAGTGCCGACTGACTGGGTTGCCAGTTTCCATGCCTGATCGATCGAGCCGTCGACTTCGATTAACGATGCAAACGCAATCTCACGAACGATTCGCTGCTTGGCTTTGGTTGCCAGCCGTTCGATCTCGTCGCGAGCTTTGGCCAGTTCGCCAGTCGGGCGCATCGCCAGCAGGTGGACGAGATCGACGACAACCGTTTGGTCTAGATCGCTTTGCTCGCCAAGTGTGTTGATTGTGTCGAGAAGCACGGCCAACTCTTCGCGCTGTTCAGCCGCTGCGAATCCGGACAGCGCTTCGCGACGAAGATCGCCTTGAACACCCGGGCGAATCAGCAATTCACGAAACTCGATCGGTGTTCGAGGTCGCGCCAGCAGTTGATCGAGACTTAGTTTGCCGACCAGAAAGCGATTGCCGGCTTCGGTGGTCATCGCAATCGCCCGACCTTCGTCGAGGGCGCCTCGCCAGATTGGTTCCAGCGTTCGCATCGTCTCGCCAAGTGTGTAGCTACCAAAGCGATCGGTCGGCAATTCGGCAGCGATGATGGCAACCTCCACGGCCTCGGGTGCGGTGAAGAAACTTGCCGCACGAACCGCTTCTAACCGAACGCGAGGATGTTCGTCGGTCGCAAGATCGCGTAATAATTCCAAGGGGCTCCCCACGCGATCGCGCCAATCGCAAAGCACTCGAGTTGCCGCCGCGCGGGCACGGAAGTCCGACGCATGCAACAGGCGGTTTAACAGCGATTGGTTCACAACGTTGTGATGCTGATGCACCCACAGGGCTTCGAGCAAATGGTGCTCGTCCTCAGCAGTGTCGCCAAGGTTCTCTACCCACTGGCCAACCGCCGCGATTACCTCGTCGGTGTCTCGTCCGCTGAGTTCGATTCTCGCGCGATAGCGAACGCGATCTTCTGAGTCCTTCAGACGCTCCAACAGAGCATCGATCGGCTGTCCGGCAATGGGTGCAGGTTTTGTGAGCGGCCGATCCTTATACGTCACGCGGTACACGCGGCCATGAATTGTGTCGCGGCTGGGGTCGCGCAAGTTGTGCTGCATGTGGCCGATCACGGGGTTTTGCCAATCGGTGAAGTAGATCGCCCCGTCGGGACCCATTTCAATGTCGACCGGTCGGAAATTGGGGTCGGACGAGGAGACGATCGGTTCAACTTCCTCGGCCGTAAGACAGGCACTGCTGTCATCGAGTTTGTATTGCAAGATGCCCTGAAAGCCGATCACGTTGCCGACCAACAGGTTGCCTTGATTGGCTTCCGGGAAATGCTTGCTCGACAGAATCTCTGTCGCGGAACAGGGACGGGTACGCTGGCTGTAGACCTGCGGCGCGCGGGGATGCTTGTGCGGAAATTCGATGTGCCCGGAGAATACCGCGCCCGGATAAGGTTGGGCCCCCGTGCCGTCGTGAACAATGTCTTGCCCCCAGCGGTCGAAGACGTGTCCGTGGGGATTGGCAAAGCCGTAGGAGGCGTACCGCTGCAAGTTCGCGGTCCTCGGGTTATAGCGCCACACGCAAGCGTCGATATTCCGCACGGGGCCGTATGGCGTTTCGACCTGCGTTCGATGGAACACGCCCTCTTGAAAGTACAATGCTCCGCCGGGGTCGAGTGTGAAGCTGTTCGCCGTATGGTGCGTGTCGGCAGAGTCCAGCCCATGCAAGATCCGCTTGCGCACATCGGCCCGTCCGTCTCCGTTGGTATCTTGTAAGAACAACAGATCGGGCGCCATGGCGACCAGCACGCCCCCGCCCCAGAATTCGAAACCAGTTGGGTTGTGCAAGTGGTCGGCAAACGTATCGCAACGATCGGCTTTTCCATCGCCGTTGGTGTCGCGCAAGATGACCAGCCGGTCGTTCATCTCGTCCTTCGGCTTCCAATGGGGATAGCTTTGCCACGTGGCGACCCACAGCAGACCTTGGGGATCCCACGCCATCTGCACGGGGTTGATCAACTCGGGGAACATCTCTTCAGAGGCGTACAGGTTGACCTCCATCCCTTGGGCGACGGTCATCTTCTCGATGGCTTCCTCGCCGCCGAGATACAGATGTTCGCCATGGGGGCCCTGCCCGGGCTTGTTGGTCTTCACCGGAACGAATGGCGGCGTTTCATTCACGTCGATAGCTAGTTTCACTCCCCGGGCGGCGGCCCAAATCACCGGGTCGCGGTTGTCGGCCAGTTTCACGATGATCTCCAACTCGCGCGTCATGACGTCGCGGTTGGTTTGGTCATCGACAAACTTGAGATACGAACGGCCGCCGTAGCTCGAATAACCGTCGGTCGCGCGATAGCGGTGGAACCAGAAGAAGTTCTTGTCCAACACCGCCTGTCGGATGGTTTCCAGCTTCAATTCATCAAGCCGCGACGCTGTCGCGCCGAACAACGCGGAGTCGATCGCCTCGGCAATCAATCGGTTTCCTTGCTCGTTCAGATGAATGCCATTGAACGTCAGCGGTTGTTCCGAATTGGCGAGAAGTTTTCGGCTGCTTGTGAATAGATCGACGAGCAACACGTCGTTCGCCTCGGCCACCTCAGCCATTGCCCGGGCGTACATCGAGATGTGTTTGTTTTCTTTGCGCCCGTCTGGAAGATTCGGAGTATTTAGGTTTTCAAACGCAATGGGCATGAACAGAACCAATTGCGGCGCGGAGTCACCGTTGTAGGTTTGGTCACGCGTATGCTGGATGAACTCCGCCAGATCTGCCTTGAACTTTTCGAGCCCCGAAGTGCCGGCGAACGATTCGTTGAATCCCCAGAAGGCGAAGATGACGTCCGCTTCGGTTTTGGTCATCCATTCGTCTGGAGTTCCAAACCCGGCGGACCGCTGCCGGATGGTCAATGTATCGGCCGAAAAAGCCAAGTTGCGAACCACAAGCTCGTGTTCAGGAAAACGCTGCTGCAACAACGTCTCCAGCCAGCCATCGTGCTGCATTCGCTCGCCCAGCGTATTGCCAACGATGCTGATGTGGTGGCCCTTGCGAAGCGTCAAACGTGGGCCCGCTCGCGCAGAACCACGTTCATCACGTGATGCGACCTCAGTTGTGTCGAGCGCATGATCGTCAGGCTTCACGCCTTTCTTGTAGCCATCAAAGCCATACGATGTGGGTGTGTACTTGCCCACCAAGTCGACTGCGGTACCTGTTTCGGGGATCTGTTCTTCCATCCCCAGAATCCAATACACGGCGTTGACCAGCATTCGCCGTGTACCTTCGGCCACCAAGTCGGTGGCGGCGCCCATCGTGGTGTTAAACGCCTGTCCCGGTTTACCACCGGGAAGCTGATAACTTTTTGTCCACGTCACGGGAAGTAGGGGGTCGTTCTTCTTGCCCTCCACGGGTGGATCATCCCGATTCATCCCGGTGAGAACTTGACCAAGCACAATCGCTTGGCTATCACCGGGTAGCGGAAGCCGCACGCCATAGACATCGGTGTCGCCCCAAATCGAACCAGGTTCGATCCCGCGAACGATCGGGTGACCTTCGGCCCCAGAAGCGATCAGTCCCCGGGTTGATTCCTTCTTGTGATGACCATGATGGCTGATCCATTTCTCGCCCAGCACCAGTCGCCCGAAGCCGTCCTTCCACTCGGTCTTGTCACCACCGTAACCGTTGCTGTAGTGGGTCCAAGCCGAATCCTTGGTGTTGAAGGCATGTGTGGCCGTGCGCATTCCAAGGACGGGCCGACCCGCGCGAAGATAGGCGTCGATGTACTTCATCTGCTCATCAGGCAGATTTCGTAACCGGGTCAGGATGATCATCAAGTCGGCATCTTCGAGTGCCTCGAGGCCCGGGATGTTGTCGACTTGGTTTGGGGCGATCTCACCCGTGTTTGGATCGATGGCGAACAGCACGGTGCAGTCGAAGCCATGCCGCGCGGCGAGGATCTTGCCCAACTGTGGCAATCCTTCTTCGGAGCGATACTCCTCATCGCCACTCACCAGCACGATGTGTTGACCAGCGCCGGGGCCATCGCCACCGGCATAAGTAACCCAGGCATCGTCTGCGTGCGTCATGATGCCACAGCCGCACAGTCCAAACGTAATAATCAGTGTGAAGCATTGCCGAAACATGAGCGATCGTCTCTCGCTGGAGGGTGGAAGGTTGAAGGAGGGATAGACCAGAAGACCGGTGGCAATCGCCCACCGAGTAAGTCCTTAGTATGGCTGAACTCACTTGCCTAGGCCACCACTTCTTCGCCACCCTGCTCCCTTACGCCGGGCGGTTTGCCTCGCCGTCGGGGGGATGTTACTCTGCCCGATCGACTCTGCGTGGGAACTCTCAGGGCGTTACAAGACGGATGAAGCGATGG
Source organism: uncultured Planctomycetaceae bacterium (assembly GCA_964576465.1). Classification (GTDB taxonomy): domain Bacteria; phylum Planctomycetota; class Planctomycetia; order Pirellulales; family JAEUIK01; genus CAZNXE01. Next base: position 7,545 of record CAZNXE010000168.1, read on the forward strand.
CGATCAGCTACAAAGACAAGTTCGACCTCTCGGGCAAGGTCGCGATTGTGACCGGTGCCAGCAAGGGCATCGGCGAGGGAACCGCTCGGGCACTAGCCGAATTCGGCGCCAAAGTGGTCGTGAGCAGCCGCAAGCAAGAGGCCGTCGATGCGGTCGCGGCATCGATCTGCGAGCAAGGGGGCGAGGCAATTGGCGTGGCGTGCCACGTCGGCGATCTCGATCAACTCGATCGGCTTGTCGCCCGCACGGTCGAGGCATACGGCGGCGTGGACATCGTGGTGAACAACGCCGCGGTGAACCCGACGTTTGGCCCCTCGCTCAATACCGACGTTGCGGCATTCGACAAAATCATGCAGATCAACGTCCGGGCTCCGTTCGAGCTTTCCAAACGTGTGTTTGAAATCATGAGCGATCGAGGCGGCGGATCGATCGTGAACATCAGCAGCATCGGCGGGCTGCGACCCGAGCCGGGCTTGGGCATCTACAGTGTCAGTAAGGCCGCGTTGATTAGCCTCAGCAAAGTGTTAGCCACGGAATGGGGTGCTGCCAAAGTTCGCGTCAATGCGGTTTGCCCCGGCTTGGTAAAGACCAAATTCAGCGCGGCGCTTTGGCAAAGCGACGAAATCCTCAAACGATTCACCGAGCATCTGCCGTTGGGATACATGGCCGAACCGGAAGAGATTGTTCCGCTAATTTTGTTCTTGGCAAGTCCCGCGTCGGGCTACTGCACCGGTGGTGTCTACACGGTCGACGCCGGTCATTCCATCTGAAGAGTGCCCCTAGCAACTCGCGATTCCTTCGGTCTTTTGAGCATCTTCGATCATGGCCACACTCTTCGTCATTCGGCACGGGCAGGCATCGTTCTTGTCTGACGACTACGATCGCCTCTCGGAATTAGGCCGGCGACAAGCACGGATGTTGGGAGAGTATTGGGCCGCGCGTGGCACGCGTTTCGATGAGGTCTATTCCGGCCCCAGGCGGCGACAGATCGACACGGCTGCTATTGCGGGAGAAGCCTACCGCGAGGCAGGGGGCGACTGGCCGGAACCGCTTACGATTCCCGAGTTCGATGAGTACGACGCCGAGACTGTGATGCGAGTGGCGGTCCCGAATTTGATTGAGAACTCCCCGGAAATCCGTAAACTGCAACAGACGTTTCAAGCAGCCGAAGACCACGCCGAACAACTGCGAACCTTTCAGCGATTGTACGAGGCCGTAATCCTGCGTTGGATCAATGGTGAATTGACGCTCGATGGCGTCGAACCTTGGGAGGCGTTTTGCCAGCGAGTACACGACGGCTTGGATCGCGTGATGCAAGCGAGCAAAGGCCGGAGGAGAGTGGCCGTGTTCACCTCTGGAGGGCCCATCGGAATCACGATGCAACGCGCTTTGGAAACCTCGCATGCGACGACCTTGCAACTGGCGTGGATGGTTCGCAACGGCAGTGTCAGCGAATTCCTGTTCTCAGGCAGCCGCTTCACACTCAGCGCGTTTAACGCCTTGGCACACCTAGAAGACCCCGAATTGCATACGTATCGCTAACACCACTTCAGCCACGAACAAGTGAGCGGCCAATCATGGACTTTTCAATCTCCCCACCGATGGAAGACCTTCTGCAACGCATGCGCGACATCATGCAGCAGGACATCATTCCGCTTGAAAAAGACGCTGCCGCCAACGGCTTTCGCGCCACCGTGCCGAAGCTGAGGGCCGTTCGTGAGAAAGTGAAAGAAGCCGGGCTGTGGATGCCGCAGATTTCCAAGGATCTCGGTGGTCTGGGGCTATCGCTGCAGGACCATGGTCTGGTCAGCGCTGTGCTGGGACAAAGCACCCTGGGTCACTATTGCTTCAACTGCCAGGCCCCCGACGCCGGCAACATGGAGATCTTGATTGAACATGGTACGGACGAACAGAAGAAAATATTTCTTGAACCGCTACTGGCGGGTGATATCCGAAGCTGCTTTTCGATGACCGAACCGGAGCGTCCGGGATCGAATCCAACTTGGATGGACACAACCGCCGTGAAAGACGGCGACGACTATGTGATCAATGGCCGCAAGTGGTTCACCTCGTCTGCCGACGGGGCACAGTTTGCCATTGTGATGGCGGTGACCAATCCCGACGCGCCACGACATGGCAGGGCAAGCCAAATCCTCGTTCCGCTCGACACGCCCGGTTTTAATATCACGCGGAACATCCCCATCATGGGGCATCCGGGTGACGACTACGACAGTCATGCCGAGGTGGTTTACGAAGATTGTCGCGTGCCGCAGGCAAACTGCCTTGGCCCCGAGGGTGCGGGCTTTCTGATCGCGCAGCAACGCTTGGGACCAGGCCGCATTCATCACTGCATGCGTTGGATCGGCATCTGCGAACGATCGTTCGATCTGATGTGCCAAAGGGCGGCCGATCGTGAGATGTCGCCCGGCAAACCGTTGGGAACCAAGCAGATTGTGCAAGCCTGGATTGCCGAAAGCCGCGCCGAAATCAATGCCTCAAGGCTCATGGTGCTGCACGCCGCATGGAAGATCGACAACGAGGGGCTGGAAAACGCTCGCGAAGAAGTCTCCTGCATCAAGTTTTTCGTGGCCGACGTCTTATTAAAAGTGATCGATCGGGCCATTCAAATATTCGGCGCCATGGGTGTCACCGACGATACGCCGCTGGCGACATTCCTTCGCAACGAACGGGGAGCACGCATCTACGACGGGGCCGATGAAGTACACAAGGTCGTCGTCGCAAGACGGGTACTCGCTAAGTACAATATCGACGTGAAGCCATAAGCCCCTGGCACACCAGCCTGTTTCTTTGTTCTTAGGCGTGCGGCAGATAAGAACGTACCAATCCCAACCCGACGCGTAAGCGAGGGAACGCAGAGTATTACCTGTTGGTCTCTCGCTCACGCGTCCCCTTGGTATATTCTCCTTCGCTGTTCGCCTTAACGAAAAGCTCGATGGCAGGGTCTTATGCAAAGCGAGTTTCTCGATCGAACCCGTGACGTTCGCTCCGGCGAAGAACTCGACGCCGAAAAACTTCAAGCGTATCTGCGCGAGCAGTTGCCCAAGGTCGAGGGACCGCTGTCAATCGAACAGTTTCCCGCGGGCCATTCAAATTTGACGTACTGCATTCGCATTGGCGACGAGCAGTTTGTGCTCCGCCGCCCGCCGTTTGGAAGTAAAGTGAAATCGGCCCACGACATGGGTCGCGAATACCGGGTGCTGTCGAAATTGCACAAAGTCTACGGGCCCGCGCCCGAGCCACTGGTGTATTGCGACGACGGCGACGTGATCGGGGCACCCTTCTACTTGATGCGTCGGGTCGAAGGGATCATCCTGCGGAAAGACCTGCCGCGGGGAATGGAGATTGCCCCGGAGTTGGCCCGTGCCATGAGCGAGTCGTTCATCGATAACCTCGCAGCGCTACACGCGTTGGATCACAACGAAATTGGGTTGGCCGACTTGGGAAAACCGCAAGGCTACGTCCAACGGCAAGTGGCTGGTTGGACCAAACGTTATGAGGGGTCGCGGACTGACGACATTGCCGAAGTTGAGCCGGTGGCAAAGTGGCTGAGCGAAAACATGCCACCCGAGGGCGCCGCGTCGCTGATTCATAACGACTACAAGTTCGACAACGTTGTTCTTGCCGCTGACGACCTGACAAACATCGTGGGCGTGTTGGATTGGGAGATGTCGACCTTGGGCGACTCTCTAATGGACTTGGGAACGGCGATTAGTTATTGGATCGATCCTGATGACCCTGACGACTTGCAGTTGATCCGCTGGGGGCCCACGACACTGCCGGGCTGTTTGAGTCGCCGGCAACTGGTCGATCGCTACGCCCAGCAGACGGGGCGTGATACGTCGAACATAGTCTTTTACCTCGCATTCGCGTTCTTCAAGACGGCGGTAATCGCCCAACAGATTTATTACCGCTATCACCAAGGGCTGACCAAAGACGAGCGATTCGCCTTCTTCATCGAAGCCACGCGAATCATGATGCGCTCGGCACTAAGGACGATCGAAACAGGCAAGGTCTGACGGCGGGATACGAATGACACCTTTTTGTTTGTGCCTTTGATTTGTCATGAGGGGGGAAGCTGTCAAGCGAACTGGATACGAGCGAGTCTGCTTAGAGAGGAGGGGAAGCGATTTACAAGGCGGTCATTTTGGTCGCAAGTGTTTGCAGAGTGATGGAGAGATTCTGAAATGCTGCAAACGGCTGTACTGTCAGGTCCAAGCGGGTACAATCAGAAAATCTTTAGCCCGCTTGACTGGGGCAGTGTTATGCATTTGGGATCGGCTCGAACGGGGACAAATGTCACGCAAAAAGTTCAACGCGATCTCACTTTTCTCAGGGGCGATGGGCCTTGATATCGGCCTTGAACAAAGCGGGCATTTCTGCGTGCTCGCCTGCGTTGAAAAGGAGCCATCATTCTGCGAGACGATTCGACAAAACAAGCGCGCTGGTCGACTGCACCGGTCCCTGAAGGTCTTTGAGCGGGACATTCAAGACGTTGACCCACACGAGGTTTTGGACGCGGTCGGCCTGGCTCCTGGCGAGGTCGACCTTCTTGCAGGTGGACCGCCCTGTCAGTCGTTTAGCACCGCCGGAAAACGTGGCACGACGCAAGACCCTCGTGGCACGCTGTTGTGGGAATATCTGAAGTTCATCGACGTGATTCAGCCGCGGTTCTTTCTTATGGAGAACGTCCGTGGTTTGCTCTCGGCCGCCC
>CAZNXE010000169.1:0-12227 GCA_964576465.1 uncultured Planctomycetaceae bacterium
GTCGTTATGGTTTGAAGAAGACGTAAACAGAATACAATGCTGATTCCAGGATTCCAGGTCGCTAGGTTTCCGGCGGCCTGGAATTGTGAGATGGAGATGCTCTTACAAAAAGGGGGATCCGCGAGCAGCGACGAGCTGGTGTCTAGGAGATTGACGGGCAGTACCGCGATTACCCTTCTGCGTCATTGGCACTCAGAACGAGGAACGCTAGAGTGACGACACATTGCCAAATAACGCCTTACGACAAGAGACTATTACGTGATTCCGAAACCATTTAATGCCATCGATAAACACGACATTGATGCTCTCATTACGGATCGTGTCCGGGAGTCGAAAACACTTGAGTATAAGCAGGAATTGCCGGGAGGCGCAGACAAGCACAAGAAGGAATTCTTAGCCGACATTTCGTCTTTTGCGAACGCAAGCGGTGGTGACATCCTGTTTGGCATCACGGCTGAACGCGACGGTGAATGCAATAAGACTGGCGGGCCAGGGTCGATACTTCCCGTAACCGGCACTACGCCGGATGATGCCAAACTACGGCTTGAGGAAATGATTCGCAACGGAATCGACCCTCGCCTACCGGTCCAAATTCGAGAGATTTCAGGCTACAGTGACGATGGCAGTGGTTACGTAGTGCTCCTCCGGATCCCCAAGAGTCTAGCTTCTCCTCATGTCGTTACATATAAGGGGTCATTCGCGTTCTATTCTCGCAACTCAGCAGGGAAGTTCAGGCTTGACGTTCAGGAGTTGCGCGTTGCGTTCCTGGCCACGCAGTCACAGCAAGACCGGATCAGACAATTCCGAGAGAAGAGGCTTGGTCTGATCGTCGCAGACGAGACGCCCGTGCGGCTTTCCACCCCCCACCGTCTAGTGCTCCATTTAATTCCTATCTCTTCATTTCTGAATAATGAGCACCTTGATCTATCCAGCTTGCAGAATGCCACTATGCTCTTCCCGCCAATACAGGGACACGGATCCCGCAGGTTCAATCTGGATGGGATCGTGACGCACAACAAAGACGTTGAAGATAAGATCAACAATGACGGCTATTGCCAACTCTTCTTCAACGGTGTTATTGAGTCAGTCTGTTCTGACTTAATCCTAGATCGCGTCGGTTCCCGCCCTACAGACGGAATTGGAGGTATTGCGAGTCTTGCGTACGAGAAAGAGGTTATCCAAGCCGTTATCACATACCTGGAGAGCTACAAGAAACTCGACATTGTGCCTCCGATCTCGATTTCAATGGCACTGCTGGGTTGCAAAGGCTCATTTCTGTATGTCAGCTCTTCCATGGCATCGCAAAGGAGGACTGTTCCAATTGATCGTGACGCAGCAATCCTCCCTGATGTAGTGATCGATAGCCTTGATGAAAACGTTCCAACAGTGATGAGACCGATCTTTGACGCCGTCTGGAATGCCTGCGGATACCCTCGCAGTTTCAACTACAACGATGCTGGCGAATGGAGTCCACAAAGATGAATGTAAGTTATGCGGGGATAGGTTACTCCTAAGGCCGATATCTATCTCGCAATGTGTTTCGGTGGCGCCCCACCGAGGTGCTCATGCTGAATGCTCAAACTAGCAAAGGGTGCATCGACCGAACGCCGATCGCCAACTGCGTAAAGACGAACCGTCATGGGTTCCGAATGCGAGTTGTCCCAGGCGGATGCGATGGCTGATCGATAGCCTGCGTCGGACACATCGACCGTGGAGAGAAATTTTCCACGCTCTACGAAAACCCCGGGGGTTGGGGAGGGGCGTGGTCGTTCGTGCACGGTGAAGAAGTACACGTTACTTCAGCGTGGAATTCTTTGGCCTGGTGGCGAACATGGCTTCGGCGGCGGGGTCGTCGAAGATGTTCCAGATGCGGGCTTGCTGCTGTAGCTCGTCGAGGTATTCGCGGCGGGTATCGTCGTTTTGCTCCTTACGGATTTCTTTTTTGATCTCCGTTTGGGCTTCGAGGAAGGACGTCTTCCCGGCGTTTTGCCGCTCGACGACACGAATGATACTCAGCCCACGCTCGTGCTCGATCATGGGGGACAGATATCCCACGGGCAGCGTGAACAGCGCGCGATCAAGCTCCTCTGAAACGAGACTTCCCTGGGTGATCCAATCGCGGAGCCCACCTTTGCTTGCGGCGGTGCCATTGGAGTGCGCCTTGGCGATCTCGGCGAAGGGTATTCCGTCGATGACTTGGTTGCCCATCCACGCAATTTTCCGCCGTGCCTCTTGTGGATCAGCAACGCTGGAGAACCGCACGGTCAATTGTTCCCACCGCGCGCGGGCGGGAAACGTGTAGTCTTCTTCATGCTCGTGATAATACTTCAGCATCTCGTCGTGCGTGATTTCCTTTTTTTCGCCTGCTTGCCGTCCCAGCCATTGGCGCGCCAGAACCTCGTGGCGATAGCGCCGTTTCGCGCGTTCGATCGAATCGCCGTGGAGTCGAAGGTACTCGTCGAACTGCTGCGCTGATTCGACCTTCGCGATCTCCATCATTCTTGGCAATTCCTCTTCTTGGAATTGCTCGTTTAGCTGCTCGTCGATCAGCGGAAGGTTTTCTTCTGGCACGGAGCGAATGGCGTCGTTGTAAAGGATCTGCATCTCGATGAGTTGTTTCAACCGTTGCTTTGCCAGTTGCATGCGTACTTCATCCCTCTGCTTATCGGGAAGATCGGCGAAGCGTTCGGTCAAGATGCGATCGACTGCCGGAAATACATCGCCGGCAAGGATGACCTCGCCATTGACATTGGCTACCGGCGTCGCGGATAGCAACTGCGTGGGCGCCGTCGATGCCATGGGAGTTGTGGCTGTTACCGGAGGTGCAATTCCACCGCCTGTGGGCGGAATCTGCGGCATCGGCACTTCCAGCGGCACACCATCGGTGCGTGGCGGCAGGTTCACCTGAGGAGGTCCGACCATTCCGCCGGGACTAGGAAGACCAGAAGTTCCATTCAGATTGCCATACGGAACGTTTAACGGAACGCCGGGTGTCGGGAGTTGCGGAACGCCGGGTGTTGGGACCAGTGGACGATTTTTGATGACCGGAGCGGGGAACAATTCTGTGTTACTGCTCGCGGTCGGTAGTCCAACGGGATTTAAGTTCCCTGTCGGTGGCGGAGATGGAAGCGGCGATTGAGGCACGCCCGCTGGCGTGAGGGGCTGCGAAAAATCAATTGGTGGAGGTACCGCGAACTGAGAGGTTTCCTGAGGCGGCGCGATGATTTCGCCAGTCAGGCTTGCGGAAGATTGCCCGTTGGGTGCTGGAAGGTTGCCACTGATTGGCGGAGCAGACGCTTGATTCGTTGTTGCCGAACCTAAGGGTTGACCAACCGTCTGTGGCGCGACGGGCGGACTAGCTGCTGGAGCCTCGCCGTTGGGTGGCGCAACATTTGGTGCAGCCTCGTCGGTCGAGGTTGCGGCCAAGACCTGCATCGGCGCAAGGCCTTCCAGCCAGGTAAGCCGGTCGCCTTGCGATAGCCAAACGGCCGCCGCAATCGCAACGAGCAACAGCAACAACAGATTAGAAAGAAACCGTTCCACCAGCGGTGATGCGCTCGTTCTAAGATCGTGGCCCGATCGAACATCGCTCCGAGCAGCGAAAGGCTCGAGAGTTCGACGAGTGACCCGGGTCGTAATGAAAAGAAGACAAGACTCGCGCGCCGACGCAGTTGGCGCGGGGCGGGATTATAGAGACGTTGTCATGCCAACTGCAACAGCGATTCGAGTTCCGCTCGCAATGCGTCCGAATCGATAAGCCCTTTGTCCAAGGGTAGATACGCACTGCGACCGTCGACCACCCGTAATCTTCCACCGGTGGCACTGGCCAAACGCCGGATCAAGGGGGCATCAATGAATCGCAAGACGAGGTAATCATCCTCTCTGAAGATCGCATTGATTCCCCACCGAGCGGCCGCGATCCGCAATCGCATCAATGCTAGCAGCCGGTCGACCACCACGGGACGCGGGCCGAAACGGTCGACCAACTCAGCCGCGAAGTCGTCAACGTGTTCTGGGGTGGTCAACCGCGAGAGCCGGCGATAGAGATCGATCTTGGTTCGCATCTCCGGAACATAGCTCCGTGGCAAATGCGCTTCCCCAGGAAGATCGATATCGACTTGGACGAACGCTTTCGGAGGCATCCGCTTCAATCGTCGCACAGCCTGCTCGAGCAGTTCGCAGTACAGTTCATAGCCGACGGTGGCGATGTGTCCGCTTTGTTCGGTGCCCAGGATATTGCCAGCTCCGCGGATTTCGAGATCGCGCAGCGCGATGGCAAAGCCGGCACCCATATGGCTGAACTCTTCGATCGCCCTTAATCGCTTGGCTGCTTCGGGGTTCAGCGACCGCTTGGGATCGACGAGCAAATAGCAGTAAGCCCGATGGCGATATCGCCCCACCCGGCCTCGCAACTGATGCAGGTCGGCAAGTCCATAGCGGTCGGCGTCGTCGATAAAGATTGTGTTGGCCGTTGGTATGTCCAGGCCCGACTCGACGATTGTGGTGGCCAACAGAATATCGAATTGATGTTCCACAAACCCGAGCATCACTTTCTGCAACTCGCCCTCGGGCATTTGACCGTGAGCAATGGCGAGTGACGCTTCGGGGACAATCTCTCGAATCCGCGCGGACACACGCTCGATATCGTGGATGCGGTTGTGAACGAAATAAATCTGTCCCCCTCGGTTCAGTTCCCGCAAGATTGCATGTCGCAGCAGTTCGGCATCGAAGCGCGTGATCCGGGTTTCGACAGCCAGCCGGTCTTCCGGAGGTGTGTCAAGATTCGAGATGTAGCGTAACCCCATCAGCGACATGTGCAGCGTTCTAGTGATCGTCTTGGCGGTGAGCGTCAGCACGTCGACGGTGGAGCGCAGTGATTTCAGGCGATCTTTGACTTGCACGCCGAAACGCTGTTCCTCATCAATGATCACCAGGCCAAGGTTGTGAAAATTCACATCTCCCTGCGCGAGACGATGCGTGCCGACGACGATGTCGACTGCGCCTTCGTTGAGTCGCTTGATGACATCGGTTTGCTGCTTGCGGGTTCGAAACCGGCTTAACACGGCAATCTCGAAGGGAAACTCCGCCATCCGGCTCCGCAGCGTGCGGCCATGTTGTTCGGCCAAGATAGTTGTCGGCACAAGCATGGCCACCTGATAGCCGCTTTCGACGGCTTTGAAAATGGCCCGCATCGCGACTTCGGTCTTGCCGTAGCCCACGTCTCCGCAGATCAGGCGGTCCATCGGTCGCGGCTCGCACATGTCCTTCTTCAGGTCATTGATGGCCGAGACTTGGTCCTTCGTTTCCACGTAGGCAAAAGCCGCATCGAACTCGGTTTGCCACTCGGTGTCGGCCGGAAATTGGATGCCCGGTCGCGAAGCCCTGGCCGCTTGGAGTTCAAGCATTTCGACTGCCAAATCGGTGACCGATTGCTCGGCTTTTTCTTTTTGACGGACCCAACTTCGGGCGCCGATCTTGGCCAACATGGGCCGCGACTTTGTTCCGCCGACGTATTTTTGCACCAGCTCGATCTTGGTGCTGGGGACGTAGACCTTTGTGCCGCCGCTGAACTCCAATTCCAAGTGCTCTCCGACTTGATCGTTGTGGTCCAATAGCTTTAGGCCAAGATAGCGACCGATGCCGTGAGCCAGATGAACGATCAGGTCGCCTTGTCGTAGCTCAAGAAAGCTGTCGATGGCCCGACCCATGTGGCGTTGGACGGGCCGAGTGGGATCGACGCGGTGGAACAATTCGTTGCTGTCGACCAGCACTGTTTGTTCAGACACTAGCCGAAAGCCGGCTTGCAGTCGTCCGATGGGAAAGTGCAATCGTGCGTCGGCCATGAGTTGAGTTTCGCCGAACACTTCGCCGAGACGTTTGGCCTCGGCTTCGCTTTGCACAATTACGAAAACATCTTGTCCAACTCCGGCCGCATCAAGTTCGTCGCGGACGCGATTGATCTCGCCACTGAAGCGTTCGACCGATTCAACCTTCAGACGGCAGGTCGTCTCCAACGAATCGGTGGCCACCGCCGCCGCCGTGGCTGAGGGGAATCGCAAGACTTCTCGCAACACCGTCGGCGTACTGTGATAGTGCTGCAAATCCTCGATTCGGTTGAGAAACGCCTTACCGGCTTCGTCGATGTCGTGCGGTTCAATCAACAGGAACCATGTGCCGTCGCCCAGGTGAGATGTCAGATGGTCGCTGGGCGCGGTACGGCCGATCATGGTCACGTCGACCTCGTCGAGCGACGCCAGACTCCTCTGGTCCGCCACATTGAATCGCCGGAGCGACTCGATTTCATCGTCGAACAGCTCGATTCGCACGGGGTTGTCCCAGTCGATGGCGAACAGATCCAAGATGCCGCCACGGTGCGAGAACTCGCCTGGCAATTCCACCGCCGTCATGTTCGTAAAGCCGCGTTCGAGCAGCCATCGCACGAAGCCTTCGAGATCGAGCGATTGACCGACGCGCAGCGTCCGCGTGCTCTTGCTCAGGTCGCTCGGTGTCGGCAGACGCTGCATCAGGCTTTGGATCGAGGTGACCACGACGCGCGGTCGCGGATCACCGCTGGCGAGTTGCTTGAGCAATCGCAAACGCTGGCCACTTGCTTCATCGCTGAACGTCTGATCGCCCGGATCTGATTCTAGCGGCGGAAACGCGACGGCTGCCGCGGTGGTGAACATCGCCAAATCGTCAAGATAACCGTCGATCTCGGCAGCCTCGGGCAGCACAACGACCAGTGTGCCGTGGGCGTGTCGCGCGAGCGCCGCGGTGACCAGCGCGCGGCTTGAGCCCCAGACTCCATCGAGCGTCGCTCCGTGGCCTGCCTTCAGGCTGGCGATCGCTTCGGCAAAGTCCGTTGTGCTTTCCAATCGAGCCGCCAACTCCAGCAGCCGCTCGATCGGATTCATCGTCACGCGAACATCATGACTCATGGACGCCGCGATTCTATCGCCATGCCGCAGTGATGTCACGGCGCTTGGTGGCAGGACAACGAGATGCTCGGTGTGCGTTACTTGGCTAACCGTTTCAGATTATTCGCCACGACCGGCATCTTTCCGCGGACGCCGGAAATGGATGGGAATGTCTCTCGCTCCGTGAACAATTTGGATCACTTCGATACCAGCGTCGCGTGGCACGTAGAAAACGACATACTTGCCGACCGGAAAACAGCGCACGAGTGCAGCGAGATCGTGGCGCAACTCTCCCAGGGTCGGTTGCTTGGCGTAAAGCTGACACATATCGTCAATGCTGTCCACAATCCCGTCGGCTGCTTTGAGGCTCTTGCTCTCTTCGAACACGTAACGCCAGATGTGAAAAAGATCCTCTTCGGCCTCGGGCAGATAGACGAGGTTGTCCACAGACTCCCTTTCAACCATCCTCAGCCAGACGGCGTCTCGCTTCAGCCTTGAAAGCATCGCGGTTCAGGGGCTGGGAATGACCTTGACCAGCCTTCTCTAGGCGACCGCCGATTTCGTCGCGTAGTTGCTCATGATGTTCGCGAAGATCGTCCAATGCGCGAATCGCATCAACAAGCAAGTCGTCCTCCGATTCGTATTGCCCAGACGCCATCTTCTGCTGCACAAGGAGGCTGAGCTGGGGTGGGAAAGCGTATGACATGGGGCAATCTCCAAAGAACATGTGTGAACGTACCACGCCAGACATGGCTCGGTCAAATTTGTGCCCGCGAGGATTTTGAAGCGTGTTCCAAGCACACACACTACGATATCTTGTTGTCCCCGCGATGGGTCGAATACCCTTGCCTTCAGGCAAATCCTTTTAGGTTGTACATATTTTGTAGTGTGGGTAGTTCTGCTGGCGCTTGGTACGTCGCCCTTGCACAAGCTCAATTCGCCAGTAGGTTTACCCACCTTGTTTGGGCGAACCGAAAGGTGGGTGAACCTGTCGGTGGAGCAAATCGAATCGGTTCGCTTGTTCCGCCGACAGAACCTCCTACCCCGCGATTCGTTCATTCGCCCAAGTGGAATACGGCCAACTGTGGCAAGTGGTCGCTCAGTGCGAACGAATTCGGATCAGCCGTGTTGGTGCGAAATGCCCCTTCAAACAGTGGCCTCGAATCGACAACCTTGTTTGCAATTGGTCCGGCAGCCAGTACGTAATCAATACGCAGATCGGGCCGGTCAGATTTGATCGTCAACCCTTTGCCTTTGCCGACCTTGGCGAATGTGTCGATCCAGCCCGCTGTGGTCCACATCGGATATTCCGGAGGTGTCGGAGCGTGGTTGAGATCACCAAGCAGGAGCATCGAACGTTCTGCCTTGAGATCGTCACGCATCGACTTCAGCATTTCGTGAATCTCCCGCACCCGAATTTCAGAAGATGGGGGTGGGCGGAGGTGGGCCGAATGAACGATCAGCGATTCACCCTCGGGCAGCCGAACCGTTGCCTTGCCCCAGTGTCGAGTGAATAGGTCATCGGGTCGCTTGCTGTCGGCGATCGGAATATTCTTGGAATCAAGAATCTCGAAGCGGCTCAACAACGTTCCTGGCCAGTTGCCACCGCCCGGAAAACGAACGTAGTTCATGCCAAGCCGCTGCGCGATCTGCTGCACCACGGGTTCGCTCGGTGACTCTGAGAAGTTGATGATGTCCGGGTCGTAAAGCTCCAACTCCAGTGCGAAACGCTCAGCCATTTGCCCCGCGGCGGTGCCCTTCTTCGCCAACGCCCGATCCTTCGGCCAACCTGTGCAATTGTAGACGTTGTAGGCAATCACTCGCAGCGAATGCTGGTTCGATCGATCGGCCGCTCGCAGCACATGCGAGTTGGTTTCAGCCAGGGCAACGGCACCCATTGCGGCTTGTTTGATCATGTCTCGGCGCGTGAGCGCGTTGTGCATGGTTGGTCGGATCATCGAATGGCTCGCTCGTATCGACGTGGAAAAATCGGGAATCGATCGACCGGATTCATTGTCACGCGAACATCATGACTCATGGACGCCGAGATTCTATCGCCATGCCCCTGAGATGTCACGGCGCTCGGTGGCAGGGTGGAGTCGCCGCTGTAGAGAAAGCAGGACAGGCAGATTGTAGGTCACCGCACGCCGTGCGTGACATCGCTGTTGCAAGTCCTTCATTCGCCGGTTTTGTTTGACGTCTCGGTTGGGTCATTACCGATCCGTGATCGATCCATGGACATTGTCACGCACGGGGGTGCGGTGACCTACATTACTTCTCCTCGATCTCCACTGAAACAGCGTGCAGCACTTCCTTGGTTGTGTCGTCTTGCACGAAGGCCACTAGGGCGAGGTTCTTTAGCGCAATGGGTGGTAGGGGGTTGGGAAAGCCACGCGACTCGGCGAACGCCTGGAGATACTCTTCTTGGTTGGCGAGGATCTCGTCCAGGTCGATCGTCAATTCGGCTTGCGCCTGACCGGCGATGAGTTCGGTGCCTTCAACGCCGCCGGGCATGGCTCGGACGACATGATGGTGGAAGCGTAGACCGTTTCCGCCGATGTAGCGAATGCTTTCCTCGGTCAACGCGAGACGTAATCGGACTTGAGGTTCGTTGTCCTGCTCGTCGCTGGCGTCTTCCTCGGCTTCAGCATCCTCGTCATTGCCGGTCTCTTCTTCCGCGGCAGAATCTTCATCGTTGCCGGCTGCCGCTTCGGTTGCCTGTGCCGAGACGGTGACGAGGAGTTGATTGCCTGATCGCGTGACTTGTAGATCGATCGCGGCTTTGGCCTCACCGGCCAGCCGCTGGTTGATGATCGAGCGATACATCGCGTACTTTTGCTCGGCGCCTCCCATCCCACCACCGCCGGGTGCTAGCTCTTCGCCATTGAAATAGGTTGATGGCGTGCCGCGCAGTTCGTAATAGGTCTGCCGCTGGTTGGAGTCTTCGCTGGTCAGAGGATCGGGACCGGGAATGTGCAGGTGATATTGCAGCGCCATCACCTCACTTGTCTTGTAACTCTCCAGCACGGCGTCGAACGCCACATCCGCGGCGACACACGGTGGGCATTGAGCCCCGGTGAACAGCTCCAGCAGCACAACCCGGTCTTGATCGGTCGACGCACGCCCCTCGTAAGGCTCAGGCTCAAAGGGCGGGACGTTTGCCAGATACTCTTCGTCGAGTTGAACTTCCAGTTCCTCGGAGCGACGCAGGGCCGTAGCGGCGAGTTGCTCGTCGCCTGCAAGTTCGGCGGCACGGGCCAAAGCGGTAACAATGGCGGCCTGTTGGGCGATTGGTGTTTCGTCTGTGGTCGCGGCGTCGGCCTCTTTGGCAATTCGTACTGAGAGTTCGGCAAACTCTTGCTGGCCATCGAGCGCGGCGAGCACTTTGGTGCGGCATTGCGTGAGCCAGCCCTCGCCGTAAGGCTTGGCGTCGTCCAGCCATGTTTGTACGTATTGCGAGACCTGGTCGGCCGTAAACTCCGCATCGGTGGCAGCGCGAAGCAGCTCGGAATACACAAGATGCAGACTCGGACCCGTGTATTCATCGAGCAATGCTTGGAGCTTTTCAGCTCTCACCGGCGCGTGCGGCTCGCGGCGGACCTCTGATAAGCTGCCCGTGAGAGGGCTGCGGCTGAGGTCGCCGACCTTCTCCGCGTCGGTCTTCTCTAGCCGAGCCGGATAGTCGGTATTGCGAAAGTGGAACGTGCCCAACACCGCTCCGGCTTGGTCGCCCTCGGTTACCAGTTGGCCCACGAAGGCGTTCTCGCTTTCTGGCGACGTGATCGTGAACTCCAGCACACCGTCTTGCCACTGAACGTCGGTCACTTCGTGCGACGAACCAAGAAAGCGCTGCGCATCAACCACCTCGGCTTGCAATTTAGTGTCGTCGGACTTGAAGTCCAGCAAGAGAAACTCGTCTTCACCGAAAACGAGCAGCGTGATTTTATAGCGGCCCTCAAACGATTCATCCGCAACACCTTCAGCCACGCTTGGCAGCATGAAACAGGCGACCGCCGCCAACATCGCCATGGAAACCATGAACTTGCGCATCAAGAGTTCCTTTCGTCTTCGTTCTTGCGCCGATTGCGCACGAGACCATGCCTAGAGAGATCGTACTGTACTTCGGCACCCCAAAACGCCGCGTGAATCGGGCAGCCACAACTCACATTCCGTTGTAACCGTTTGAAACGCCAGATGCGAATCGTCGATAAGGCGTGCGGCAGAGAAGAACGTACCAATCACAACCCGACGCGTAAGCGAGGGAACGCAGTGAATTACCGGTTGGTCCCTCGCTCACGCGTCGGGATATTCCCATTCGCCGCTCGCCTAAAGACGATCTCCCGCCACATTTGGCAGCAGGATGTGCCCTGGAAGGGCGAAGGTCAATAGCCAAGGGCGTAAGCCCTTGGATTTGAGGTCGAACGAATACAACGAGCCCCAGCGGGGCGACAGAAATCGTGGGAACTGCGCGAGCTTCAAACCCACAGATAGCGTTCGTCGAATTCGATGCCGTGCCGGTTTAGTAACTCACGAAACTCCTCCTGAAACGAGCGCCTCTGGTGATGCGCCGCCTGGTCCCGAATATATCGCGTAACGGCCTCGACGTTGGAATTGCTAACGCCAAACGCACCGTAACCGGCCTGCCATCGAAAATCGTGCCGCTTGGGAAATGTCTCGTGAATCCATTTTGACGAGTTAGTTTTTATCAGCCGCACGGCCTTGGCGGTCGATAGCTCCTTGCCGAACGAAACCAAGAGATGCACGTGATCCGGCATGCCGCCGGCGGCCACAAGACAGCCACCCTCGCCGCGGATGATGCCCCCAATGTATTCGTACAGGCGCGATGCGAGATCCTCTGTGATTTGCGCTTTGCGGTTCTTCGTGCTGAACACGACGTGAACATGCAGGGAAACGAACGATTGCGGCATTGGTCTGTCGCCCCTTCGGGGCTTCCGCTGAATTGCGACCACGACCCCAAGGGCTTGCGCCCTTGGCTATTAACCTTCGCCCCCACGGGGCGGGATCTGGCTTGCCGCTATCGATCATCTCGGGGTTCGCGAACCCACTTGATGTCGGCATCGGCGAGAAGCTGGTCGAACCAGCGTAGTTGAGTTTCTCGGCGATCGATTTGTCCCGCGTTTTGATATAGCGAGAAGGGCGCCGCGAGAAACTGCTGCCGCAACACAAACTCGTCGGGCGAGAACTCACCCACGCGGACGACGTACATGGCCGTTTGAGGCTCGTTGGACGCCACGCCCACCGACTGCGGGGCGAGCGAGAAAACGGTTCGCATGAAATCGTTGCCCATCC
>CAZNXE010000170.1:0-12125 GCA_964576465.1 uncultured Planctomycetaceae bacterium
GTTGGTCCCTCGCTCACGCGTCCCCTTGGTATATTCTCATTCGCCGCTCGACTAAAAATCCCCTCCGAAGGGATGTCAGCAATCAACGATCGCCAGTAGTCCTTTCGGATGATCTTCTGATTGTGACGAAATCCTCTTTCGTGATAGAGTCATGGCATGGATATCAATCTCACCGATGAAACGAAGCGGCTCATTGAAGGTTGGATCGCTACGGGGTCCTTTGGCTCCCCAGAGGAGGTGATCCAGGCGGCAGTAAACCAGCTTGGTCCTGCGGAGCCACCAACCGAGACACCAACCATGGAGTCGTTACGGGCCAAGATTATGGAAGGCGTACATGAGATCGAGGCAGGACGCTGCGGACCGATTGATATTGAAGATGTCATCCAGCGTGGCGAGCAGCGGCTCCGTCAGCGATCCGAGCAATAGATGGCTTGCCTCGAATACACACCCTTAGCGTCGACGGACGTCGACTCGATCTGGGATTACATCGCCAAGGACAATCCAGAGGCCGCCCGTGGCTTGCTTCGTCGCATCGATGAACGCTGTCGGCTCTTGGCTGAGAATCCCTACAGTGGCACTTCCGCATCTGATTTATTGGAAGATTTGCGCGCGGTAACCGTGGGATCGTATGTGATTTTTTACTTCCCTCTGCCCGACGGCGATGGCATTCGCATCGCCCGCATTTTGCATGGTGCCCGCGATCTTCCCGTCGTGCTTCAAGAGGGACTCGACGATCGTTAGGTTGGTCCTTCGTTCTATCCGGATACGACGGCAGCTACCGTGGGGCACGCACGGGGTCGTATATCTCTACTGCCATCGGCTGAGGGATCGCCGTTGCGTCTCACCGAACGCTTGGCAGTCGCATGGCGTTCTATCTGACGCTAAGATGGCGGCTGACAATTTGGCTTCAATCGCGACAGTCGACCGCCAGCCCATCATCCCGAGGCTGTACACGCATTTCTTCCCATTCAGCGAATCAGGCGGAATTCATTCCGAGGAGTTAGCCCTATGTTGCTCGAACAGCAAGACGACAGCCTTATCTTCACCGAAGAGCATCAAGCCTTCCGGCAATCGTTGCGGAAGTTTGTAGACAAGGAGATCAATCCTCACGTCGACAAGTGGGAGGAAGAGCGGATCTTCCCGGCGCACGAGCTGTTCAAGAAAATGGGCGACCTCGGTTTCTTGGGTGTCTCGTTTCCGACCGAGTACGGCGGGCAAGGGCTCGACTATTGGTACACCTTGGTGTTTCTCGAGGAGATCGCCCGCATTCAATGCGGTGGTCTTCCGATGGCCATCGCCGTGCAGACCGACATGGCCACGCCGGCGCTGTGCGACTTCGGGTCGCACGAGTTGAAAAAGAAGTTCCTCGAGCCGACGCTCAAGGGTGAAATGGTTAGTGCGATTGGCGTGACCGAGCCAGGTGCTGGCTCTGATGTAGCGGCGATTCAAACCCGCGCCGAATCCGACGGCGACGACTACGTGATCAACGGCAGTAAGATGTTCATCACAAACGGCACGCAGGCCGATTGGGTTTGCCTGCTGGCGCGTACCACGCCAAGCACGGGCTTTCAGGGCATGTCGCTGATTGTGGTTCCGACCGATACGCCCGGGTTTTCCGTAAGTCGCAAGCTCGAAAAGTTGGGCAACCACTCGAGCGACACGGCGGAGTTGGCCTTCGACAATGTCCGCGTGCCGAAGAGCTACTGCATCGGTGAGGAAGGACAGGGGTTCATCTTGCAAATGATGCAATTCCAAAAGGAACGCCTTGCCGCGGCCATCATGGCATATGTCGGCTCGGAGAATGTCATTCGCATGACGATCGACTACTGTCGAGAACGGAAGACGTTCGGCAAACCGATTATCGACAACCAATGGGTTCACTTCCGCATCGTGGAATTGATCACCGAACTCGAGCACGTGCGGCAGATGTGTCATCACTGTGCCCGCAAGGTCGTCGCCGGGCAAGACATGACCCGGGAGGCGTCGATGGCCAAGCTCAAGGCAGGTCGCTTGGTCCGCGAAACGGCCGATTGGTGCATGCAGTTTCACGGCGGCATGGGCTACATGGAAGAATATCCGATGGCCCGATACTTCCGCGATTCGCGACTTCTCTCCATCGGCGGCGGCGCCGACGAAATCATGATGGGCATCATTGCCAAGTACGAAGGCATTTTGCCAAGGCGATCGTGATCTCGTAGCTTTTCTCGTCAAAGGCGAGCCGTCTGGACCGTCCGGCTGCTTGTTACAAGCTGGTCGATGCAGCCAATTTGTCCACCAACGCTTGGGCAACGGACGCCGGATCATTTGATGCGGCAATTGCCCCGGTGACCGCGATGCGGCAGAAGCCAGCAGCAAGAACTTGATCGACGTTTGTCAGGTCGATACCGCCAATGGCGAACGCCGGTAGGCGGATCTCGGCGGCAACCGCGCGTAGCAGTTCGACGCCGGTGAAGTTGTCGAACTGCTTGGTGTTCGATGGGAATGTCGGACCAACACCGATGTAGTTCGCCCCATCGAGCACTGCCTGTCGGGCTTGTTCGATGTTGTGCGTTGATACGCCGACCAGCGCCGTCGGGCCGACGATCGTGCGGGCATCTTTCACGCTTAGCTCTTCCTGACCGAGATGCACCCCGTCGGCACCTGCCAGTCGTGCAAGGTCCGGCCGGTCGTTGATGATGAGCAGGGCCTTTGTGTTGTGGGTAAGTTCTCGTAACAACCGGGCTCGCTCCAGCAATTGTCGGTCGTCGAGTTGCTTATCGCGGAGTTGAATAACATCGACGCCCGCGGCGATGAGCGACTTGACGTGCGATGCACATTCCCGCTCTGATGAGCATCCGTCGATGAGCACATACAGTCGGGCGTCGGCCAGCCGTGACATGCTGCTGGAGGTTGTGTGTAGCGCCCGGTGAAGCGTGTAGCTGCGATACCGCAGCGTCTCGATCGCAGCGCCCAATGCGGGGTCGACGAGCTTGCCATATTCCTCCAGGGTGCGGAGCGCCTCTTGCGCCCGATGGATGTTGGCCGTGACAACGGCGTTCAGATCGTGCCGTTGTTGTTCTGTCGTCGTGGTGATCTCGACGCCAACATCGCGTAATGTTTCACGCGCCGCCAGCAAGCTGTCGACCGGAAGCCGCGACATGGCCGTTGCTAAGTCGTGCCGCAGGTTCTTGAATTGCTCGGTGAGATGGCGATCGTCGAGCACGAAACGGACGTAATCATCCACAACCCGTAGTGCCTCGGCGGCGCGGTTTGCCGCGGCGTCGAGAACGCGCAGCACCGCAATGTCGTCGTGTGGGAGGTGTTGTTCGACCGGTGGCTGAGGGCAGGGGGGCTCCAAAGTTTCATCTTGCTGGGCCACTTCACTCATTGCTGGATTGCGTTCATTCTCTGTCGCGACGACCGGTGCCTCGTCCGGCATTTCGTCGTCGATTTCGAGCGGCTCATTTGAATGTCCGTACAACTTACATATGGTCGTCTCCAACGCAGCGAATTCGAGCCCGGAGTCCGTCAGCCATTGGGCGACGTCGTTTTGGCCGCTCAGAAGTCCCAGCAACAAGTGTTCGGTAGCTAGCGGCTCGGTGTCGGAATATTCTGCCAGCCATGATTGGGCCCTTGCTAGCAGCGAGCGGAATTCGCCTGACCAGGGTCGGTCGGTGCCCAATAGCCTCCGGGCGGCTTTCAAATCAGGCCATTGCTGGCAGATGTCGGTAGCATCGATCCCTATTTCATCAAGAATCGTCGCTGCCCGACACTCCGGTTCGGCTAGCAACCCCAGCAGCAACTCGACGGGCCCCACTGCATCACTAGCATTGCCTCGATGCCAGCAGTTTGCGGCAGCTAGCGCACGCTTGACAGCTGGAGTCGGTTCAGGATGCATGGGTCGATCTAGATCTGTCGAGAAACGTGATTAGAACGATCGTCTTTTTGCAGTATGTCGCCCGCACGATGTGTCTTTGTCAGCCTGCGAAGCACTGAATGCAAGGTGTCTCTATTCCAGGAAGTTGGCAGTGGCTGGCGGAACAGACCGGCGAATCGTATCACCGCAAAAGTCGTCTTAACATAAGCTTAAGTCTCATATGCAGTTGCCTTGCCCCAGAAGGTATCGGGGGCTAGAATTCCGATGCCAAGGTTGGGGGTTTCGTCGTGCTTTCATGGATGGGAGCAATCAAACAGATGCATCTAGGCCGATGGGTTAGTTTGGCGTGGCCAGGACTGCCGCAATTGTGGCTGCGGGGCGATCCGGCGGCTTTGGTCTTGGCGTTGGCATTCGCGGTACTGTTGAACTTAGCAATTCTGACCTCGTTGGTGTGGACGGAGTTGATTGACCCGGTGCATCGTAACGCCTTGTGGGCAGCGGCCGGAACCGTGTGGTTCACCTCGGCGATTGTCTCGCTACGATGGTGGCAATCGCGCGAGTCCCAACAACCGGAAGCCGATCAGGACTTGTTTCGGCTCAGTTTGGATCAATACTTACAGGGAAACTGGATTGAAGCCGAGCGACTGCTGCGACGGCTTCTTCGTCGAAATGCCCATGATGTCGACGCCCGACTTATGTTGGTCGGCCTGATGCGACACACCAAGCGTTTCGAGGAAGCCGAACGGCAGCTCGATCGCCTCGTTGCCAGCGAAGGCGCGGAGAAGTGGCAGACGGAAATCGACCGCGAATACGAACGATTGGAACGAGCACAAGACGATAAAGCAGAGTACGAACCGCAAGGGTCGACTGAAACGACGACCAAGATTGCGGATGCAGCTTGAAGCACATGCCCCTGAAGCACAATGCTGTACGGACGGCAACGACCTTTGACGAGACGAACTGCCCACGATAGCAAGTGGGTGAAAAAGTACACCTAAATCACTAGCGAACCGAGAAAGGCGTCCGAAGCGAAACGAAGGTCTCACCAAGTGTCGGGGATTGCGTGTTGAGCGTGATACCGCCTGAAGAGACCAGGTCGCCGCAGACGGAGAAACCGCCATGTATGAACGCTTCACCGATCGCGCACGCAAAGTCATGCAATTGGCTAATCAGGAAGCGCAGCGCTTTAATCACGAGTACATCGGCACCGAACATATCTTGCTCGGGTTGATCAAAGAGGGGAGTGGCGTCGCGGCGAACGTGTTGAAGAACCTCGACGTCGATCTACGAAAGATCCGCCTCGAAGTCGAGAAGCTCGTTCAAAGCGGCCCTGATATGGTCACCATGGGCAAGCTGCCCCAAACTCCGCGGGCAAAAAAGGTCATCGAGTATTCGATGGAAGAGGCTCGCAATCTAAGTCACAACTATGTCGGTACCGAACATATCTTGTTGGGACTGTTGCGCGAGCAAGAAGGGGTCGCGGCACAGGTGTTAATGAACCTCGGGTTGAAGCTCGAGGAAGTACGCGACGAAGTTCTCAACCTGCTGGGCCACGACATCGGTTCAGAATCGAGTGAACGGAATCCTAGCGGAGGAAGTTCGTCTTCCGAGTCGTCGAGCCGGAGCGGTCGCTCGAAAACACCGGCACTCGATAGTTTCGGTCGCGACCTGACGGAGCTGGCCAAGCAAAACAAGCTCGATCCTGTCATTGGTCGTGACAATGAAATTGAACGGGCGATTCAGATCTTGTGCCGTCGCACGAAGAACAACCCGGTGTTGCTAGGTGAAGCGGGTGTCGGCAAGACGGCCATCGTCGAGGGCTTCGCGCAACGCGTTGTCGACGGCGAAGTGCCGGAGCTGCTCGCCGACCGACGAATCGTCGTGCTCGACTTGGCGATGATGGTTGCCGGAACCAAGTATCGCGGCCAGTTTGAAGAACGCATCAAGGCCGTGATGAACGAAGTGCGACGCGCCAAGAACACCATCTTGTTCATCGATGAATTGCATACCTTGGTGGGTGCGGGTGGTGCCGAAGGCGCGATCGACGCATCCAATGTCCTTAAACCAGCGTTGGCCCGTGGAGAGATTCAGTGCATCGGTGCCACGACGCTTGACGAGTACCGCAAGTACATTGAGAAGGACAGCGCCCTGGATCGTCGCTTCCAGATCATCATTGTTGAGCCGGCAACCAAGGCCGAGGCCGTTGAAATTCTCAAGGGCTTACGCGATCGCTACGAGACACACCACCGCGTGCAAATTACCGACGACGCAATTGCCGCCGCGGTCGAATTGTCGAGCCGGTACATCACCGGACGCTGCCTGCCTGATAAGGCAATCGACGTGATTGACGAGTCGGGTGCCCGAGTTCGTTTGCGCACCATGACGCGACCTCCGGATTTGAAAGAGATTGACGAAGAGGTCGAACGGCTCAACAAAGAGAAGGAAGAGGCCGTCGCCGATCAAGACTTTGAGAAGGCCGCCTCACTTCGCGATCAGGCCGACAAACTGAAGAAAAAGAAGCAGCAGATCACTCGCGAATGGCGCGATAAGTCACGCGAAGCCGACGGCGTGGTCGACGAGGAAGTCATCGCCGAGGTGATCTCGAAGATGACCGGTATTCCGCTCACGCGGATGACGACCGAAGACACGATGCGATTGATGGATATGGAAAATGAACTCCACAAGCGGGTCGTCAGCCAGGATGAGGCCGTGAGGTCGATCGCCAAGGCCGTGCGACGTAGCCGAAGCGGGTTGAAGGACCCGAAGCGGCCGACCGGCAGCTTCATCTTCGCCGGGCCGACCGGCGTCGGTAAGACACTGCTGGCCAAGGCGTTGGCCGAATTCATGTTCGGCGATGACGATGCGATCATCCAAATCGACATGAGTGAATATATGGAGAAGCACAACGTCAGCCGGCTGATCGGGGCGCCTCCAGGCTATGTCGGGTTTGAAGAGGGCGGTCAGTTGACCGAGAAGATCCGACGTCGTCCCTATGCCGTGGTGCTGTTGGATGAAATCGAAAAAGCCCACTCCGACGTCTTCAATATGTTGTTGCAGGTAATGGAAGAGGGACGGTTGACCGACAGCTTCGGTCGCAACGTCGACTTCCGCAACGCCATCCTCATCATGACCACCAATGCCGGGGCCGAGGCGATCAAGAACGAATCGGCCTTCGGCTTTCAGCGGCCCGATGACGATTCGACGTACGACAGTATGAAGGAACGTGTGAACGAGCAAATCGAGAAGGTCTTCCGGCCTGAGTTCCTCAATCGTGTCGATGACGTGATTATTTTCCGTCACCTCACGGTCGAGAATCTGAAGTCGGTCGTCCATATCGAGCTGTCGAAGGTTCGCGAACGTCTGCTGGAACGTGGCCTGAACCTCATTCTGTCGGATGAGGCGACCCAGTTCCTCGTCAAGAAGGGCTCGAATACCGACTTTGGTGCCCGACCGTTACGGCGAGCGATCGAAAACTTCGTGGAAGACCCGCTCTCTGAAGAACTCCTCAAGGGTGAGTTCCAAGGCATGGATACCATCAAGGTCGATGTTCGCGAGGTAGGGGGTAAGAAACAGTTGAACTTTGAAGGCTCGGCAAGCCAGCCCGAGGAACCCCTCGCCGGTGCGACCGTGGGTGATGAGGGCAGCGTGGCAGCAGATTCGCCTGGCGAGGGAGAATCGTAGGCCACGTTCCATGCTCCTGTCGGCGGTGTCCCCAATCAACGGTTGGACATCGCGACGGGTGAAAACATGAACCACGCAACCGCCCTTCCAGAGCCTTCTCTGGAAGGGTGGTTTGCATGCGCCGCTGTCACTGCAAGTCGACAGTGTTGCCATCAGAGAATGCCGCGAGTGACATCGCCATCGCTCGAATAGCCCGCCTTCGAGCCCTTTTTATTTTCCGCGATCTATTCAGCCGGCAAAGTCGTATTAATCGGCAAGGTTTCTTCAAGATAAGAAGCTTACCAGACGAATTTAGGAGCGGTGAGGTGCGCTATTCCTGGGTTGTTCCCCGGGGCGGGAGTGTGAGCCTCTCCAAAGCGAAATACGTTTCGATGATGACGAAGAGTGTCCATGGCTACAATTACCGAGGATCAACCGTTACGACGCTGGCGTCCGTTGGGCGCGACGCTCGATTGGATCGCCAATCTCGGAGAGTTGGTGCTCTCCTGGATCATGGCGCTGGGGGATATCAGCTTATTCGCTTTTCGCACCATTTCCTGGATGCTGACTCGGCTCCCTAAATGGGAGACCATGCTGCCAAGCTTCTATCAAATTGGCGTGCTCAGCCTTCCCGTGGTGGCACTCACGGGCACCTTCATCGGGATGGTGCTCGCCGTACAGAGCTACGACCAGTTTCGTGTATTGGGCTTGGAAACCCGGTTGGGGGCCGTGATCAACATGTCTCTGGTCCGCGAGTTGGGCCCCGTGTTGGCGGCGACCATGCTGGCAGGTCGGGTCGGTAGTTCGATGGCTGCTGAACTGGGCACGATGCGCGTTACCGAACAGATCGACGCACTCGCCAGCATGGGCTCCAATCCGATCCACTATCTCGTCGTGCCGCGATTCATTGGCTGCGTGACGCTCATCCCCATGCTGACGATCATGGCCGACTTCATGGGTGTGGTTGGCGGTCATTTTTACAGCGTTGTGTTGTTGGGCATCGACTCACATCATTATTGGAGTAACACCCAGAAATTGGTTGGCAGCTTCGACTTGTTCGCCGGCGTATTCAAGAGCTTCTTTTTCGGCGCGACGATCGGCCTGATTAGTTGCCACCGAGGCTTCAATTGCAACCCCGGTGCCGAGGGCGTTGGCCAGGCGGCCACGGGGGCCTTTGTCTATTCGTTTGTCGTGATTCTGATCATCGATTTGATAATCGGAATCCTTACCAACAAGGTGTACTACACGTTGTGGCCAGATGCCGGAAAATTGATTTAAACTTATTGAGCCTCGACAGCACACCCGTAGGTCAGGCTGTGTCTGATGTGCGATGTGGTTGGCAATCCATCGTCAGGCACAGCCTGACCTACCGTTTGAAAAGTGGATAATAATATGGTTCATCCCGATGCCAACGACGACAAGTCTGGCGAGGACCGGCCCTTGGTCGAGATCACCGGCATGCACGTTACCTTCGGCACGCAGCATGTCTTGCGGGATATCAACCTCAGTATTCCGCGCGGACAAACCGTGGCCATCATCGGCGAAAGTGGATGCGGCAAGACGGTGTTGTTGAAGACGATCATCGCACTCATGCATCCCACGCAGGGGCGTGTCTCTTTTGATGGGCAAGATCTTGCCACGCTTAGCGATCGACAGCTCACCGCGCAACGCATTCGCTTCGGGTTCCTCTTTCAAATGGCCGCGTTGTTCGACAGCATGACCGTGGCCGAAAACGTGGCCTTCCCATTGCGCCAGCATACGCGAAAGAAAAACAACGAAATTGAGCGGGCCGTGCTCGACCGCTTGGCCGAAGTGGGCCTTCCGCCGAGCGTGCGACAGAAGAAACCGGCCGAACTCTCTGGCGGAATGCGCAAACGAGTCGGGCTTGCTCGTGCCTTGGTGCTCGACCCTGAGATCATGCTGTACGACGAGCCCACTACCGGCTTGGATCCGATCATGAGTGACGTGATTAACGAGTTGATTTTGCGAACGCGTGACAACTCCTCGGTGACCAGCATCGTCGTAACGCATGATATGAAGACCGCTCGCAAGGTGGCCGACCGCGTCGTCATGCTCTATCCCGTAACACGTTTGAAGGCCGGCGAATCGCAAGTCATCTTCGACGGCGTGCCGGCAGCGATCAACAGTTCCTTGGAGGCGCGCCTTTCACAGTTTGTCGAAGGCGAAGCTCGCGAGCGGCTGATGGAAATGAAGGAAGGTCAATTGATGTCTGGATAGAACATCATGGCCTGATGCGTGTGCCGACGCATTTGTGACATCGCGACGGCACGACCTATTTCGCTAGGAACACAGAGAAGGAATCGATCATGGACGATCGCCGAATCCAATTTCGCGTGGGTGTCTTGGTCTTATCAACGATCATTTTGACTGCCATTCTGGTGGTGGTCCTTAGCGGCCCCGCCACGCTTGGGCTGGGCACGTACAAAATTTATATGAGCTTTCAAGATGCACCGGGCATCTCTGCCGACACGCCCGTGCGCAAAAGCGGCATTCTGATTGGACGCGTCACCGACGTCCGTTTCGCCGATGACGGCAGTGTGTTGGTAACGGCGGCCATTCAGGAGAACATCAATCTGCGGTCCAACGAGCGCCCTCGGATCAGTAGCGGCTTGCTCGGTGACGGCGTATTGGAATTCTATCGAGGCCCCGAGCCCGTGGACGAGGGGCAATTCATTGAGCCGGGAGCAACCTTGGTCGGCGACGTGGTCTCCGACCCTCTGAAAATCCTTGGGAACATCGAGGGCGATCTCTCCAAGACGATCGTAGCCGTCTCGCATGCTAGCGACGACATTGGACGCCTTGCCCGTGAAGTGACCAACCTGCTATCGAACAACGAAGAGCAATTCGCCCGGATCATCATCAAGGCCGAGACGATGCTCGATACGCTGCAATCGGCGGTGGCCAGTGCCGACAGCTTCATCAGCGATCCGGAGATGCGCGACAACCTGGCGCGTTCGCTAAACGAGTTGCCCGTCGTGATCGAAGACTTTCACAAGCTTATGGGTGGTCTCGAAAGCACCATGCAATCGGCCGACCGCAATCTGAACAATCTCGAACAATTCACCCGACCTTTGGGAGAACGGGGCGAGCAGTTGGTCGACAGTATCGATAGCACCGTCAAGAATCTGGACCAGATGTTGGGTGAATTGAGTCAATTTGCCCGAGCACTGCAAAACCCTGACGGATCGCTTGGGCAGTTTCTGAACAACCCTGATCTCTATCAGAACTTGAATCAGGCAGCCGTCGATCTCGATCAACTGTTGCGAGACGCGCGCCCGGTTGTCTACAACACGCGCGTGTTCACCGACACACTCGCCCGCGAAGGTTTACGTGGTCAGCTACAACGCCGCACGCCAATCAAGTAGCCGATCGCCGCTATCAATACCGGCCCGGCAAGGGCAGGGCGGGTGGTGGTGTGAACGGATACGTGCCCGGCGGTGGTGACAGCAGTGGCTGCGTGGGCGGCGGCTGCACGGGATACAGCGGCGGTGGTAGCGGTTGCGGAACGGTGGGCCCCGGTGGGATGTAGGTAGGCACCCCGGGCATGGTCCCCGGAACGATCACGCTGCCAGGGGCGACGATCGCTTGGGTGTTCAGTTGGGTTTGGCTCCGCAGTTGATCGGCCCGGGCTAACAGTTGGTCTTGGGGAACGATCACCTGTGGGACAAGCTGGAAGTCGAGCAACCGCTCGTCGCGAATTTCCCACGGTACAATGTTCTCGGCAACGAACTCCAGCGGGAACACCTCGTACCAAGGCGGCGAAATATCGTACTTCGGCACAGTTAGAATTTCGTAGCCGTCCTTCACCAGCCGGATCTTCCGCTTTCCGTAATAGGTAAAGTCGGTCGCGACGGGGGTCGTGCCAATGTAGTAGTCATCGATGTAGACCAAGGCACCCGGTGGGTTGGTGCGAATCGTCATCCGGCGTTGAACGCAGCCGCTGGTGAACAACGCGAACATCGCCACTAGTGTGGCGACAACGTGTAGCCTCCGACGAGCCCTGCACAAGCGTCCACAACCGTCGGTCGACGTTCGACGGTGAACGTTGGCCAGTTTACGAATGACCACAAGCGGGCCACGGGTGGCCCACGACGTGACATTCGAGATGTGCGGAGGAATTTCCTGAAGCACGCGTATCGGTCTCGCGCTAGAAGAAACAGGCAGTTTCCGCGGCTGGACGCGCCGCATATAGACAAGATCGCAAATCGGCCACACAAGCTTCGTCGGCCATTTTGCGCGGGCCAGAGTATAGCGGCCTGGCGCGGGCAGCCGCTAGCCCGAATTATTCATGAGCGACCTGCCAAGGCGGCGAGGAATCGGGACGCCGTGGGAAACGCTTCTCCGATACGGTTCAGGCGTGGAATGCACAAGGTGTTATTTGAAAAGGGCTTGTGGCGTAATCGAATGCAATATATTTGACACAATGATCGTTTCTGATGTATTGATTGTTGACATTGTAATCATGGGTCCAATAATTGACGACAGGAATATCAAGCGTGTCGGGGTTCAAAGGAGCCGCGTGCTGTGGCAGAGACTGAACTACTACCGGCTGAAGCCGGTAGGTTGAAGAAAGGGTTGGGAGCCAACG
>CAZNXE010000171.1:0-12054 GCA_964576465.1 uncultured Planctomycetaceae bacterium
CGATATCTTCTGGGCGGTACCCGGTTTCGCGTAATTACACCTGTTGTTGCGCTTTTTCGTCCAATGCTTCCGCGGCGGCAATCTCTTCGGTGCGTGTCCCTTCGAGCAACAAATCAAGCTCCAACTCGCGAACATGGACGGTCTCTTGAGCAACCGTCCGTTGCGTGATCACGGCGTCCATTTCCTCTCTGCTTGCGGCGTTGCTCTCGAACAACGTCTTAGTCCGTTCGTGACGAAGCTGCGAAAGCTCCAGTTCTGCCTGTGCGAGGCGAAGCCGCGCGCGACCGGTCAATACTTCTTGCTCACGGGGTCCGCGCCGCAACTCTTCAAGTCGCGCCTTGACCTGCTGAAGATCGGCTTGTGATTCGGCTTTTTCTTCCGCTCGGAATCCCGCCTTGAGTTTCTCGTAGGTCGCTCGACGGGCTTCGCGCTGGGCACTGGCCTGCGCCAAACGTTCATTCAAGTCGAACGGCTCGAATTCGATCAAGAGCGTCCCCGCGGTAACGTGCTGCCCTTCTTCGATGGGAACGGCCGCAATACGTCCTCCCACGCGCGATCCCACGCGAATCTCGTCGGCCTCGATATGGCCTGAGACTTTTAGCGGCTCGTCACTCATTTGGCTGTACAAGAGCAGGCCAGCCAAGATCAGCGAACCGACGAGCAATCCGAAGAGTCGAAGTAACATGGCACACCAACCATCTGTAAGAAATGGGCTTGCTCTATTGTACGCCACCGACGCCGTCGTGCATTCTCACGGCAGTTGAATGCTTGGAATGTGTCGTCGGCTATGGCTTGTTATTCGCCGTGGCTGGCATCGCGTTCCATCGTGGCAACAGCAACAGCGCGGCCGTCAAGGAACAGCATGCCAGCAGACCGAACACCCAACCCCAGCCGTACTCGTCATGCAGGTAAGCCGGAACGGCCATGCCGAACACGGCGCCAACCGATCCGCAACCGTTGATCATTCCGGCGGCAGTGCCGGCTCCCTTTTTGGTGCCGAAATCGATTGCGGAGGTACCACTGATTAACGCATCGGGGCCATAGACGAAGAAGCCGATTCCCAAGAAGCATGCCCCAAGCAACATCCGCGAAGGGGGAAGGTTCTCAATGGCGATCAGCAACACGGTGAGCACGAGAAGACCAATCACAATGACTGGCATGCGGCGCGAACCGAATACTCGGTCGGAAAGAAATCCGGCCGTAATCACACTCACGGGGCCAGCGAGTTCGAACATCGAGCTAATCACCGCCGACTCGAAGATTTCGGCCCCCAGCTTCTCATGGACGTATAACGGCCCCCAAAACAGAATCGCATAGCGTGTCGGCTTCAGGAAGAAGTAGACCGCGGACAGTAACCACACCATCGGTGATGAGAGCACCTCGACAATCACTTTCCACGACCCTTCCGGTTCTTCAGCCGGAGTCTCGTGGACGTCAAGCACGGCCTGTTTCTCGCCGTGATATTCTTCAATTGAAGAGAGACCAACATCTTCAGGGCGATTTCTTTGCAGCAAGGCGAAGAGAATGCAAATGCCGAACAGCACGGCTGCTGGAACAAAGAAGGCGTATTGATAGCCTCCTAAGTGGGCCGCATAACCCGCCAACAGGCTGGCCACGAATCCGCCCATCGCGTAGTTCGTACACCAGAACCCCATGACGACGCCCCGCTCGTGTTGGGAGAAGAAGGCGCTGACATTTTTCGTCAGTGGGGCCCAGCCTGTCGACTGGCATAGTCCTTGGATAAAATTCAACACGCCAAGCGTGAGTGCAACCGTGGTGTACCCCATGACGATCGCGACAACCGTCGAAGCAAGCATCCCGATCATGACGATCTTGCGAGGGCCAAAGCGATCGCCGGCGATGCCCCATATCCACTGCCCCATTGCATACGCGATTCCATAGGCGGCCTCGACTGACCCCATTTGCTGGATGGTCAGCGAGATGTCTGGGTTGTCGAGCATCTCGATTTTAGCGACCGCAAGCGATTTGCGAGTGAGATAAAACCCGGCATAGGCCAACCACGTGATACCAAATACCTGCCAGCGCCAACGCTCGTAACGGGAGTCGGGGCCGATGAGTTTGATACTCTTGGTCACGCGTTGGTCCCCGATTCAATTGAAGACGTGCATAAGGGCGAGCGGCGAATGAGAATATACCAACCCGAAGCGTGAGCGAGGGACCAACCGGTAATATTCTGCGCTCCCTCGCTTACACGTCGGGTTAGGATTGGTACGTTCTTATTTGCCGCACGCTAAGATGCGGGGCAGTCTAACCCAGTCGATGCCGATGTGCCACGCACAAGTACATACCCCGGCGCTCTCTTTGGTACGATAGGGCAAGCGGCGAATACTCTATCACTTCTCACCTTCCACGGCAGACGGTGTCATCTATGTCCAACGCAACCGTGCTCTACGAGCGCGATGGCCGCGTAGGCCGCATTACGTTGAATCGCCCGGAGCGGTTGAATGCCATCGACGATGCGATGCCCCGAGCATTGCGCGACGCGGTAGCTCGGGCGAACGCGGACGATGAAGTGCGCGTCATTGTGCTCGCGGGGGCCGGACGCGCGTTCTGCACGGGATACGACTTGAAGCTCTACGCTGAGAAGCCAGGCCCTAACCCGGGCAGTCAAGAGATGCCGTGGGATCCGACGATTGACTACCGGATGATGAGTGAGAACACCGAGTGTTTTATGAGCTTGTGGCGCAGCCGCAAACCGGTCGTGTGCAAGGTTCACGGTTTCGCGGTGGCCGGCGGTAGCGATATCGCATTGTGCTGCGACTTGGTGGTGATGGCCGAAAATGCTCAGATCGGATATCCCCCGGCGCGACTGTGGGGATGTCCCACGACCGCGATGTGGGTCTATCGCATCGGCGCTGAACGTGCGAAGCGGATGTTGCTGACGGGCGACTTGGTTTCCGGAACGGAAGCCTTGGGAATGGGGCTTGTGACCAAGGCAGTGCCCGAGGATCGGCTTGACGCCGAGACCGACGCGCTCGTTGCCCGCATGGCGAGCATTCCGTTGAACCAGTTGATACTTCAGAAGCTCGTCATCAATCAGGCCTACGAGAACATGGGGCTTGCCTCGACACAAATGCTGGCCACGTTCTTCGACGGCATCGCGCGCCACACCCCCGAAGGCGTCGCTTTCAAACAGCGCGCCGAGGAAGTTGGCTTCCAGCAGGCGGTTACGGAACGCGACAGTGGAGACATATTGTAGAAGGTCAATCGCATTCGAGACGAGAGGAACGTTTCATGCCGAAGGCAATTTGGAATGACAAGGTTGTTGCCGAGAGCGACCAGACGGAAGTGGTTGATGGGAACCACTATTTCCCCGCCGACTCGATTCATGCCGACTTTTTCAAGGAGAGCGACACGACAACCGTCTGTGGATGGAAAGGCACGGCCCACTATTACCATCTGGTTGTCGACTCCCAGGAGAACAAAGACGCCGTGTGGTGCTATCCCGATCCCAAGCCCGCGGCCGACAATATCAAGGGCTACTACGCCTTTTGGAAAGGCGTTGAGGTGCAAGATTGATTTCGGCGAGATACGTTTCATCGATGCGTGGTCGTTGTTGGCCGGCGTTTCACCGAAAGCCAATACGCAACGCATCGGCAAATCGGCTGTTCGTTGTCGCGGCAATGCTGCTTGGCATCACCAGTGCCCATCAATCGCTCGGGCAAGGATATGCGACCGATGAAGCCGCGAAGCGAATGGTTGTGCCCGAGGGGTTGCGTGTTGAGTTGGTTGCCAGTGAGCCTCTGGTCCGCCAACCCGTGGCGATCGACTTCGACAATCGGGGGCGACTGTGGGTGATTCAATATCTCCAGTACCCCAACCCCGCGGGGCTGAAACGCGTTGCCTGGGATCGATACTCGCGCACCAAGTACGATCGTGTTCCGAAGCCACCGCCGCATGGCCCACGCGGAGCCGACCGTCTAACGATTTTGGAAGACCGCGACGGCGACGGACGCTATGAGACAGCCCACGACTTCATCGACGGGTTGAACTTGGCGACCGGATTCGCCTTCGGGCATGGCGGCGTCTTTGTGCTGCAAGTCCCGTACTTGTTGTTCTATCCCGATCGCAATCAAGATGATGTTCCCGACGGCGACCCCGAAGTTCTGCTTGTGGGTTTCGGCATGGAGGACGCCCACTCGGTGGCCAACTCGCTTGTGTGGGGGCCCGATGGTTGGCTCTACGGGGCTCAAGGCAGCACGGTAACGGCCAACATTCGCGGCATCGAGTTTCAGCAAGGCGTGTGGCGATACCATCCACGCTCGCATCGCTTTGAATTGTTCTACGAAGGTGGAGGCAACACCTGGGGGGTCGACTTCGACGAGCAAGGGCACCTGTTCGCAAGCACCAATGTCGGGGGCAATGTGCTGGTGCATGGCGTGCAAGGCGGAAACTATTGGAAGAGTTTCGGCAAGCACGGAGCCCTGCATCATCGCCATGCCTATGGATACTTTGAACATGTGCGACACGAGAATATCCAGGGTGGTCACGTAACCGTTGGCGGAATTATCTACCAAGGCGATACACTTCCGGCGGTGTATCGTGGAGCGTACATCGGGGCCAATCTCCTGTCGCATGCCGTGTATTGGCATACGCTCGCGCGCGAGGGCGCAACGTTTTGGGGCCGTCAGGAAGATCCACTACTCGACGCCCAAGATCGTTGGTTTGCCCCGAGTGACGTAACCGTTGGGCCAGATGGAGCGATTTACATTGCCGATTGGCACGACCAGCGGACCGCACATCCCGACCCCGATGCCGAATGGGACCGCACCAATGGCCGTATCTTTCGCTTGCAGGCCGTCGACGCCAAGCCACAGCAATCGTTCGACCTCTCCAAGAAGTCGAGCATCGAACTTGTCGACTTGCTCTCTCATTCCAACGGTTGGCTCCGTCGCCGGGCGCGCGGACTGCTGGCCGACCGTCGCGATTCGGCTGTGTGGCCTATGCTGCGGGATCGGCTCTCCGCAAGCGATGAGTCTTCGCTTGTGCTTCAGTATCTGTGGGCGCTAGAGGTAAGTGGTGGCCTTGACGATGCGGTGCTGCGAAGTCTGCTGGACCACCCGTGGCCAGACATGCGTCGCTGGGGTGTTCGTTTGATCGGCGATCGCGAAACGGTCGATGAATTGCTTTCGGCGGGGCTTGTGAGGTTGGCGCTCGAAGAACCGGATGTCGACGTTCGCAGTCAATTGGCGAGTACCGCCGCGCGACTGCCGGCCTCCGCTGCTCTGGCGATTGTCCATCGTATCGCTGAGCAAGATATCGATGGGGAAGACCTGCATATCCCGCTGCTGTTGTGGTGGGCCCTCGAACGACATGCGGTCACGACGATCGACGATGTATCAGACATCTTCGCCAACCCATCGGTTTGGAAATCTCGCTTGGTGCGCGAACAACTAGCTGGTCGGCTTATGCGGCGCTGGGTTGCCGAAAACTCGACGGAGTGCTTCACCGCGAGTGCCCGACTTTATCGCGATGCGCCATCGGCGGCGGATCGTCGCATGCTGCTGACACATGTCGCCAAAGGTTTGCCGGTCGCCCGCGCCGATGATTCGGCCCAACCGCTCTTGGAGGCGGTGGCCGACGATTGGTCTCAAGCGTGTGTCGATTCCGTGCTGATTGGCGTGTTAGCCCGACTGGGGCACAACGAAGCGAGTAGCCGAGCGCGAGACCTGGTAAGCGACTCAACCGGCGAAGGTGAGCTGCGGCTGGCGATGATCGAGCTGGTTGGAAGCCTCGCGGACGAGCAATCGATCACACGGCTCTTGCAAATGGTCGGCGGCAATGACGTTGCCGATCTGCAAACGGCCGCAATCCGATCGCTTGGGCGTTTCGACACCCCCACAATCGCCGAGACGCTTCTTGTGCGATACGAAGAACTTTCGGTTGATCTCCGTCAAGGGGCGAGGGATCTATTCTTTTCCCGACCCACGTCGACAACGGCCTTTTTGAACGCAATCGACGAGGGAGATATTGCTGCTGACGACGTATCGGCCGACCAATTGCGCCGGGCGGCCCTGCACCATCTTCCGGCAATCGATCGGCTGATTGCCAAGCACTGGGGTCGCATCGAGCCGGCCTCCTCTGGTGAAAAGTTGGCGGAGATGCGGCGCCTGAACAACGATCTCAACGCCGGTTCGGGAGATCCGCGGCGGGGACAGCAACTCTTCAAGCAGCATTGCGGCGCATGCCACCGACTATTTGGCGAAGGACAACTGCTGGGGCCCGACTTAACCGCGGCGAACCGCACGGACCGCGCTTACTTATTGGAACACATCATCGATCCAACGTTGCTCGTGCGCAAAGAGCATGTGAACTACACGGTGCAATTGACCGACGGTCGCGTGCTAGTGGGGCTGATCGTGGATCAGACTCCGGCGTCGATCACGCTGGCCAACGAGAAGAATGTGCGAACCGAGATTGGCACCGGCGAGATCGACGTGCTGGAACCTGCCGCACAATCGCTGATGCCTGAACGCCTGCTCGAAAAACTGACCCCTGGGGAACTGCGAGATCTGTTCAGCTTCTTGCAACTCGCCAAACCGCCGCAGGGCAGCACACCCGCCCCATCGCCTGCCGCACCATGACGATGACATTCGATCGGGCCACCGATCAACTTGGTTCGAGAAAGGCGAGCGGCGAATGAGAATGTACCAAGGGGACGCGTGAGTGAGGGACCAACCGGCAATACACTGCGTTCCCTC
This sequence comes from uncultured Planctomycetaceae bacterium, assembly GCA_964576465.1. Taxonomy (GTDB): domain Bacteria; phylum Planctomycetota; class Planctomycetia; order Pirellulales; family JAEUIK01; genus CAZNXE01. The sequence goes on from CAZNXE010000171.1 coordinate 6,723, forward strand.
GCTTACGCGTCGGGTTGTGATTGGTACGTTCTTATCTGCCGCACGCCAAAGAGCATACCCCGGCTATTGGTCGTTGGTGCTCGTTGCTTCGGGTATTGCGTTCATGGTGTACCATGCTTGTGGGTGCAGAAGTTCGTCGCCCTCTTGTGAGTTGAGTCCGGCGATCTTGAGTTGGAACACCCGGCCTGTCTCTCGTTTGGGTACGGTCAGCCTCACAGTGAGGCCATCGTCGGAGACAGTCACGGCAGTGATTTCATTAGGCCGCTGTTCGATTTCCGGCGATCCGTACGTGCTCCAATAGTGGTACGTGTACGACTTGATCTTATAGCGTTCGCTGTCCGCTGCCAGAGCTACCCGCGCCGGCTTGGTGAACGTCAACTCCCAACCGTCGGGCGTAACGTGCATGGTCTTGATCTCGAAGGGCGTGATGCCTGAATACTCGAGGCGTTCGACACCTTGGGTTCTTCCGCCAATCGAGCCCCATCCGCGATTGGTTTCGCCGACGATCAGGCTGCCGTCGGGTGCGAACTCCAAGCGATTCACGCCGCAATGAAAACCCTTGCGAAAGATGAAACAGGCTCCTTGCATCCGCCCTTGCACTTCTTCAAGATCGCAACGCATGATGAGCGAGTTGGTCAATTCGCCCAGAAAGCACTGTCCGGCGAACGGCCCGAACTTTCCATCGGAGGTATCCCATACCATTTCACTTGCCGAACGGCAGATGAGAAATGGGAACCAGATGGCCGGGGGAGTTACCTCGGGCGGATGTTCTTCGTCTCCGCCGGGAGCCCACCGGACACTGGCGACATGTCCATAAAATTCGCCCTGCCGTACTTCTTGCAGTTTGCAAGTCGGAATCCACTCGCCCTGGTTGTCGGCATAATAGAGACGACCTTGGGGGCTGAAGTTGAGACCGTTGGGGCTTCGCAAACCATACGCCCAGGGAGTCATCTGGCCACTGGGGTCGATCCGGATCATCCAGCCGCGATACGGCACGCGAGAAGAGTGCCCGCCGCCGAAACCACAGTTGAGCGAAACGAACAGGTTCCCTTGGTCGTCGCGGACAGGGCCATAGAGATACTCGTGGTAGTTGCCCGAGATGCCGAATTTATCGCAAACGGTTAGAAAGGTGTCGGCCGTTCCGTCGCGGTCTTCGTCACGAACCAAGGTGACCTCGGGGCGTTGACCAACAAGTAAATCTCCTTGTCCCACGGACTGCAAGCCGAGAATCTCGTGCAGCCCTCGTAGATAGGGCTTGAGATGAATGCGATCGGGGTTCTCGGAAAGCGGCTCGTCGACAACGAACACATCGCCCCGACGTGTGCCGACGAACAGCCTTCCGGCGGAATCGAAGGCCAGCCCGCCCACTTCGATCATTTCATCAGCAGGCAAAGGCAAGGCATACATGCGGTAGTGCAACGCTTCGCCAAGCGGCTTGAAATCGGCATCGAGCCGCCGTTGGAGCTTGATCAAGAAACGATCGGAGAGGGTGGGCTTGAAGTAAAACTGCCACGTTCCACTTCCGTTGGTAACCTTCAGCAGCAGATCATTCGCGCCTTCTTTCAAGTCGAGCGTTACAAAGTCTTGATCGGCGGCCGCGGAACGAGAAACATTGCGAGAGAGGAGTTGTTCTCCGTTGAGCCAAAGTGCAATGCCATCGTCGCTGCCAATGGAAACACGAACGCGCTTCGGCTGTGAGCTTTCGATGCGTCGATGCAAGTAGCACAGGCAATCTTCCGACTGCCCGAATCGGTTCAGGCTGTAGATCACGCCATCGCGGAAGCGAGCTTTCCGCCAGTGGACTTCGCCGCTCTTTCCTTCGTAGGTCGCGTCGAAGTCCACTTCTCGCTCAGGCGGATAGACCGTGTCGAAGCCCTTCCCGTCGGTGTTGTCAAACGGGCCAATGAGATGCCATGTTCGCGTCCGTCCTTCGTAACCAGCAGCTTCAAGCGTCGCCTCCCGGGTTTCCTCTCGGGTCGCCTTCTTGATGTACACCATCTCCGCGGGTGGTTCCGCCATGAGCGGCAACGGCGAGATCAATGCTACAAGACCAATCAGAAGACCCCGTGTTCGGATCTCGATGGTCTTCAAAACGCATATACTCGGTTTCTTAGCGATCACTTTAACCCCTCTGTGTTCGACGATTGCTCGTTGTGCTGAGACGCATCAGGTTGTTTCAGGGCATCCGAAATCGCTGCGGACAGCGTTTCCGGAGATTCATCGGCCGGGAGAGCTGCCTGAATTGTTACCATGGCCCTCTGTTCGGATGTCGGCATCATCAATAGCAATCGATACCCGGCACCGGCTTTAACCAGGGTCCATTGTGCGTCGGGTGCTGCATGGCTCACACTTAACAGCAACGATGCCCCGCTGTGCATGATCTGGCAAACTACTCCGGCGGCTGGCACCTGTTCATTCGCCCGCATCTCGTGTACTTCACCGTTGGTGTGATGTAGCCGTGGTGGCGACTCGCACTCGGCGGCGTTGAGCCAGATGAGCGAATCGTTTGCCGCGTCGATGGTCGTCTTTCGAATCACTCCCCGCACGGTTGGTGTCGAGAATGTTTGTACCGCTTCGGTGAAGCGAGTCGAGCGACGTCGATTGTTCGGTTGCCCTGCTACTGGAGAAGCGGCGATCTTGTCATGCAACACATATTCAAACCGTGGGCCAGTTTTCAACAGCCGGTAGCCGATGAAATCGAGCCGCGTGGGATGGAGCTTGCTGTCGTCGGGCAACACGGCTCCCAACGATGTGTCTTGCCCTCGATTCGCGAAGTCGGGCGGTTCGGCATCGTCGGAGGTAATGCTCCATGGAAATCCTGGCGGCGATCGCCAGATGATATCGCCCTGGAGTCCGGCGGGATGTCCACCCCGTTCGGTCCAAACCGGATCGAGTTCCAGGAAATCGCCCTGCCATGCGTAGGCCAAGCGACAGGATTGGGCGTCGTATGCCAGATGCACCCCACTGGGATATCGCACGGCCATCGATCGTGGAGAGACCTCCGGCAGAAATGTTCGCATGACTTGCGGCATCGAAGCGGCTGCCAAACCTTTCGCGGTTGAGTCCTTGGGCAGCATCTCCGCAATGGGGCGTTCGGCGGCGGCCAGTAGAAACTGCCACATGGCTTCTCGCTGACGCTGAGGATCGCCGCCCAGAATGTCTCGATACGGGCTTTGACCTTGGAAGAAGACCGTTGGCATGCGGGTGCCTGGCTGCATACGTTGTGGGTCGGTCATCCAACGGAGATACCAATCGTATCCAACCCGGCGCGGGACGTTCACTAAGTCGGGGCCACGCGTCCCCGTGCCGGCTCGTCCACCGATATCATGACACTTTGTGCATCCGAATCCCTGCGAGCTAATGAGCGTTCGTCCCGCGTCGACAAGCGCCTCGCTCACCTCTTGCGTTTCATTTTTCTCTACGAGTACGTCACCCTCCAAGGCGGAGAGTAATTGGGGCATGCTCGACATCGGCGTCTTGGGGAAACCAGGCATTCGCAGATCCATCCAAGGGCGTGCCCTGGAACCCTCAACGAGCGTCGCCCGCAGTTGGGAGGCCAAGACTCTGTGTACGACTCCGGTTAGCGTGGGGGGATGAATAAGTTCGGCCGCTGCTTCGGTCTGCTCGGCGAGCATCTTGGCCGCATACTCCGGCGACAACCCACCTTGGCCGTTGTAATCGTGACAGCGCAGGCACTGGAATCGCGCGATCGCAAGAATACCGGCGTGCCTTGGAGAAGACGTCCCGGTGGTTTCGTTCAGCCCGGCGAGGAAGACGTGAAGTGCCTCGCTATTGCGCAACTCGTCTGGGTAGTTGGCAGTCCCCTGCCCTTCATGGTTGGTCAGACAGCCATGCCGTGGGTGATCGCCGTGAACTTTCCGAGCGACTGTAGCCAAATCGTTCTTGGCCATGTGAAGCTTCGAGGCGATGATCCCGGTTGAATCGCGCACCTCGTGACAGTTGATACATCGGCGATGACTGAGGGCCGCCCGTGCGAGCGCCCTTACCCGACCGTTCAGCGGCATGGTATCGAACGCTTCGACAGACTCTGGAGATGGGTCGGTCGCCACATACGCCGCGCGTAGGCTGTCGTCCGGTGGCGCATTGGGCAGTGCGAAGCTGCTCGCCTCCGCTGGCACTTGTCCCATGAGAAAGTGCGCAAGGTTGCCGGCCTCCTGTTGGGTGACGAACATATTGGGCATGCGGCCCGACGGGTCGATCTCAAGGGGGGCTTCCAAGAACCGTGCGAGTTGCTCGAGGGTTGTCTTTTGTGCCAAGTTGCCGAGTGTTGCCCTTGGTGCTCGATCGCCCTGCTTCTCGTGGCACACCGAACAGCCGATGCGCTCGAAGAGCTGTTTGCCGTCGGCTGCCTGATTGGCAACGATCGGAATCGCGGCCGATTCGTCGTTGACATCCGCGCCGCTGAGGAAAACCGCCAAGGCATAGCGCTCGGCGTTGCTTGCCGCATCGTTTGAAAACAGCCGTGGCATGACTGCCTGTGGTCGAAAGACCTGAGGATTGGCAAGCCAATGGTAAATCCAGCCAGCCTTGAGGCGTGCGGAGTCTTGTTCGAGTCGCGGACCTTCTCGACGCGACAACGTATGAGTCAAAGGGGCGATGTCGCTTGCTTGATGACAGGCAATGCAACCATGCTCTTCGGCAAGCAGTTGCCCTTCGGCGAAAAGTGACAACCAATCTTTGTTGCTCTCGCCCGTCCACTGCGCTCGACGATGCGAGAGCGCGCTGCCGGGAATGGGTTCCTTGGCAAACTCATCGCACGCCCACAGCAGGCGGAGCCGGGCGACGTCGCCGGCAGGTATATACTCAATCGATAGATCGTGCAGACCGAAGGGGAGTTCGACTTCGTCTCCCGCGACCTCCTCCGCATCGGTCGTCTTGGCATCCAAGACGAGTTTGTCTGCGATGCGAATCATCACACGTCCACCGACGATGGCCGAAAACCGATACTTGCCCGGCTGCAACACTTGCAACTGCCCTGACCATCGGGCGATCCAATTCCTGGGATTCAGCCGTGGATCGGGGGCTTCGCTTTCGGTTAACAAGATCGTCGCCGTGGGTTCAAGCCGTTTCACCCTTGGGGTTGGTTCTCCGTCGACCGTATAGGTGGCAATCAATCCCACCGGCGGCAGGCGATCTTCATCATCATCGTCGTCATCGGTGGCGACTTCAGCGGCAAGAACAACCCCGTTGAAGAATTCGCATGGCAGAAGGAGCCCGGGCAGTGCTAGGCATGCAAAGAACGCGATTCGTCGTCGTAGTGGTTGCGAAAGGGCACGCTTGTGCCACGAACAACAGGGGTGGTATGTCATAC
>CAZNXE010000172.1:0-3930 GCA_964576465.1 uncultured Planctomycetaceae bacterium
CCAGATGGTTCCCAGGTCGGCTGCCCTTGTTGGTCGTGGTACACCGGCAATACATCGAGATAAACGTCTGGGGCCAGCCGGCGATTCAGTCGAAGTTCATCGTCGCAAGCATGGCGCCTCAAAGCGGCAGTGCTGAAATCGACAAACTCGAACTGGACAGGCTTTTTTAGTTTGTAGACATGATCGTCTGCCAGAAAGACCCAGGAGATGTGCGTCTGGATCAGTTCGACCGACGTGGTACTCGACGGAAGATTCTCCGGCTGACAGAGCCATTGCGGCAACTGGGCAAGATTGAAGTCTTGTTGATTCGCCATCGTCAAGGGATCGCAATCTGCTGGGGCGCGGCAGTCTCGCCTTCGATGTGCTCGGGCAATCGCCACACAGTTTCAGCCGCGCGATCGCAACAATATAAGCGACAAGCCGAGGGACTTGAGGGCTCGGCAGCCTGCCAGGTTTGGCCAAAGTCGCGCGTCTCGGCGTAGTACAGATTCGTTCGATCGTTCACCACGCCACATGGGTACCAGTTGAATTCGGTACCAAGTCGCTCGCCGACCACGACGCCCACCTCCCGACGATCGTCTTCCGGCGCGGCTGACAGCGCAACGAATACCAACGCGGTCGAGACAGCCATGTTCATTGTGGATGAGCTTTCTGTGGATTAGATCGGTGAAGACCGACAAGTAGTTACGTGTGAACATAAACGACTCGCCCCCAGGTGAGAACCATTGAGTCTCTGATGAGCGATGGTTTGACATCGTATCTCGGCACCGATATGGTCGGGCACGCGAGCAGGATGGAGGCTTCATCCACCTTTCTCTCATAACAAAGGCGTCTTCCGTTCGGCTTCCCGGCGATCAACGTCTGTTTGCCCGGTTGACGAATTCGCCATACTGATACTGATATGAACTCAGAGCCCCACGACAAGCCTGATGCTGCTGATCGCTTCGCGACGCTGCGGCAACAAATGGTTGAAACACAACTGGCCGCTCGGGGAATCGCCTCATCAAAGGTGCTCGACGCCATGGGGCGTGTGCCGCGTGAACGTTTCGTGCCAGATGCACTTCGCGACCGTGCCTACGAAGACGGCGCACTGCCGATCGACTGCGAACAGACAATCAGCCAGCCGTACATCGTCGCGCTGATGACCGACGCACTCGAACTAACCGGCACCGAGAAGGTGCTGGAGATTGGCACCGGCAGTGGCTATCAGGCGGCGGTATTGGCCGAAATTGCAGCGCAGGTCGTTACCGTCGAGCGGCACGCCGATCTGACGATCGATGCCGTGAGGCGGCTCTCGGCGCTTGGTTACACCAATATCGAATTCGCGGTCAACGATGGCACCGCAGGATGGTCCAAACGCGCACCATACGATCGCATCATCGTAACCGCCGCGGCTGACGCGGTGCCACGAAAGCTGTTCAAACAACTGCGAGAAGGTGGACTAATGGTCATCCCGCTCAAGCAAGGTACGACCCAAGTGCTGACACGAATTCGCAAGGTTGATGGCAAACCGCAATCAAACGTGCTGTGCCAATGTGCGTTCGTACCGTTGATCGGCGAAGGCGATGAGGGTTGATCGCAATGCTGGCGGCATGATGTGGTTTAACACCACAACGACACGACGGTACTACGGACTGGCGCGGGATCCTCTTTTGCGCGATCAACCGGCCGATTGGTGCATGTACACATCCCGGCTGGGGTAAGGGATGTTGAAGCCTTGCTCGTCGAAACCAAGCTTGATCTTTTCGTTCAACTCCCACTTCACGGCCCAATAATCGGATGCCTTGACCCAGGGTCGAACCACGAAGTCGATGCTACTCTCGCCCAATTCATTCACGGCTACCAGGGGTTCGGGGTCTTCGAGGATCCGCTCGTCTTCGACAAGCAGCTCTTCGAGGAACCGCTTCACGGCCCGCAGATCGTCGGAGTAGCCGCAGCCGACGACGAGATCGATTCGTCGGGTTGCTTTCACGGAGTAATTTGTGATTGCGTCGGTGGTAATTTGCCCATTGGGGATGATGATCTGCACATTGTCGCCGGTTCGCATGCGGGTATTGAAAATGCGTACCTCTTCAACGACGCCCGACACACCCCCGGCGTTGATATAGTCGCCGACGCCAAACGGTCGAAACAGAATCAGCATCACGCCCGCGGCGAAGTTCGAGAGCGAACCTTGTAGCGCCAAACCGATCGCCAATCCGGCCGCTGCGATGATTGCCGCGAACGAAGTGGTGTTCACGCCCAACTGATCGAGGACGGCAACGATGACGAAAGCCAGCGCCAGGGAATAGACAATATTCGTCAGAAACTTCGTCAGCGTCTCGTCGACCTTGGCCCGCAGCATCATGCCAGTGCAGATGCTTCGAATCAGCTTGGCGGCCCATCGCCCCACGAAGAACACGACAAGGGCGCCCAAGAGATTCATGGCCAAGGCAAAACCTTGCTCATAGACAAACGCTTGGGCCTGGTTCCAGGCTTCCCCTAACTGGTCCGAGGGTTCGTTTCCCCCTTGTGCGAATAGGAATGCACGCATCGATTTTCCTCCTGAACATCGATTGATGTAAGGTTGGACAAGTTGATTGGCCCGCATTCTCCGCGATTGTCGTGTTGTTTGTCGATACGAGCTGAGCGGAATCCTCCCACGCGTCAATCGCCGAAGGTTGTGGTCCGGCCGTGCGGCTCCTAAGTTACGGGTGCGGTTTCACGGCATTTTCAATCGAGCATTCCAGGAGGTTCACGCCGTGCTGGTCGGCTATGTGAGCGACGAACGTTACTTGGCGCTCGGCGACGTTCTCGTGACGTTTGAACGTGACGGGCAGCAATTCGACACACGTTCGGGTGCCAATGGCGCGGTGCAACTCGACATCCCACCCGGACACTATCGAGTTTTTCTCGCCAGCGGTGGCCATGGTTCGAAGGTGATCGAGCTGGACGTTCCAACCGAGCATCCGTATCAATTTCGGCTGTTGACTGATGGGCTGCTTGGTTACGCTTGGCCAAAGTGGGTTCGCTCTGGCGAGCAGGCCGAGTTTCGTGTGCATTCGACCGAGGCCTATCACCTCTCGTTGTGGCGCTACGGTTTGCAGAAGCAATGCGTGCGGCCGATCGGATGGTTCGACGAACACGGGCCGAGGGCGACCGTGCAGATCACCCCTGACGGCGATTACACGCAACACGGCGCGTGCTGGAACAAGTTTGGCTACACGAGCCCCCATCACAAGCAATGGGTCACCGCGCCAGAGTCCTCGGGTTTGTATTACTTTCACGCCAAGACCGAGTCGGGGCAGTTCCTTTCGTTTCCCTGGGTCGTTGCTCCCAGCCGTCCACGCTCATCGCTGGCGGTGTTGGCGTCGAACATCACGTGGAACGCCTACAACAACTTCGGCGGACGCAGCAACTACATTCATCCCGACAGACTTCCGCCGCGGCCTCTGGTGAACGCACGACTCGAAGCCCGGCGGTACACCGACCCTGCGCACATCGACTACGACCGCGTGGACTACGACCCCTTGTCGTTCGATCGCCCCGAGCCCATCAACCACATTCCCGAGAACACGCAGGCCACGGACCCCATCGCCGGGCGCGCTGCCTGCCATTTAGCACCGGCAGAGTGGCGATTGCTAGCATGGCTCGAACGCCAGCAATTCGACTACGACTACTATGCGGAAACGCATCTGCATTTCGACCAACTCGATCTCGATCAATACCGCGTGTTGGTCATCAGCACGCATCCCGAGTATTGGTCACACACGATGTACGACCGCGTCAAACGTTGGGTCTTCGATCGCGGCGGTCGCTTGCTCTATTTGGGCGGCAACGGACTGAACTGCGATGTGGAGTTCGTCGATCCCTCAAGCTGCATCTATCGCAACGAAGACACGCGAAGGTTACGGGACATCAACTCTTCGTACGAAAGCCGGTTCCATCTGC
>CAZNXE010000172.1:3940-11946 GCA_964576465.1 uncultured Planctomycetaceae bacterium
AATCGGAAGCGAACCTGTTGGGGGTCGTCTACGACGAACGCGGTATCATGACCGCCGCACCCTATCGCGTCGTGGATGCCGACCACTGGGTGTTCGCCGACACGGGGCTGGCCGAAGGCGATGTCTTCGGTCGCCATTCGTTGCACCAACGGGTTCCCGGCGGCGCTTCAGGGCACGAAACCGACAAACGTTCGGCCAGTTCACCATCGGGAACCCGGCTGCTGGCCCAAGGGCTCAACGCGGGCGACGGAGGTGCCGAGATGGTCATGCACCACACCGCCAGCAACGGAGCAGTCTTTTCCGCCGGCTCGATCAGTTGGGTCGCTTCGGTGCTGGTCGACGATGCCGTTTCCCAAATCACCAGCAACGTGCTACGACGATTCTTGGAACCGAGCTAACCACAGGCCTTGCCCCGCAGCTCGTCGAAACGATGTGTCTCGTGCGTAAGTCGTTTGCCAGTAGGGCCAAATACTGGCTCGTTGACTTGGAAGTACCCCCATCTAAAATGGGCTCGGCCCGGTATTTCCGGCGTTTCCAGCCCTGTGTCCCTCGGTTGTGGCCCTACCTATGCCCCCTCGCGCTCTTACAGCTTTGCCGATTTACAACGAGGTTCATCACGTCGACGCGGTGCTCGACGAGGCCCTTCGCTACAGCGACGACGTGCTGGTGGTGGACGACGGTTCGACGGACGGCACTGCGGAAAGATTGGCCCTGCGGTCCGATATCCGCCAACTTCGCCATGCGAACAACCGTGGCTATGGGGCGGCGCTGCGCTCGGCGTTCGAGTTTGCCATCGCCGAAGGCTATGAAATTCTCGTTACCATCGACTGCGACGGACAGCACGAACCCCAGCGAATCCCCCGTTTTATCGAGGCGTGTCGTCACGTGGATATCGTGTCGGGAAGCCGTTATCTGCGGCGTTACGCAAAGGACAGCAAGCCTCCGGAGGACCGCCGTCGCATCAATCTCCAAGTGACGGCCGAACTGAACCGCCGCTTGGGGTTGAATCTCACCGACGCCTTCTGTGGTTTCAAGGCCTATCGTGTTGATGCCCTGGCGCGGCTGACGCTCACAGACGATGGGTACGCCATGCCGCTTGAACTGTGGGTGCAGGCTGCGGCGGCAAACTTGCGGATCATCGAATTGCCGGTGCCACTGATCTATCTGGACGAGAAACGCTCGTTCGGCGGCGCGTTAGACGACTCGGCAAAACGGCTGCAATATTATCACCTGTTGCTCGACCGCAGCATGGCTGCCGTAGAAACACCCCGGGGACGACCGTGGGGCGGCACGCTCTGTGGAGAAATGGCCGGATGACGGTGGCCGAACCAAATATAGCGCGAAGGCGGCTAAAAGCCCCACGCGAAGACGGCGAAGTCTTACTCGAACCCTCGGGCAACGAGCTTGCCGCGCTCATCGATGCCAATATCCAGATCTTTCAGGACGTTGACTACGACGTACAGGGTCGTCCGTTCACTACATTAAGACAACAGGCCCGCGCTGAAGTGGTCGCCGCCGCCAGCGAATATTCTTCGTCGTATCTCGATCCATCGCGCGGGACCGACTACCCACGACTGTTGGTTGCCGGTCATCAGCCAGGCTTGTTTCATCCTGGTGTGTGGCTGAAGAATGCAGCACTCGATGGCCTCTCGCGTCAGCACGGCGCGGTTGGGGTCAACCTGCAAATCGACAACGACACGTTGAAGTCACCTTCCATTCGCGTTCCGGGCGGATCGATCGAAGCACCCACGGCCCATCAGGTCGCATTCGACGGTCCGCTGACTGAAATTCCCTTTGAGGAACGGCAAATTGTCGATCGCGCATGTTTCGAGCAATTCGACAGCGAGGTGGCGACCCAGATTGCCCCGTTTATCAGCAATCCGTTCGTCAAACAGTTTTGGCCCCGGGTTGTCGATCGTTCGCGCCACACGAATTTGCTGGGAGCCAGCATTTCGCAGGCACGGCACCGCTTGGAGTCGGACTGGGGATTATCGAACCTCGAACTGCCGCAAAGTTCTGTTTGTCGACTCGAATCGTTCCACTGGTTCTTGGCGCATCTGCTGGCTCAAATGCCTCGATTTCATGGAGTACACAACGTCGCATTGGCGGAATACCGTCGGCTACATCATCTCCGCAGTGCCAATCATCCGGTGCCCGAGCTAATCACCGATGGTGACTGGCTCGAGTCGCCGTTCTGGATATGGACCAAGAGTTCGCCCGGTCGTCGTCGGCTGTTTGTTCGCCGAAAGTCAGGCCAGTTGCAGCTAACCGATCGAGGGCAGCTCGAACTGACGTTACCGCTGGAGGCAAACAGTTCGGCCGAAGATGCGGTTAAAACGCTTGCTCGTTGGGAGCAAGAGGGAATTAAAATCCGCACACGGGCGCTGACAACGACCCTGTTCGCCCGGCTCATGGTGGCCGATGCCTTCATTCACGGCATCGGCGGTGCGAAATACGACGAGCTAACCGACATGCTGATTCGGCGGTTTTTCGGCATTCCGGTGCCGGGCATCATTGTCGTTTCCGCAACCCTACTCCTGCCAATCCGCCGCGAGGGGGCAACGCCCGAGGGCGCGCGACGGATCGATCGAGAAATGCGAGACCTGACCTATCATCCCGAGCAATTTCTATCTGGCGTTCAAGGAATTGACGCGGAAACTGCCCAGTTTATCGCCGCTAAGCGACAATGGATTGCCACCGCGAAGACCAAAGAGAACGCAGCAGAACGTCATCGTGCGATTGTTCGTAGCAACGAAGCACTACAACCGGCGGTAGCCTCGATGCGGGAAGCACTTCAACGTAAGCGTGGTGAAGTTGGTCAACGTTTGCGCGCCGAAGACATCTTGGCGTCGCGCGAATTCGCCTTTTGTCTCTATCCGGAGAAAATGTTGCAGGACTTTCTGCTGGAATTCCATTCGGATCCCCTGTAGGCTATGCGCTGTCTGAATGGAATCTCAACCAGGGATGGGACATAGGCCGATGAGCAACCCTGCTTCGGAGTCGGCGACTGCCTCAGTAGTGGGCACTCGGAATAACAAGCAACGCAAACCTTCTTTGCATCCGCCTGGCAATCGTAACGGCTCCCAAGGTCGTGGCGAAAACGGATCGCCCGCCGTGGCATGCGATGCATCGACCGCTGGCAGTGAGTCGGACAGCCGTGCTGGCGATTCTCATGAACGCCCAAGCGGTGCATCCACCAACGGGAAATCCGCGAAGAAGCGATCATCACCTCCACAGGTGACATTCGCCACGGTTGCCGATTCCTTGGCCTCAAAAGAGCCCCATATTCAGTATGCCACATCAGGCGATCACGCCGCGGTCTACAACTTCTTGACGACCGTATTTCAGGGACCACCGCGCGATGCGTTCCTGGCAACCCTTGATGACCCCTTCTACGAACCAAGCGACCGCTTGCTGGTCAAACTCGGACATCGCCTGTTGGCTCACGCACACGTGTCGAAACGAGTCATCCAGTTTGGCCCGCTTACACTACCCACTGCGGGGTTGCACTGGCTGGCCACATCTCCCGAATTCCGTGGCAAGGGATTCGCTCGCACCCTACTCAAAGCGTCGCATCAACTAATGGTCGAAGATGGTTCGATCCTGGCGACCTTAAATACAAACGTACCTCACTTCTTCCGGACCGAAGGCTGGGCAGTTTGCGGGCGGCGATGTAACTCGTCGGCTTGCACACGCGATCTTCTCGCACAACTTACCGACCGCGCTGGCAGACGAAGCCGGCAGCTGAGTATACGTCCTTGGCGGCAAGTCGAACTTCCGGGCGTGATGCGGATCTTTCGGCAGAACACTGCGGAAACATTCGGGCCCGTGGAACGCACCGAGGCCTATTGGCGATGGCTCGTGAGCCGCAGAGGATTTGACCAACTCTTCGTCGCCATTGCCGGACCCGACCGTCTCGACGTTGATGGGAACATGGCGCACATCGTCGGCTATATGATCACCAAGCGGGACCACATCATCGAATTGTTTGCCGCGCCCGATCATCCTGAAGCCATTCACCAACTGCTGGCCCGAGGGTGCAGCGACGCCATTGAGCACGACTACCACCATCTCGTTTATCACGGCTCGCCCAACGATCCCGTGCATGGAGTTTTTCAGACGGCAGGAGGAACACATCACCTGCATGAGTCGTACAACGGCGAAGTCAGCATGGTCAAGCTGTTCGATCCGGCCGCGTTTCTCAAGCGAATCAGCCCGATCCTTCATCGTCGTGCGACGGCTGCCCGGCTCAACCGACCTAGCGAACTTGGACTGCTGCTCGATGGCCAGAAGTTACGGCTGAAGATCAATCCCCGTGGCGTCCGCATTTCGTCGGGGATGATCGGTCGCAGCCACTTGACGTGCAACGTTGCCGAATTCACGCGACTCGCCATGGGGCACGTCAACGTCGAGGAAGTGCTAAAGACCGGTCGCCTCAAGGCATCGACGCAAGTGGCCGTGCAAACCGCCGCGGCACTGTTCCCGCCCCTACCACTGTGGCGACCGCCGATGGATGAATTGGTGCTGTAAACGGCGAAGCCGTTTCCGTGCTCACGATGAGGTCGCTTACCGGAGAAGCGACTTTGCCGCGTCGACCACGCCCTCGGGTGTGATTCCGAACTGCTTGAGTAGTTCGGCCAAAGGTGCCGAGGCCCCAAAGCTTTGCATGCCGACGAATTGTCCGCCTGTGCCGGTGTACTTGGCCCAACCTTGGTCGCAGGCGGCTTCCACGGCTACTCGGGCAGTAATCTCCGGCGGCAGCACGCTATTGCGATAGGTTTCATCCTGCTCATCAAACAGCTCCCACGAGGGCATGCTCACCACTCGAGCGGCAATGCCGGCGGCGGTCAGTTGCTCGAAGGCCGTAACGCAGGTCGATAGTTCGCTGCCGGTGCCTATTAAGATCACCTGGGGTTGTCCCTTGGGTGGATCGGCCAACACATAGGCACCGCGACGTGCCCCGGCAGCCGAGGCAAAGCGCGTTCGATCCAATGTGGGAAGGTTCTGGCGCGAGAGAATAAATGAAACAGGCCGGTCGCGACGGGGCATCACTTCGCGCCACAATTCGGCCGCCTCGTTGGCGTCGCCGGGGCGAAGCGTGACCATGTTCGGAATCGCCCGTAGCGCGGCGATGTGTTCGATCGGCTGATGCGTGGGACCGTCCTCCCCCACGCCTATCGAATCGTGAGTAAAGATATAAACGACCGGCAATCCCATCACCGCACTCAGCCGCAGCGCCCCGCGAGCGTAGTCGCTAAACACCAAGAACGTCGCACCGTAGGGACGCAAACCAGAGAGCGCCATCCCGTTGAGTACCGCCGCCATGGCATGCTCGCGAATGCCGAAATGGAAATTGCGCCCCCCGTAGCTTTCCGCCGCAAAGGTACCGGCCCCCTTGAAATCAAGATGCGTCATCGTCGACGGGGCAAGATCGGCCGACCCGCCTAGCAGCCATGGCACATTGCGGGCGATCGCATTGAGTACCTTTCCAGAAGAAACACGACTGGCCATCCCTTTCGCGTCGGCCTCGAACACTGGGATTTCGGCATCCCAATTCTCAGGCAACTTGCCGTCGCTCATACATTGCCAACGCTCTGCCAGTTCGGGAAACGCCTGTTGATACTCAGCAAACTTTGCGGTCCACTGGGCATGGCGCTCGCTGCCACGTTGGCCAAGTTGTTCGTCGAAATGCTCGCGAACGCCCTCGGGTACGAAGAACTTCTCATCTTCTGGCCAGCCGTACGCCGCCTTGGTCAACCGCACTTCATCTTCGCCAAGTGCCGCGCCGTGCGCCTTGCTGCTTCCTTGCTTGTTTGGCGAGCCCCACCCAATCTGGCTGCGAACCACGATCAACGTGGGGCGATCGTCGACATCGTTGAACGCGGCAAGTGCGCTCTCGATGGCGTCGACGTCATTCGCATCGTCAACCTGTAGCACGTGCCAGCGGAGTGCCTCGAAACGGGCCGCCACGTTTTCGCTGAACGCCAACGAAGTATCGCCTTCGATCGTGATCTGGTTGTCGTCATAAATCCAACACAAGTTTGACAACCGCAAATGACCGGCCAGCGAAGCCACCTCGTTGCTGATGCCCTCCATCAAGTCGCCGTCGCTGCAAATCGCGTACACATTGTGGTCGAACAACTCGAAGCCGGGGCGGTCGAACTGTGCGGCAGACCAACGTGCGGCGATCGCCATGCCGACGCTGTTGCCAACTCCCTGCCCCAGCGGACCGGTGGTCGTCTCAATGCCCGCCGCGGCGTCATGTTCAGGATGACCAGCACAGGGGCTACCCCATTGCCGGAAGTTGCGTATGTCCTCCAGCGTGATCGACAGTTCATCGGAATCGTCGGCGGTGCGAACACCGGCCAGATGAAGCGTTGCATAAAGCAGCATCGAAGCATGACCGGCCGACAACACGAACCGATCGCGCGCGGGCCAACTCGGGTGCCGTGGATCGTAGTTGAGCTGTTTCGACCACAAAGCGTAGGCCACGGGGGCCAGCGACATGGGCGCACCAGGATGTCCACTACCGGCTGCTTGAACGCCGTCCATTGCCAGCGTGCGAATCGTGTTAATCGAAAGCTGCTCGATGCCCGAAGTGGAGATCGCCATGCGTTCATTCCGTTGGAAGAGTGCTCGGAACCCGAAAGAAGCGACCGGCGAGACAAGTCGCCGCCGCACCGCTGGCGGCGAGTTTAAAGGCGCCAAAATGATCCGTCAACGAGGCCGTGGCCCTGCGAACGGCCCGGCACGCTCCGCGGCGCCGCTATTCCTTGTGCAGCAGCCCGGCGCTGGATTGAAAGTAGCGACGACGACGCTTTTCGGTCGTGTCACCTGCCTGCGATTGCGTTTCCCGGAGATCGTCGAGATTGGCCTGACAATACCGACAGCCTGTCGATTCTAGATGGAACGTGATGTAGTCGGCATGTTCGACGACAAGGGTTCCCAACAAAAAGCTCCCCAAGTCTTCACGCGAGGGACAGCTCAGCCGGTGACGACGCCAAATCTCACCTAACGAATGAACGCCCGCATCGCGCCGCGAATTGATCATCACCAGCCGTCGGGCCAGCGACTCGTCCGTGCGGGCAGCATCCTCAATCTCCGACGCCTCGCCGACCGGCAATGCTTCGTCTAGATAGGCTTCCAAGTCGCTGTTCTTGAAACGATCGCTCATTAAGTTTTCTCTTGTGCAAGAGTTACTCCCTACGACTCTTCATCCTCAAACAATTCTGGGAAGACTTCGTTTGAAAGACCCTGCTTGCGAATCGTGGCCCGCAGCTTGGCTAGAAAATCGAACTTGTAATTGGCCACGGTCTGTTCGGTGAGGCCAAGCGAAGTGGCCACGTCTTTGTTTGCCTTTCCGCGGACGAAGAGCAACTCGGTACACTTGATCTTGTCCCAGTCACCCCGCTGTCGCCATCGTTCGAGATGTTGCCCGATGGCTTCAACCAGCGACTTCTCCTCGAGCTGGCGACGCTCTTTGCTGCGGGCAAGGCTGCTGGCCGGTCGTGCGGCGCCCGGGAGTTCCCACGGGCCGCTTGTGCTGTCGCCGGCTGAAAGCGGCACCGTTGGGCGACGGCCTTCGCGGCGAAGATGATCGGTAAGTTTGTGCGCGGCGATCGAAAACAGATAGCTCTCCAGCGACCGACTCACGTCGTAGTTCGGCAAACTGGTGAGAAATCCGATGAACGTTTCCTGCACGACATCTTCGCTGACGGATCGGTTTCGCAATCGGCTCTCGACAAACGCCAGCAACCGCCCATCGAAGCAGCCAATCAACTCATCCCAGGCCCGGCTCTCGCCACGGCGGATGCGGTCGACCAAAACGTGATCGTAGTCGGTTGCACTACTCATAAATTGCGATCGCTGGGAACAGATTCACTTCCATCAGGTCATCCATTCTAACAGGAGTGGACGATTGTTTCATTCCGGTGGAATAGGCGCTGGTGCCCTTAGAACGTGTTTTGAAATACCATTCCGCCGTCGGACGGCTAAAATCATCCCAT
>CAZNXE010000173.1:0-2747 GCA_964576465.1 uncultured Planctomycetaceae bacterium
CGTTGGATCGAGTGATGGGTTTTCTCGATCGAGTTTCCGAGGAGAACGGTCGATACGCATACCATGCCGGCGCGGCGACGGACGAAACGATGACCGCCGAAGCACTGCTATGCCGTCAGTACCTCGGTTGGGATCACGCCGATGAGCGAATGATCCGCGGCATCGAATATCTACTGCAAGAAGAGAATCTACCGGCATGGAAGGAACCAGACCGCAACGTCTACTACTGGTATTACGCCACGCAGACGATGCACCACATGGAAGGAGCCTACTGGGACCAGTGGAATGCGATCATGCGAGATCTCCTGGTCGAGAATCAGGTACTCAACGGGCGTGAGAAAGGGAGCTGGGATCCGATGCTTCCGGTGGCCGATCGCTGGGGACATCATGGCGGGCGGCTTTTCGTAACGTGCCTTTCGATCTACGTTCTCGAAGTCTACTACCGCCATTTGCCCATTTACTCCACACAGGCAGGCCGTCCGGCCTCGGGATAAAGCATCACGGCACAGATCTCCATAAGTGCTATCACAGAAACCATTTGCGGATATTCGAGGCATTTAGGCCTACTGGATCCTTGGTGGAATCAGGAAAAACTTTCCGGTTTTTCGGAATATTTCTTGACAAGGCCCACGATTTTGTGCATTCTATTGCAAGAGTGAGTTGTGGAATTCTTCCGCAGGCTTACCGATCAAACCTTCTACTTCTGGGGACTGCTAGTGATCTTGAGTCGAGAGCCGGGCGAAACACGCCGGTCATTTTGACTTTCGAGTCTTGAAGATCATTCAGCAAAGTTCTTGCCCCTCGGCTTTCGGACAACTCAATCACGGCATCGGGATTTCGTTTCCTGTCTGTGTGGTTGAAGTCGCCCCGCTTTTCATCGCCGACCCTAGCGACCCAATTCCTTGTCGCCTGTCGATGCTAAGCCGACGCATTCGCGTCATCCGGTGATTCTCTTCCGAGCAGCGAATCTCCTCTTGCGTTGTGCCAAAGCCAGGACGCGGACTTTCCGCCAAGCGCTGCACATCGTCTGACGACATCCCGTCTCCCCCTGAGTTGTCCAAACGCGCTTTCGGCGACAAGACCACCAGATGAAATAGATGCACCTAAGTAATTCGCTCGCCCGATCGAGCACCCAAGTGATGGCAACAACGACGAGAACGACAATCCAGACAACTTTAGAAACGTGGAAAGGAAACTGCCCATGAGTAAAGGCACGTGGCTCTTAGGACTGGCGATGGTAGTCAGCCTAGTTCTGACACCTCAAACAACTTCAGCGGCAATTATTACGCTCACCGATGGCAACTCATACCTCGACGTCGATCTAGACCCAGATGTTGATGACCCGAGTGGTGCCTTGAACTGGGTGGTCGACGGAGTCGATCAGTTGTTCCGGCAGTGGTTTTGGTATCGAGTCGGACCAACCGGCGGAGAAGCAACCATCGACAGTTTGGATCTCGTCGGCGTATCGACGTTTTCCGCGAATCTTGACCCAGACGATAACGGCTTATTTGCTTTGTACTCGGATCCGAATGAAATGTTCACCATTGATGTTCTCTATGTACTGGCTGGCGGAACACCGGGAAGCGGCGTTTCCGACATCGCGGAGCAAATCCGGATCGTCAATACGAGCACAACAGACACATTGGATTTTTCTTTCTTTCAATACTCCGATTTCGACCTGAACGGCACGGCCGACGACGACACCGTGATGGCCTCCAACGCAAATACAGTCAGTCAATCCGACCCGAACATGATCATCAGCGAGACGGTTGTCGCACCAACGCCTTCGTACAGTGAAGTCGGTCTTTATTCCGACATCATCGATCGGTTGGACGACGCATCGCCCACCACATTGACTAATTTTGGTGGACCGCTGATCGGGGATGCGACCTGGGCCTACCAGTGGGACTTCACGCTGGCACCTGGCGGTTCGTTCATTATCAGCAAAGACAAACACGTTCAAAGAATTCCAGAACCGTCAACGGCGGTGATGTTGGGCACAGGCTTCCTGGGGCTAATGGCATTCATGAAGAGGGCGAGAAGGGGGAGCTGGCAAAGATTACGGCCAAACCAAAGAGAGTAGGGAACCCGTACTACCACAGTTGGTACGAAGAGGCCCCAGACTGGCGACTATTTCAAACACAACTTCAAACACAACAAATTTCAAAACTGGAGAATACTCGATGAAGAAGTACATTGCAGCTTTGTTGGCCACGGCCACGATCTTCACCTTTGGCACGAAGCAGGCAGAGGCAGCCCCCGTGTCGGTGTTGTTGACGTTGACGACCGACTCCGGCATCGATCTGTTCATCTCCACCATTGGAGGTGCCGTTTCGGCAATCGTCGAGTTTGAAATCACCGGCACGATGGGCGTTGGCTTCGATGACGGGGTACCCGCTTCGACGACGATCAGCCTTGAATCTGCGGAAATTGATCTTTCGGATGAAACGATTTCACTCCCCCTCGGTTTTCTCGGTGATGTTGAGGGTGAACTCACCGGTTTGGGGATCAACGTGCTTGACAGCAACGGTGGTATCGCCCTGACAAACACCAGCGGGGGGCTTGATCCGTTTACCTCCACCTTCGATCCAGGCGCGGGATCGCCAACAGACTTCGTCATTGACGAAGGTCTCTTTACCTATCTGGGCACGGGTGCCATCGGAGGCTTACTTGGTTCGGGTACGGTTGACTTTGCTTCCAGTCCGGTTTCATCCACGATTGGCTCGATCGGTCAAATCGGTCTTGTC
>CAZNXE010000173.1:2781-11927 GCA_964576465.1 uncultured Planctomycetaceae bacterium
GTGATTGTTTCGGTTCCGATCAGGTTTGCAGATACAATCCTAACCGACCCGCTCGTAGTCGACCTGGAAATTTCTGGTGCGTTCGTCGCCACGGGAAGCTACACGATCATCCCCGAGCCTTCGACGATGGTCCTGCTGGGCATCGCCTTTGTCGGCCTTGTCCCGCTTTGGCGTCGTATCCGTAAGTAAGCGTCTACGCACCAAAGGCGTAACGTTAATGTTGAGCAGGCCAGCCCTTCCCCTGGGGCTGGCCTGTTTTTTTGTTACGCACAGAGTGCATGCACTACTCAATGCTTGCTTTGACCTTGATGTTGCGATACGCCACGGGACCGTGATCGCCTTGGAGCATGAGGGGGCCTCGTGGCTGTTCGTCGTTGAACGTGGCGGCTCTTGTGGAACCGGTAATCTCGACATCTTCGTGGATCAACACGCCATTGTGGATGACTTTCACGAAACGGGCATTGGCAATCTTGCGACCGTCGGCATCGAACCGCGGCGCGCGGAACACGACGTCATAGGTTTGCCACACCCCAGGACGGCGGCATGCGTTGGTTCGTGGGGCATGTCCATCGTAGCCTTGATCGTTTTTCCAACGTTTGTAGATTCCTCCACAGTCGCTGGATTCAGGGTTCTTCACGCCCCAACTATCCAGGATCTGAATCTCGTAGCGACCCTGAAAGTAGACCCCGGAGTTCGAGCCTTCAGCAACTAGGAACTCGATGTGGGCTTCAAGGTCGCCGTGTAGAAGATCACTCAGCAAGTTGACCGTTCGCCCCGTCGGCCCGTTGACAAGCGTGCCATGTCCGGGGCTCGTTGAGAGCAAATGCGAATCGGACGAGGAAAGTTCGGCATCGCTGCACACGATCCAATCGCCAGACGCCTCGATCCACGCCGCTAATCCCCCACGACCGATTAGAGGAACCCAACCCTCGGCTTCCGACGGCGGCTCGGCTGCGGTGGTCGTGAGCGTTCCGATTGCAAACATGATCCCAGCGCCGATAACGGCACTTCTGGCGATCGAAGCCAGGAAACGAGGCGTATGATTCAAGACAAGATCCTTTCAATACGTGACGGGAACAGACGACATGCGCCGAACAACTTCCCCTGGCCTGACGAATGCGACTTGGTGGAACCGGGCAGATCGACCAAACTGATTATCCTCGTATTCTAGGCAGGACGAAAGTACGATCATGGGGCCGATCTGCGTCCCCTTCAATACGCTTTTGGATCGATCGAGCAGGCTTCACGGTTGGGACGGCAAGGCAATGGCCGCAGGCGGTAAGAACTATTTCCCCGAGCTGACCGGCATTCGCGCGGTAACGATGTATGGCATCTACAACTGCCATTTCAATCTCATCGATCCCGCCATCTACGGAAATACGCTCTATCGGCTCGGTCAGGAGATGCACCTTGGCGTGCCGATCTTTTACGTGCTCTCCGGCTTCCTGATCTATTACCTCTACGGGCACAACCTCAAACGCATCTCCCTTCCCTGGGCACTCGATTACGCGAAGAACCGCGTGGCGAGGATTTATCCGGTCTATTTCGTCCTGCTCACCTTCACCTATCTTTGGTCGGGTTTTCCCGATAGCACGCGCGAAACAATCATCACCTACACACTCACCCAAGCGTTATTCCCCGATCTGGTTCACGCAGGCATCCCGCAAACGTGGACGCTGACAATCGAAGAGACGTTCTATTTCTCGGCACCCATTATCTTTCTGGTGGCGCTACGATGGGGGCTGTTCGTTCCATGCTTTGCGATCGTGTTGCTGGGCATATTCTTAGTCACGGTCAACTTTCCCTTCAACCCTTACTACGGCAATCCATCGCATGTCTTCGGACGCACGCTCTGCGGAATGATCGCCTGTTTTGGATGCGGCATCTGGCTGGGAAAGATCGTTCGCGGTCGCGGGGGCAACATGCCGCGGCGCACCCGGCCTGTGTTTACCTACGGCGCGCTGGCGTGCATGTTCGCAATCATGTTGGTGCAAACGCGGCTTGCTGAAATTGCCGAAGCATGGCATCCCGGGGGCGACCTGGTTCGAGGAAGCGAACATCCCTTGGGATTCTTCTTAAGCTACGGCGTTTTCCCGGGTCTCGTCATGGTCTGGTTCTGGGGAATGATGACCGAACCAAGCGCTGTGAAACGCTTTCTTAGCATCCCGCTCGTCGTTCTCTTGGGGCGAAGCTCGTATTGCTTCTACCTGCTGCATTTTGGCGCGGTCAGTGAATTGTTCGAGCGGTTTGTTACCGATAGTCGGCTGGGGCAGATTCTGCTGTTGAATCTGGTGGCCGTGGGAATGTTCAAACTGATCGAACATCCGGCAAATCAATACATCAAGTTCCTGGGGCGCCCCCCCAAGAGTGCCGACGATCTGTTCGGCGCTACGCTGAATCGACGTTCGCTTGTCTACGTCGCCCTGTTCGCTGTGATTCTGGTCGTGCAGTTAGTGCCGCTATCGCTTGTGACGCAACATCGGGCCGACACGGCCTATACGCTGTTGGCCGCAGGTGGCTGGTTTCATTCGATGATGGTGGCCTTGTATGTGGCTGCCGGCGTGATATTCGCTTGCATGCTGTTCCGGTTTCCTGTTGGCACCATAGGGTCATCGGTTGCAATGGGGCGGAAGATCGCGTTGGCGATCTTGGCTGCCACCACGTTGCTGGTCGCCGGAGAGGAGGTGAATTGGGGAGGACAATTCATAGGTGGCAGCGCACCACCTTCAGCCGTCACGTCTGAAATGGGCGCTCGTGCTGCAACGCCCGAGCTGCCCTCGATCGAGCACGATGAAATGATGGACCGCCTGCGCATGCTGTGGGTCGCGGTGGTGTGTGTTTATATTGGAGGCGGGGCAGTCGTCTCGGCACGTTTTTCCGCAATCAAACAACGGGCCGAGAAGTGGGGGTTACCGCTGGCAAGCCCACAACTGGGGATCTTGTTAGGCGCAAGTTTGTTGTGGTATCTCGGGGTCGACCGCTCCGTCGGAACATTCAGCGTGGTGTTGGGTTTCGTGGTGCTGGCTTTCGCGGTCGAGGTGCTCTTCGAGTCCGGTTCAACCGTGCCGACACGCCAGTATTTCGGAACCCTTTTCGCGGTGTGCGTTACGGCTCTGCCCTTATTTGTGGTATCGGTCGCCACAGGGAATCCGGCTGATGCGCCGCGCGTTCGGGCGGCGCGGCTGGCGCAAGAGGCGGAGGAATGGTTCGCCCAAGGCGAAGTGAACAAGTCGATCGAAGTGGCTGAAGCATCCGTCCGACTATGGCCGGATGACGCGGAAGCACAATTTGTGCTGGGACAAGGTTATCTACAGCAAGGTCAACTCGAACTGGCCGCCGCCGCATTTTCCCGGGCCATTGATCTCGATGGGGGGATGTCCGAAGCGCACGACGGACTGGGAGTGGTTCGCCTTGAACAAGGTCGACCGAGCGAAGCAGGAGTCCAGTTTCAGGCCGCCATCAGTGCAAACCCACGCAATTTCAACGCGCATTACAATCTAGCGGTCGTGTTCGAGCGGCTTGGCAACATTGAGCAAGCGATCGCCGAATTTGAGATCGCATTACGAATCGCACCCAACTTCCAATCGGCTCAAGATAGCCTAACCCGATTGCGGGCCCGTCTTGAAGAGACGCCCTAGATAAGAATGGTTGACCAACCCTGTTTCTGTCGTGAAGTACATTCACCGTGAAAGCGGTTCATCACTCCGCTAAATGCTGGCAGCAAGAATACTGGCATCTACACCGAAGTAGTTGGCCAACTTACGAATCATCATCCGACTGAACGGTTTCTTTCCCGATAACACTTCGGAGATCGATGATTTCGAGATACCTGTCGCGCGATACAAATCAGCCTGCGAGACTCCTTTGGCATCGAGTAAATGCCGAAGCATGTCGGCGTCCGTGGCGGGCACGATCGGAAAATACCGGTCTTCATACGACGCTACCAAGTCGCTGAGTGCATCGAGATATGAATGCTGGCCTCGGTCAAGCGTATCTTTGGCCAGCAAGCGGTCCATCACTGTTTGAGCAGCCTGCAAGTGGTCGTCGGAAGAAATAGTCGTCAAGGGAAAATCCTTGACACACTCCAGATAGGAGTCTCGCACCCTTCCCCTGAATCGATAAGAGCCAATCGTCGCCATGGTTTACCTGCTCTTCCGTTTGCTACGGGACTTTTCTGTCTCAACTGGCTTCTTCTTGCCCTCCATCGACTTCTCAAAAGGTGGCTGGAAGCAACCACACGCTACTTTCCATTTACCGTCGTCGTATTCGCGGTGCGTCATCACTTTCAGAATGAACACCTTGTGACTCGAATAAAACACACGCGTGATAAGCCGAAATTTGTTCCCACCAATGTTGAAGACGACACAGTTTCCAACATGGCTGGCCGTGGCGATATCCGTCTTGAGATCCGCCCAATTGTTCCAGTCAACGGTACGGTTGTTGACGTGTGTGTACCACGCCCGTAGCGCTCCTTCGGCATGCTCGCAGCCTGGCGTCAACCAGAACAGACGCAATCGAGACTTGGAGATGACCCGCACAGGCGACTCGTTCGTAGTATCAGCCAAACACTCAATGATAGTTCGTATTTCACGAACTATCAAGGTCAACTATTCGTAGAACACGCCACAATGCGATGCTGTCAGCAGGGAGGATCTACAAATTAGTCAGGGCATCTTGAATCTTTCAAACCTGCTGACGATCATCAATCGGCATGTGCTTCAGCCAAAATGCGGCGATAGGCCTTGCGGGCGGTCTCGTAGGCGGCTGCAGCTTCAACTAGCTCGCTCTCGCGGATTCTTGGGCTCTTTTCCTTCCAGCAAACGTCGACCGCATCGAGACACCACTGCGCGCTGCGTTTGCTGGCGCGTATTGGTTTGCCGCCGATCTCGACAAACACCGGGTTGGTATGACAACTGGGAAACACGCGCAGGGCAACCCAGCTCGATTCTTCCAACGCGAATTCGAATTCCAGCTCATGGACCTCACCATCGGCTTCGAGTTCTTGCCGTGCGACCGCGTTGCCGTTGACAATCAACTCGACGGGAACTTTGTTCGAGTTTCCAATTCGCGCGCGTTCCACATGCCAATAGGGTTGATTGTCCAAAGGACGTTCGCGAATATCCTCACGCGGCTCATCGGCCAACAGTGCTGCCGCACGGACGCGCGCTGTGACCGGTTTCGGCTCATCGAACTTGAGCACGCTGGCGCGACCATCGGCGCCAGGTTCACCAACGCCCAATCCGTCGACCGTGAAGTCATACAGATGGCATAGACCGTCGGTGCAATAGCTGCGCCCATCGCGAATTCCCATCACCCAGTCTTCATAGGTCAGTTGCTTGTCCGTGCCGAGCTTCACGTATGCCCGACCTAAACCAACACGTTCGCCATAGATACACGGAAAGTCGGTCTCGCCACTAATGCGGGCCGTGTAACCGCAGTTGAGCGTGTGGTACCAGATGTTCAACTCCCACACCGCCGGCGTATCGACCGCGGAAATAAAATCGCACACACCATGTACCACATCGACCACGTATTCGTTGGCCCCGATCCCATCGAACGGCGGCATCTCGAAGGTTGGCAGCGACGTGGCGTCGACCTTGAGCCCCCATCCGCTGTGCGAGAAACCAACGACCCCTCCCTGCTCTTTGCCCCAACGCAAGACAGGCAGATCCCAACTCGGCCATTCATCGATTCGTGTCGTGCCGGGGTAATCGTCGTCGGTCAGCCGCAACAGGCAGAGATGACCGGCGTGCGAACTGGGAAATCCGGAAACCTCGACGTCGTACCGCATGAGATAGCGATCGGTCGATAGCCGATTCACACGACCCTCGAAGTATTGCTTCTGATAGTACCAACACGGTCCCCACGACAACACGCAACCAACATTGAGATCTTCGCCCAAGATATGCCGCATCATGTCCACGGGTTGCACGCCTTCGGTCGGCGACTCGTAGTGTTTGCATCCCGCGGCGTGTACATGATGATCGCCCGAGAACCAGCCGGCATCAGTCAGCTTAATCCACCGCTCGAGTTGAAATCGTTCACGATGCGAGGCGCTGTTTGGAACGTCGATGGTACGTTTCAGGATGCGATACTCCGGACCGCGCGTATACGTCACTTCATATTGCCCCGGCGGCAGCATCACCGTCTCGCCGCTGTGTCGGTAGATCTGTTCGTGAAAAAAGAAGTCGGGCGCCAAACGCCGCGCGAGCGACGGATAAATTCTTTCGTGCTTGTCGCGGAACACGAATTGTCCCGTGGTCGGTTGTCCGTCGTCATCGAGGATCTCTAGCACGACTTCCACTGCCGGCTCGCATTGGAACAGCACGTTCATCTCGCTGCGAAACCCTAAGTCTTGCGTGCCCTGCCCCGCGTCGAAGACTAGCTTGGCCTCGCGCCCGCCCACATCGCGGCTGTACAATTCAATGATGCGATATTCTAGTTCGAGTCCCGAGAGCTTCTTGTTCAACGGCTGCTTCGTGTGCATGCTCACATCAAGCCAGCGGTCACCAACTTCACTTGGTTTGATGGTTACTTCTGGTTCGGAGTCGCCTTTCGACTGCTTCACCAACGGTTCAGCATTAGGACTGCTACACTGCAGGGTGGCGGTGATACCAGCTTCGTTGTGTACTTTGACCAAAAACACGCGCCACCCCTGCTGCATCAGCAACTTCGGCGCGGGCCCCATCGCGGCCTTCACGCGGCTTTCGGGATTGATGTTGACCGCCGCCAAACACAACGGGTCGAGCACGCGTTGAACGGCTCGCACGGCCTCGGCTTCATCTGACAATTCCAACGCCGCGTCGAACTGCTCTTTTTGTTGGGCGCGGAGCGGCGTACCGAGCATTTCGAGCGTCTGAACCACCCGACGGACCTGCGCCTTCAGCGGCTGCCACTCGACACCACCGACCAGCGGCAGGGCATCGTCCGCACGCGTCGAGCAAGGTGCCCAGACGGTGAACAGCAACAGGATTGATAGCACAGCTTTGGTATGCCACTCGAAATGCATCTTCGTATCTCCCATGGGTCGCGGCGATGTCTTGCTTGATGTCGTGGATCACATTGTGAAGCACGGGCGAGCCACATGCAATGAAATCGATTCTTCCCAAACTGTGGGCAGAGAATTCGATCGCATAGGATTTCTCGCTGAAATCTGGATACAGTTCGTGCAGGATCCCACCATGATGAATGCTGCGAGAAATGCCCCTGGCGATCAATCTTGCTGCGGAGGTTCAACGCCGAGATTGGCGGCCAGATCGACCAACTGTTGCCAGTTCCCGTCGTCGAATGGAATTCCTTCCGCTTCTCGCTGGCGAAGAACGCGACGTTCGGGATCGCCGGGCAGTTGGATCTCGTCGACGCCCTCGACCGTTGGGCAGCCGCGAATGAAGGCCACCAGCGAGGTGATCTGATCGCTGAAGGTCGCGGCTCCGCCGAGATGCTCGGGGTCGAGTACCATCATGAACACGCAATTACCCAATTGATTGATCGGAACCTCCCGGGCACAGATCCCTCCCGAGAGCGCGCCGGAGAAGATTTCTACCATCAGTGCCAGTCCAAATCCTTTGTACGCTTGGTCTCCACCCAAGGGACGAATCGTGCCGGGTGGATCGGCGTACAGCCGGTGCGGATCGTTGGTCGGATTTCCCTCGTGGTCGAGCAACCACCCGTCGGGGCACGTTTCGCCGGCGATCCGCTTCACGCGAACTTTTCCTTCGGCCGTGGCGCAGGTGCCAAAGTCGAGGATCAACGGTCCTTCTTTCGCTGGAACGCCAAATGCGATGGGATTCGTCCCCAGTCGTGGAGCCTTTCCTCCGGGCGGTGCCACGCGACGGGTGGAACCGTGTGTGTTGACCATCATCATCGAGACCAGCCCCGCCTCCGCCGCGCGCTCACAGTATTCACCCAATCGTCCGACATGCGAAGCGTGGATCAAGGTGCCGACACCGGTGCCATGCTCCGTCGCCATCTTAATCAAGTGGTCGGTCAGCTCGTACATCAGCGTTTGGCCGAATCCCCAATGTCCGTCGGCGACGATCGTCGTATCGGACTGCTTGGTGATTGTCAGTGTTGCACCAGCGGTGGTTTCGCCTTTTCTCAGGCCGTCGAGATAGAACGGAATCCGCATCACGCCGTGCGAATCGTGACCCCGCAGATTAGCTCCCACCAGGCTGTGGGCAATCAGCGCGGCCTCGTTGTCGGGCACATCGCTCGCTGTCAGCAATCGTGTGGCAAAGTCCAAGAGTGCTGCGGATGCGATGGTTGGCATGGCGGGTCGATCAGCGGTAAGGGGAGATGAACGGCGGATGAATCACCAAGCGACAAGATGATCCACTCGTCGGGGATTTTCAATTCGGGCTGTCAACGTAGCACCACCGAGAGCGAAGGTCCAGGATACGCACGCGACTCACGGCCACTCGTTTTGCCGGCACGCTTCGTACAGGACGATGGCGACCGAATTCGAGAGGTTCAGGCTGCGGGCGTCGCTCCGCATGGGAATCCGCAAACAATGTTCGGCGTGCTGTTCGAGGAGTTCTTTGGGGAGCCCCTGCGATTCGCATCCGAATACGAGAACATCGCCCGGTGAGTAGCGTACCTTTCGGTAGTCGCAAGTGGCGGTCTTGGTGAACATCCACCGGGTGGCCTGCGGTGGCAATCTCTCGACCAGCGCCGCCCAATCGTCGACCGTCTCCCACACAAGGTGCTGCCAGTAGTCCATGCCGGCGCGACGGAGATGATAGTCGTCGACACGGAACCCCAACGGGCGAACTAGCCACAGCTTCGCCCCGACCGCGACACATGTTCGCCCGACACTTCCCGTGTTGTACGGGATCTCGGGTTGATGCAGAACGACGTGTAGCAACGGATCGTACATAGCCTCGACGGTCTTCTCCGCATCGTCCGGCACTTCACCTGTTCGATGCGACCCTTTACGATACGGTTCGATAACCAACGTGCGAAACTCGATTCATTACGATAGCGTACTCACTGGCGCCGATCCGAGGAATGCCCCAGCTTCCTTCCGGAGAGAGCGAAGGTCGTCACCAAACCCTGATACAGAATTGTGCAACGATGTCTGAGCAAATCACAGCACGGCAACGAGAAAACTATGAACTGGCACTGACATTTGCCGAATCGCAAGTGGC
>CAZNXE010000174.1:0-11884 GCA_964576465.1 uncultured Planctomycetaceae bacterium
GGTACGTTCTTATCTGCCGCTCGCCCTATGTGGCATTGTTCGGAACTTCGCGTAGCGGTTGGTGTTGGTTATATAGCTCGACGTGCTCCAGCAGTTTACCGGCCTGTTCGTAATTCTTCGACAGTTTGGCGCGTTGGACGGCTTCCTCGGCCGTGCGAATGGCGGCCTCGAACTGTCCTAGTTCGGCGTATGCTGCTGCCAGTGTGTCGAGGCACGTCAGGCTTCGCGATTGCGTTATCTCGACGGCAATCTTGGCCCACGACAGCGCCTCTTCACCATTGCGAAACTCGGCCTGAGGGTGCGTGGCCAAGATTCGGGCGAGCCGCTCAGCAACGGCAGCCCTTTTTGTGCCCAGCAACGTGGGGGCCGCACGCGATGAGTCCGGGTTCAATGCCTTGTGAAAGTGGTCGATCGCCTTCTGTATCTCGCCGCGTTGCAAATAGATGATGGCCACCCCGGCGTTGGCGCGATCGGAGTGTGGCGCCTCATCGAGGGCGGATTGAAAACAGTCGAGCGCTTCATCGAATTGTTGGCGCTTGATCAAGATGCTTGCTAGGCCGATGTTCGCTTCAGCCAAGGTGGGCGCAAGCACCAGGGCATCGCGAAAATGTTGCTCGGCGATTTCAAGCTGACCCCGTTCTTGATAGACAACGCCCAAGTTGCTTACCGAGGCATAGCTGCGAGGGTTGATGACCAGGGCATGCTCAAACAACGAAAACGAATCGTGCCAAACGCTCGTCTGTTGCCAAGCGCGCGCAGAAAGTGCCACCAAGATGCATGCCGCCCCCACCCACACGACGCGGGGAGATCGCGTCAGCAGCCATGCCAAGAAGATGGCCGGTCCGAGCATTGCCAGATATGCGTAGCGATCGGCAACCGTGGAATAGAGCTGAAATCCAAAGGGAATCAGCCCTAGCACGGGCAGAAGAACGATGACGGAGATTGCGGCCGCCAAACGCGGCAAGCGCCACGACGGCCGTGCGAGCAAGACGCCTGCGACGACAACTACCGGAACCCAGGTCCAGAAAATCTCGCCGGTCTCGATGATCTGTGTTGGCGAGCGCCCATAGTCGATTGCAAAGTGAACTGGGAACAGGAGCTGTTTCATATAGAACGTCAAGGCATCGAGCGAGATTAACGGACGCGACCAAAGGGGCCACGCCATTTTCATTGCATCGGCAGGCTGTGCGAAGCGAGTGATGAGAACCCAAACGCCCGCGATCACAACCCAGTCGGCCGCCGCCGTCGTTGCCTGTCGCACGTTCTTCCTGAAATGAAAACGATCAATCACCCAAATAATTAAGGGCGCGCTCACCGCCGCCGGCTTCGCCAAGAGTGCCAAGATAAAGAGGCCGGTTGCCCAGCCATAATTCGGCGGGCGTGGCGCGGTCTCATCGGCTGTGGTGTTGTTCACATCGGCCTGTTGTTGACGTCCGCGCACGAATACCAAGATGGCGCAAAGCGAAAAGAATGCACTCAGTAGCCCCTTCGCTTCCGAGGCCCAACATACCGACTCGACCTGAATTGGATGGACCGCGAACAGCAACGCTCCGCAGCACGCGGCACGGTTGTCGGCAATGAACTTCCGCAGGAGTTGGTAAATGAGCAGGGTCGACCCGAGGTGGATGACAATGTTGGCCAGGTGATAGATGCGCGGGTCGAACGGACCACCGGTCGCATCGCTGAAACCCAAGAATTGGTTGACGCTGGCCAGGGCACCAAAAAAGGTGTAGGTCAGCGGGATGTAGAGGCCGAAATAAGAGATGACCCACAACTGCGAGAGATTACCAATCGAGAGTGGGTGAAAGTAGGGATTCAGCGGAATGTTGGCCGGATCGTCCCATTTCACAAACTCGAAGCCAATCGACCGGCCAAAAACAGCAACCGGCACCCCGACAAGAAGCACGTAGATCCACAAGGGTCGAGGAATGAAGCGAACGATTGAAATCGTCTCCCGAAACGCCGAATGTTCGACGGCACATCAAACATGTCAACCGTCATCAACCATGAGAATTCGAGTGTATCACACCCAAGCGCTCGAAGGATGCGACGGCCAGAGTTCGTGACGATCCCTGTGGATCAAGCCAGAGGCGTTCGCGTTGGGCAACTATGTTGCTTAAGACTTCGCCTTGATCGCGCGGACCAGGGCCGTTCCCATGTCGGCAGGGCTTTCGGCGACAGAGATTCCCGCTGACTTTAGGGCGGTAATCTTTTCTTCCGCGGTTCCCTTGCCGCCAGAGATGATCGCGCCGGCATGCCCCATTCGTTTGCCAGGAGGAGCCGTGCGGCCTGCGATGAAGGCGGCCACGGGCTTGGTTACATGCTCTCGGACATACTGCGCGGCTTCTTCTTCGGCCGTGCCGCCGATCTCGCCGATCATCATGATGGATTCGGTGGCCGGGTCGGCCTCGAAAAGCTTCAGCAGGTCGATGAACGACGTTCCTACAATTGGGTCGCCACCGAGCCCGACGCACGTGGTTTGTCCCAGGCCCAATTCGGTGAGTTGCCAAACGGCCTCATAGGTTAGCGTGCCCGAGCGACTCATTAGGCCCACTGGGCCCTTCTTGTGAATGTAGCCGGGCATGATGCCCATCTTGCACTCTTCAGGAGTGATGACCCCAGGGCAGTTGGGCCCGACCAGCACGGAACCGGAACCTTGCATGGAATCGTAAACCCGCACCATGTCCAACACCGGAACGCCCTCGGTGATGGCAATCACGACTTTGATACCCGCATCGACCGCTTCGAGGATGGCATCGGCCGTGAAGGGCGGCGGCACATAGATCATCGTCGCATCGACCCCAGTCTTTTCGACGGCCTCGAACACCGTATCGAACACAGGAACGCCTTCGACCGTTTTGCCACCTTTTCCAGGAGTGACACCGGCAGCGACGTTCGTGCCGTATTCCAGGCAGTTCTTCGTGTGAAATAGGCCTGTCTTTCCCGTAATGCCTTGGCAAAGCACGCGGGTTTGTTTGTCGATCAGAATGCTCATAGTCGCGTCTTATGTTTGAGTCTGGCGGCGAATTGAAGCCGGCGGTGACGGAATGTGATTCACTTCAACCTACTGCGGCGACAATCTTCTTGGCGGCGTCGGTCAATCCTTCGGCCGAAATGATGTCGACGTCACTCTCGGCCAAAATCTTTCGCCCTTGTTTCACTTCAGTGCCTTCGAGACGGACGACCAGCGGTACGCTGAACCCAACCGTGCGGTAGGCGGAAACCAAGGCCTCGGCAATCGTCGTGCATCGCATGATGCCCCCGAAGATGTTCACGAGCACGCCTTTCACATGGCGATCGGAAAGTAGGATGCGAAAGGCTTCGGTAACCTGTTCCTTGTCCGCGCCGCCACCGACATCGAGAAAGTTTGCCGGCTGGCCGCCGTGGAGTTTGATGAGGTCCATGGTGCTCATCGCCAAACCGGCACCATTGACCAGGCAGCCGATATTGCCGTCCAGCTTCACATAGCTGAGATCCGCCTCGGCCGCTCGAACCTCCATCGGCTCCTCTTCGTCCAGATCGCGAAGCTCGGCCAATGCGGGATGCCGAAACGAAGCGTTGTCGTCAAACGTCATCTTCGCATCCAACGCCACCAATGCACCGTCACCGGTGACGACTAACGGATTCAATTCCAGCAAGCTACAGTCGAGGTTGACGAACAGCTTGCAAAGCGTGCGCATGAACTTGTCGGCCGCGCGAACTGATTTGCCTTCGAGGTTCAACTTGGTCGCGAGTTTGCGAACTTGAAAACTCTGCAAGCCGCGGTCGGGATGAAAGGGCTCTTTGAAAATCAACTCCGGCGTCTCGGCGGCAACCTTCTCGATTTCAACGCCGCCTTCGCTAGAGACCATCAGCACCGGCCCGCCGGTTGCCCGATCGACCACGATGCCCAAATACAGCTCGCGGGCGATGTCGCAGCCCTCTTCAACCAAAACCTGATGAACGACACGGCCCTCGGGCCCGGTCTGAATGGTGACCAGTTCGTTCTCCAAGATGTTGCGTGCAACCGTAGCGACTTCGTCGGCACTTCGCACAAGCTGCACGCCACGTTGCTCGGGATTCGTCTTGATTGTTCCCTTGCCCCGTCCGCCGGCATGAATTTGCGCTTTGACGATGGCCAGTTCGCTACCCAACTCCTTGTAGGCTGCGGCTGCCTCCTCCGGAGAACGTGCCACGGTGCCACGCGGGGTAGGGATGCCAGCATCGCGGAGAAGCTGCTTGCCCTGGAATTCGTGTATCTTCATGTCTCAGTTCTCTGATGGCGTCGCTCGCGGAGAATACGAACCTTGCTTGCCGCGAAGAGCCGGGATTATAGGAGTCGTCAATTCAAACGGTCAAGCGAGCTTTTTGTGCGAGAGCAACAAAGAGGAGTGCAATGGCGAGAAGCCGCCGCATGATGGGAATGCAAGGAACTTCTGCTGACGTACGCGGACAGAACTGTGCCATCGCGCCACGAATCGAATGCTGGATAGCCTTATTCTCGCGGTGAGGTCCGCAACTTGACCCCCAGCGGGGCCGTTTTTATAGTCCATACTGTTCACTGGTCAGCCGCGCCGAGATCCACTTCGATGGCAACAAGCTCTACCGATGACGCCATACGAGACCAGCGTGTCCGCCAAGCGTTGCGGGCAGCAGGTTGTCGATACACGAAGCAGCGGGCGACCGTGCTGGCCCATCTTGAAGGTGTCACCGATCATCCGACGGCCGAAGACATCTATCAGGCTGTCCGACGGACGATGCCGAACATCAGCCTTGCCACGGTCTACAAAGCCCTGGAAGCCTTGGTCGCCTCGAAACTGGCCACCAAGCTAATCTACGGCGACGCCTCCGCGCGATACGATTGCCGCGCGGAAGAGCACTACCATCTCCGCGACACAATAACCGGCGAAGTCCGCGATCTGCCCGCCAACTTCGATCCCCATCTACTAGACAAGCTAGACGCAAAACTAATCAAACGACTAGCCGCCGCCGGCTTCCACGTCACCGGTTACCGGCTAGAAGTGCTTGGGCGATATGAAGGCTCGCGTGAGCAGGGGTAGCGTGCATTTACGCTGGCGATGGGTTGGCTAACGTTAGGTCGTTGGCGATTTGGGTCATGGCGTTGATGAGAAATTGGATGTGTTCGGTTAGGTCGACGCCGAGGTCTTCGGCGCCGTGGGTGATGTCGTCGCGATTGACTGCTGCCGCGAAACTCTTTTGTTTGAGCTTCTTTTTCACACTCTTGGCCTTCAGTCCCTCGATACGGGTGGGGCGGATGAGGGCTGCGGCGGTGATGAACCCGGCTAGCTCGTCGCAGGCGTAGAGTGCTTTATCCATGAGCGAGACGCGGGGACAATCAGTCAGATAGTCGGCGTGCGACTTGATGGCGTAGATGACGTCTTCGGGATAGCCCTTGGCGGTCAAAATCTCCGCCCCTTGCAGCGGATGGTCGGGCGCGTTGGGCCATCGCTCGTAATCGAAATCGTGCAGTAGGCCGACGATTCCCCATTTATCGACATCTTCGCCATACTTTTCGGCATAGGCTCGCATGCCAACCTCGACCGCCAGCATGTGCTTGCGAAGGCTGTCACTTTGGGTGTACTCGCAAACTAGTTGATACGCTTCGTCGCGATTCATGGCTTGGGCTCCAGAAGTAATCGTTACTTGACCATCGGCGGGACGTCTTAGGCGTGCGGCGAATGAGAATATAGCAACCCGACGCGTGAGCGAGGGAACGCAGTGTATTACCGGTTGGTCCCTTGCTCACGCGTCGGGTTGTGATTGGTACGTTCTTATCTACCGCACGTCTGACGAAACGCTTTCCCAGCTCCGGGTCTTCCCGCTACGGACAATCGCCTCGAGCACGCGCATGTTCGATACCGCGTCTTCGATTGGCGTTGGCACGGGCGTGTCTTCCAAGATGGCTTGCGAGAAAAGGTCGGCTTGGATGCCGTACTGATCGCAGATGTCGAATGTGACGCTTTCAATCTTGCCGTCCACTTCCAGCCAAGCCCGGCAAGGCTGCTGGGGTGGGGCATTGAAAGGGATCTCAATCTCGATGCGGCCACGGGTGCCAAAGGCGATCATCCGTTGGTACTCGGTCAACTGAATCGAGCAGGTGAACGTGGCTGTGCCCGTGGCGAATTCCATCATCCCTGATGTCAGTCGGTCGACGTGAAAGCGTGGGTCATCTTCCAAGATGCCGACGACTCGAGTTGGCTCGTCGTGAAAAAGAAAACGCGACAGCGAGATTGGATAGCAGCCAATGTCCATCAAACCGCCGCCGCCCCACTCGGGGTGATTGTGAATGCTGTCGGGATTATCGTCGTGGTAAGAGAAGAAAGATTGAATCGTTCGCAACTCGCCGATTGTTCCTTCGTCGATCACCTGCCGTGCCCATTGCCATTGCGGATGATGGCGATACATGAACGCCTCCATCAGCTTCAAGTGCGGATGGCGTCGTCCGGCGTCGACCAACTGCTGTGCGTCGGCAACCGATAACCCAATCGGTTTTTCACACAGCACATGCTTGCCCGCCTCGAGCGCCTGAATTGCGAACGGCACATGCATGTGATTCGGCAGCGGAATGTAAACGGCGTCGATCTCCGCATCGGCCAACAATTCCTCGTAAGACCCATGGGCTCGCGGAATGTCAAACTCAGCGGCCGCGGCTTGGGCTTTTTCTAAACTTCGCGACGCGATGGCTGAGACCACCAGGCGATTGCAGTAAGGCTGCTTGAGCATGGCGGGAATCACCGCCTCGCGAGCGATGATTGCCGTGCTCAATATTCCCCAACGAACTGTCGTACTCATCAACCGGGGTTTCCTCTCTGTAGGTATGTCTGAAACTGCCGCAGGCTCGAAATGTCGCCGATTGTAGCGACCCGCCCGTTGTGCGTTTCCTGTTCTGCTGCTTTTGAACCGCGAATGGACGCCAAAAGACGCGAATGGAAGCTGTTCTTCTGGAAGGTCTACTTGGCCTGGGCGTCGTTCAGCGGTGGTTGGATACGCGATTCCCAGGCGATTTCGGCGATTTCTAGGGTGAATGCCTCTCGGTGGCTTCCACAGCGTGAGGTTTTGGCCTTCAATGGGGGTCGTTACCGCTGAGACCAACAGTTGACGCGGCGTTTTTGTTAAGGAAGATGGGCATTCTACGCAATGCCGTCTCCTGCACACCGAATCGGCGCCCGACATCTCGTGTGGGCGAGCCCGTTGAGAACCCTTGTGTGAACGCATCATCGCAGCCCCCCTCGCAGTCAGTACACCCCGCGACCGTCGAAGTGCCACCGCTTGGATGTTGGGTCGAAACCGGAGAGCAACCCCTCTCGGGCGACGACGCCATCCGGGAGGCGCTCCATAGGATTAACCGCCCCTTATATGTGGTTGATTTGGGCGGAGCGTTTGGGGTCAGCCATTCCGGTCGCATCACGCTGGGCGACGATGCCTCGGTCAGCGGCGGTTTGCCCTTGGTCGGTTATTCGCCGGTCGTGCGGGCATCGCAGATGGGCGATCCGTCGTTTTGTACCGATCACCGCATCAAGTTTCCCTACATGGCCGGGGCGATGGCCAACGGAATTGCGTCGACCGACTTAGTTGAAGCCTGCGCGAAAGCCGGCATCCTGGCGTCGTTCGGAGCCGCCGGATTGCCAACCGCTCGAATCGAGCAGGCGATCGACCAGATTAGTGGCGAGGTAGGCGATCTTCCCTTTGCGTTCAATCTCATCCATAGCCCTAGTGAACCGGCGCAAGAGGCTGCCACGGCAGACCTGTTTCACCGTCGCGGAGTGCGACTCATCGAGGCTTCGGCTTACCTGGACCTGACGTACCCGGTGGTTCGCTATCGCGTGTTGGGAATCGGCCGCGACGCCGAGGGGCGGATCCATACGCCGAACCAAATCATCGCCAAGGCATCGCGCGTTGAAGTGGCCACGAAGTGGTTCAGCCCTCCGCCAGAGGGCATGGTGGCCAAAATGGTCGAAGCCGGCGACATCTCGCCCGAACAGGCGCAGTTGGCCGCGCAAATTCCCGTCGCGCAAGACCTCACTGCCGAAGCCGACTCGGGAGGGCACACCGACAATCGTCCGGCGATTACGCTGTTGCCCACGATCTTGGCGTTGCGCGATCGCCTGCAACGCCAATACGGATATCAAATGCCGCTGCGCGTCGGTGCCGCGGGAGGCATCGCCACGCCGGCTTCCGCATCCGCGGCATTCGCCATGGGGGCGGCTTACATCGTTACCGGGTCGATCAATCAGGCGTGTGTCGAGTCGGGCAGCAGCGACACGGTTCGCAAAATGCTGTGCGAGTCGCAACAGGCCGATGTGATCATGGCGCCGGCTGCCGACATGTTCGAAATGGGGGTCAAGCTTCAGGTGCTCAAACGTGGCACCATGTTCGCCATGCGGGCATCCAAGCTCTACGAATACTATCGCGAGTACAACTCGTTGGCCGAGATTCCCGCCGCCGAACAGCAATCACTGGAGAAGACCGTCTTTAAGATGCCGTTGGCCGAAGTGTGGCAAAGGGCTCAGCAGTTTTGGAATGAGCGTGATCCTGGTCAAATTGAACGGGCGCGACGCGACGCAAAGCATCAGATGGCGCTTGTGTTCCGCTGGTATCTAGGGCTGTCATCGCGTTGGGCAAATGTTGGCGAACCTACTCGACAGATTGACTATCAAATCTGGTGTGGTCCCGCGATGGGCGCGTTCAACGAATGGGCGAAAGGTTCGTTTCTCGAAGCTCCCGAAAATCGCAGGGTGGCAACGGTGGCGATGAACATTCTTTATGGGGCGTCGGTGGCAACGCGTGTCGGAACCCTTCGCACCCAAGGTGTACGGCTTCGATCGGAGCTGACGAGCATTGTCCCTCAAGAAATAGGACGTCTTGAGGAATTTCTGCTTTGAATCCTACGTCGCGCGATGCCGCAACACGCAAAACGAGTGCAAAGCCCCTGGCGATTGTTGGCATGGGATGCCTGTTTCCCAAAGCCAATTCGCTGGAAGTCTTTTGGGCAAACATCAAAGCAGGTGTCGACGCGATCACGGACATCCCGCGCACGCATTGGCGGCCGGAAGACTATTTTGATGACGACCCTTCCAGCCCCGACATGACCTACGCCCGGCGGGGCGGCTTTCTTGAGCCCGTCGACTTCGACCCACTGCGCTATGGCATCAACCCCAACAACATCGAAGCCACCGACACGACCCAGTTGCTCGGCATGCTCGCTTCGAAGATGGCGCTTGACGACGCTGGGCTTTCGGCCTCTGATCTCGACGAGGTGGTGCTTGCCGACCGGGCACTTCACGATGCGGGTTATCAACCGACGCCCGATGACGAGGGCCGTCCGTTGGATCGGTCTCGCACGAGCGTGATTCTCGGCGTGACCGGCGCGCTGGAACTTGTCATTCCTTTAGGCGCGCGATTGGGACATCCCTTGTGGCGCAAAGCGCTGGCCGACGCCGGCGTGGAAAGCACTGTTGCAGAAAAGGTCATTCGACAAATTGCCGATGGCTATGTGCCATGGCAAGAGAATTCTTTCCCCGGCCTGCTGGGCAATGTTGCCGCGGGACGGATCGCCAATCGGTTTGACTTGCAAGGCACTAACTGTGTCGTCGATGCGGCCTGTGCAAGTTCGCTGAGTGCGATCCATCTTGCCTCGCTGGAACTCGAAACCGGACGTGCCGATACGGTTGTTGCCGGAGGGCTCGATACCTTCAACAGCATCTTCATGTACATGTGCTTCAGCAAGACGCCGGCGTTGTCGCCCACCGGAAGCAGTCGTCCGTTCAGTGCCGACAGCGACGGTACGATTCTTGGCGAAGGGCTGGGCGTGGTTGTGTTGAAGCGTTTGGCCGATGCCGAGCGAGACGGAGATCGCGTCTACGCCGTAATCCGCGGGATGGGGACATCGAGCGACGGGCGTGGCAACGCCGTCTACGCGCCCAGTGCCGCGGGCCAAGCAATCGCACTTCGCGCGGCGTACGCGCAGGCCGATGTTTCACCCACCAGTATCGAGCTGGTCGAAGCCCACGGCACGGCCACCCGGGTAGGCGATGCGACCGAGATTAAGGCCTTAACCGAAGTCTATCGCGAGGCATCGCCCGAGGGGACGTGGTGTGCGCTGGGTTCGGTCAAATCGATGATCGGCCACACCAAAGCCGCGGCGGGAGTCGCCGGGCTAATCAAAGCCACGCTGGCTTTGCACCACAAGGTGTTGCCGCCCACGATCAAGGTTGAGAAGCCCGTCGAAGCTCTGATGCCCAACACGGCACCGGTCTACTTGAACACGCACGCGCGACCGTGGCTACCGCGCAACGATCACCCGCGCCGAGCGGCGATCAGCGCATTCGGTTTCGGCGGCAGCAACTTCCATTGCGTTCTCGAAGAGGCCGCCTCGGCAAAGCCCGCCATTGAATGGGACAGCCGGGTGTTGCTGTACCCCATGAGCGCGGAATCGGTTCCCCAACTCAGTCAGGCATTAGACGAGTTCGACGTTTCCCAATCGTGGTCGACACGGCAGCAGGCGGCCGTTACACGGCGCCATGAATTCGACATCGCGCAGCCTTGTCGACTTGTGCTGGTTGCATCCCGCGATGATACCGATCTATCGAAGCTAGTGTCGGGTGCCAGACGAATGCTCAACGAGCAGGGCGACCAAGCCAGTTGGAGCACTCCGGAAGGCGCATTCTTCGGACAGCAATCCGCCGCCGGTAAGTTGGCGCTGCTGTTTCCCGGACAGGGTGCGCAGCGGCCCGGTATGTTTGGCGACTTGGCCTGTTCGTTCCCGGTAATGCTCGATTCCTTTGCCACGGCGAATGTCGCATTCTCTAGTCAACAGCACGGACGGCGTTTAAGCGATTTCGTTTTTCCGATCCCTGTTTTCGACGACGCCGCACGCGACGAGCAGGTCGAGGCACTTCGCGACACTCAGGTTGCGCAACCGGCGATTGGTGCCGCCAGTTCGGGTATGTGGCGCGTGCTCAGTCAGTTTGGCATCAAGCCCGATGCCGCGGCGGGCCACAGTTTTGGAGAGCTGGTCGCGCTGTATGCAGCCGATGTCTTCGACCAACAAACGCTGCTCGAGTTGGCGGTTGCTCGCGGCGAACTGATGGCTGCCGGCACGGGCGACCGTGGGACAATGTTGGCTGTTTCGGCGCAACGTGATCGCGTGGAAGCGTATCTCGCCGAGTCGAAGCTGCCGCTGGTGGTAGCCAACCACAATATGCCGACCCAAGTTGTGCTTTCCGGTGTGACCTCCGCGATTGAGACTGCCGCGGAGGACCTAAAGCGGCTGGATATCGTTTGCCGCCGCCTGCTGGTATCGGGGGCATTTCACAGCCCTTTGGTTGCGGACGCTGAATCGGAGTTGGCTAAACGGCTAGATGATGTCGCGTGGGGCGATCGTCGGATGCCGGTGTATGCCAACACAACTGCTCAGGTGTACCCAACCGATCCGCAACACGCTCGAAAGCTGCTCGCCGGGCAACTTGCTCGTCCGGTTGAATTCGTGCGGAAAATCGAACAGATGCATGCCGACGGAATCACGACGTTCCTCGAAGTCGGTCCGGGTAGAATACTGTCTGGTATGGTGCGGGCAATTCTGTCCGATCGCCCTCATCAAACCATTGCGGTCGATCAGTCACGTGGTCGAAAGCTGGGGCAGCTCGACCTGGCATGTGCGCTGGGGCACTTGGCCGCATTGGGGCACTGCGTTGCGTTGGAGCAATGGGATCCAAGTGCATCGAACCAAGCAGAAAACAAAGCCGGGCGAAAACCGTCGATCACGATTCCGCTGACCGGGGCAAATTACGTCAAGCCGCGGCCTGCACAACCGCGAGACGTGAAACCCGAGGCAGTCGCTTCGCAACATGGCAAGGTATCGAAACAGATGAGCACCCCCACACCG
>CAZNXE010000175.1:0-11845 GCA_964576465.1 uncultured Planctomycetaceae bacterium
TAGTGGAGCGACGATCAAAAGCTGAAGTCCGAATTGCTTGAAGAGTTTCAAGGCGTATTGCGCGTTCTGGTCGTCCACCTTCGAGAACATTTCGTCGACCACGACGAATTGAAACCGACCGGGAGTGTTCCCCGTCGGGTCGACGTCGAACTGATAGGCGAGCGCTGCGACAAGAATCGTGAATGCAAGCTTCGCCTTCTCACCGCCAGACTGCCCCGAAGTTCCGTCGTAACAGCTTCGTGTCTCCCCGGATACACGTTCCATCTCCTGCGCGGCGAAGTCGTACCAGTTGCGAACGTCGATTACCTTGTCGCGCCAAGTTGTCTTTTCCTTGTCAGACAGGCGTTCGACCAACGCCTGGATGCGGAGAAACCTCGCCTCGTTCGCTTCGTCAGTGTGTTCCAATGAATCGTCAAGACATTCGCGTAGCGAACGGCGAAAATGTTCGATCTCGCCGTCCCGCACCAACTGGGGCTGCAAACGCATGAACGTACCGAGGCTGTAGTCGACGTTGGCGAGCGCCTTGTTGAGCTGAGCGATCTTGTCCTCGATTTGCTTTTGTTCCTCACGTAATGCCGTGTTGAAGAATCCGATTTCCTGAATAACTTGGTCGTTGAGCCGTTCTTTGAACTTCTTTTCGTGCCGTGGCAGGCCTTCCCGGCGAAGTTGGTCGAGCATGGCCAGGAAGCTGTCAAGCGAATGAACGAAAGCATCCAGATCGTCTGTTTCTTCCTTGAAGTCTCGAAGGTACCTGGACATCGCGCCAACGAGTTTTTCACCCAGTTCCTGCAACGGTTCTCGAAGCTCGTTGATCCGCTGATGTACGCTGCGCTCCCATTCTTGCCTTCGAATCGTGAAATTCTCGAACGACAAGGCTGGCTCACCGATGGAAGCGGTGATGGCATCAAACATGTCTTGGTTTAAATCGTACTGCCCAGCGTCCTTGCTGGCTTGCACTTCGGCTCGGGCAGATTGAAGGATTCCGTTGACTCGCCCAATATCATTCTCCAGTGTGGTTTTCCGCTGCAACAGGTGATCTCGATCAGTGCTTTGACTTTCCTCTTTTCTCTCTGCCGCGCTCAATCGTGTGCGGAGAGCCTTCACGGCATCGTTCGACTCCTCGAGCTGCTGTTTCTCATTTTGAAGTGCAACGATTTCATTCTGATGTCGAGTGAGATCAATGAAGTCGAAGTCGGTTACATCGAGAGCTGCAAGTGCTGCACGATTGATGTTCTGGAGCTCTTCAATCTGTTGGGCACTTACGGAAATCAAATTCTCTAGGGTCTTTTGATCAGACTCTAATTCGCGAATGTGTGCAACGATGCGGCGTTTCTTTTCTGTGTTGTCCCATCCCAGAACAAAGTGACGAGGGTCCATCGTTCGGGCGCGGTCATCTTTCTGGTGCCGTTGTGTGTTGAACTTGACATGACGGTTCTCCGTGATCGCGAAGCGAGGAACCTCGTTGAACTCCTCGACACTCTCGCAGCAACGAAAATCGAATCTTCGCAGAATCTCCCCCCGAACCCATGGTGCCAGATCATGACGCGGCTTGAACTGCAACTTGCTGAACAGTGACCGAGGGTGAATTCGATCGCCGCCAAGTTCCGTGGCCTTTCCGACACAGATATAGTCGAGCCGCTGTCCATCACCGTGAGCATCTACAATACGATTGCGCTCAACATACGCTCGAACACGGGGGTAATACCGATCGGGAACAAGCAGGCTGAGCGCGTACGACCGAAGTACCATTTCGATGGACGCCTCCCATCGCCTCTCTTCAGGCTTGACCGACATCAACTCAGCCGCGAAAGGTAGCACGCCCTCATTAAGATTCAGGTCCGCGCAGATCCGACTGCGCATGGCGGTAAAGCGTGCTGGAAGGTTGGTTCGCCGCTGCTGAAGGACCTTCAATTCGTCTCGCTCATCCTTCAATTCCTTGCCAATGCTCGCCTCTTGGCCGATCGCTTTATCGTGCCTGCTCTTCACGGTGGCGATCTTGGAGGCCGACGACCCTGAAGTGTCGCGCAACCGTTTGCATCCCTGCTGAAAAAGTTCAAGGCTGTCGACAACACCCTTGATACGACATAGTTTCAGGTTCGCGTGATACTGCGCGAATGCGGATCGCTTGTGCTTGAGTTCTGTTTCCTCGATCGCAATGAGGTTCGGGATCTGTTTTAGACGCTCTCCCCCGGCCAGCTCGATTTCATTTGTCAGCTGACGGACGGTTTCTCGCGTTTCTTTCAATTCTCTGTCTAGTCTCTCGATGGCAGTCGCCATCGTGGCGACACTTTGTTCCTGCTGCTGGATTTCAGGTTCAAAGAGCTTGATCAGCATGACTGGAAAGA
Source organism: uncultured Planctomycetaceae bacterium (assembly GCA_964576465.1). Taxonomy (GTDB): domain Bacteria; phylum Planctomycetota; class Planctomycetia; order Pirellulales; family JAEUIK01; genus CAZNXE01. The sequence goes on from CAZNXE010000175.1 coordinate 2,346, forward strand.
ATGTCTTCGCGGCTGCGAACTCCCGTTCGAGACGCTGCATCTTTTGATCCTGCTGACGATACTTGAGACCGACTTTTTCAACGGGTGCCAAAAGCTCCTCGGCTCGTCGCGCTCGGACAAGCTCCTGATGAGCGACACTCAGGTCATTAAAGTGCGTGAGGAGACGTTGGACCTTGTCACGCCAGTCATGAGCCTCGAGCATATGCTTCCGAATAAAGGCGTTGAAGCTCTGGATGTCCTTGACTGCGACTGTCTGGTTGAACATGTCGATGGCTTTGCCACGCATCCGCGTCCGCTTCACGAGCCAGCCCTGATACTCGACATAAGCTCTCGTTGTCTGGTAGCCGCGTTGCTTCAGATGCTCACGAACTTCGTCAGACTTATGAAGCCCAGCGAGATCCTGCTTTAGCTCATGCGACTCATCGGCGATCGCGAACACCTTGTCGTCCGAGCCATCGGCCTTCAGGTAAAGAACCTGGGCCAGCGTGAAGGCTTGGCCGAGTTGTTCATCACGAAAGACGGCGGAAATTGCCGTCAGGTGGTTGGCCTTCGGACGCAGAAACTTCACAACGCTCGATTGCATCTCATTGGACGTACGATCGAAGGCGCCCTTGATGTAGCTCTTCGGGGTACGCTCCGTCTTTCTTGCACCGGCCGCCACGTTATAGTTTCGCGTCCGACTATCGACGAGTAGCGTAAGAATCGCGTCCACGAGGGTCGTCTTGCCGGAGCCATTATTTCCGACAAGCAGCGACGTTCTGCCCTGTGGCTCGAACCGAAACACGTTCCCATCCGAACTATCGAACGTGCCCCAGTTGAAAACTTCTAGCCGATGTAAGCGGTAGCCGGGCCGATCAGGACGCATGTCAAATAAGTGATCCATGGTTTCCGTTTCCTAGGGACGGTCGTCGGTAGCGAGACGGTCGCGCAGGCGCTGGAGTTCGTCGATCGGGATACGAGCCTTGAGAAGCTTGCGTACTTCCCACGAATCTGAATCCGATTTTAGTTTGCGGACAAACTTGAGCTTATCGAGTTGGTTCAGTACGGCATTGAGCCGCTTCCGTAAGGAGACTTCGTCCGCGTTCGACGGAAAGAATGATTTCCACAGGTCAAACAACGTCTCAACGGCAACGACACACCTCTCATTGTCGAGATCCTCTTCCTCGAATTTCCGGTATTCGTCACGCAGCAACACACAAAGAAGTGTGGCTTCGTACCCGAGTGGCGTTTTTTTGAATAATCGTGGCAACCGTTCGTAGCCTCCGGCACGTTCGTCATCGCCGAACTGGCGCAGGTAGGCGATGCCTTCTGGGCGGTCGATGATCAGCGTCAGCCCGATCTCGCAGAAATAGTCACTCAGATCCGATTCGTTGCTGATCAGGATCGCCCACATTTCCTCATCTTGTTCGTAAACAACTCCCTGCAGCAAACGGACCGCTACGATGCCGCGCTCACGGAATTCCGGTACCTCGCTCATGGCTTCATACTCCCTGCGTCAGGGTGTGTGCGAAGCGAGCGAAGCCGCTCCGGCAGGAAGACGACGCACGGAATTTCGTAGGCCTGCGTGGCGTCTTCATTGTCCAGATAGACGACTTCCACGTGAGCATCGTCCACTTGGTGGCCTTCATCGTGCGCAAGTTGGATGTAGCCAAGCACTTCGATGGCACCACTTGCTAGCGGGTGGGCTTCAAGCAATTTGGGAAGCGTGATCTGTCCCTCTGTTTGGACGAGACTGGCAATATTCGACCGCATCGTATCCCAGTCGAGGAGCCGCATTTCAGCGAGACGTTGAAATGCGATCAATCGTTCGTCTTCATCCGGTTCGTTATTCGTGAGCTCAACGTCGTCGAATTCGACGGGAGCTTGCCAAAACGTGCGCTGATGGACATTGAGTAAATCCAACTCCGTAGAAACAACGATACCGATGTTCGGAGGGTTCTCAGCACAGCGCACAGCGGCAGCCTGTATCTCGCGCAAGACGACGGCAATCCGAAGTCGAGTCGTATCGGCCCGCGAGTCAAGAAGCCTTCGCAGCGTTGAACTTAGTCGGCGTGTCGTCCGAAGAACTTTCTCGGCTTCGGCCGAGAGGCTTCCGACCATCCCCTTGACGCGTTCCATGCCATCGCTATGTGCGGCCAGTTCCGCAATTTCATCAAGCTGAGCAATGATTTTCTCCAACTCGTCCTGCTGAGACTGAGAGAGAATAAGTTGGACAAACGCCTGAAAACTGGCTCCTTGGTCTTCTTCTTTTAGGCGATCTTCCGCATCGAGCGCAAAGCCAAGAATATTGCCGAGTGTGTCGGTCGATTCGGCTTGCTGCTTTTGCACTTCGCGCGTGATCGTCTTGAACGACTCCTCAACAGCGCGAAAATCGCCCTGCAGTGATACTAGGTCTGAAACCGCATCCCCGAATCGCTCTCGGATGGCCGTAGGGCTATGTGTCGAAACAGCGTCCCCGGCTTCGATCGACTGAATCTCGCGGTTGATGCGGTCTCGCTCAGCATGGAGATGTTGTAAACGCCGCTCGGGATCGGCGGATCCACGGACGACAATGTCGGACAGTGTTTCAATGATCCGAGTCAGACGCGACTCCGTTCCGACGAAACCGAGAGTCCGTTCGAGAATCTCCGTGAGGAATTTCAGCACGTTCTCGGTGTGCGGCGTCAATTGATACACGGAGTCAGCGTGCTTTAAATCGTAATACCGACGCAGCCAGCGCGTATCACCCGTCGACCACTGAGTGAGATAGTTTTCCGCGCGCTCTCGAAGAATGTCAGGCTCGGTCTCGTGGAGTTGTTCCAGGAACTGGCTGAGATGCTGTTGAAGCTCGGAATGGAGCGTTGTCAGATTTTCTGCAACTTTGAAGTGTTGATGAAGAAAATAGACGACGTACGCCGAGTGCGGCGAGCGGAGCAGTTTCGCCGATGGATTCGTCGAAAAGAACGAAATGAGATGTTCTAGTTTCACGGTACACGCAAGAGGCACATCACAGGAGAACCCTGACGCAGCAAGCCCTCATGATACACCTAATTGACGCCCCGCGAGGCCATGACCGCGAAGCGATTTCGCGAGATTGCGACCGTGTGGGATCATATTCCGATGGGGAAAAATCTGCCGTTTACGCCGATGTCATCAAAGCACACAGTTGCAACGCCCGATGTTGCCGTTCAAGCCCAGAGCTGCGGCCAGGGCAACGTCTTCCATGCACAACGAGCTGGTTAAGTCCGGCTGACAGCGGCGGGTAGATGGACATGAATCGTGCGACGAAGTTCAGGGGAATACCGTGTCCGACCGTTGTGGGGAGAGTTGTTCAGCACGGTCAACGAGCGGGAGATTAGGTTTTCCTCGCCGACCTGGCCTGCTCCCCAGAAGTTGATCCATGTTGTTATGTGAATCCAATGGCCAATATTGGCGAGAACGATTCGCTGGGGCTGAAAAAGAGGGGCCACCCACGGACGATAGTTGTCCAACAGGTCAAATCGTTCCAATAAAAAACCACCCGCTGAAGCAGGTGGGTTTGAGGTTTTGTAAGCTTCGGACGGAAGTCCTTCACTCACGAGGAATGAACGAATTGTAGAAAGAATGCAAAACCTGAAGGCGAGGGTTCTAGACCACAATGACTTATGAGTCGGGGCGACAGGACACCGTTAGGACGTTTTCTTCAAAACGTGGCCGCTTGGCCAACGGAGATTGCCCAAGTTGTCGCCGCCACGTAAGGAACGGAGCCGCGTCACTAGAATCACAGCGGAAACGAGTTGATGGCGATTCGATGCTCGACACGACGAGTGGCCTATTTGCAAGGCTGGGCCATCCATCATGGTTTTTTTTGGGGAGTGATCCAGATGATGAACCCCCGAGCATCACCCTTGGGAACCTGACTCGTTGTGGGAGATACTGGTTCCATCAACCTTCTTCGGTGGAGAACGATTGGTTGGTCGTAGTCAAAAGTTTCCACACCGTCTTCCCCCGCCGTGCGAATTTCGGCGCTGCCATCAACCCATTCACTGAGTGGGAGATTCGTGCGGGAAATTCGAGAGAAACGAGAGAAACGATCTTTACAATCGAGTATGAGCACGTAGCCATCGTCAATATCGGAAGCAATTGTAGCGGTAACAAGAACTCCGTTCGTGGTTGATTCAATGTAGAACTCTCCAGAAGATTGAGGATTGGGAACACCTGTTGGAGGAATGTCGCTGAATCTTATTCCATATTCAAATTGTGTCCCCGGCGGTGCATAAACCTTCCATCGCCACACATGGGGTTCCGGCGATGGAACTTCGATGATGTTGACAAGGCTCTTGTCTACCGGGACGAGATGTCCCCCTTCGACGCGCAGTCGTACGACCTCCGCCTCCAGGTTCCAGTACCGATATTGGAGCATGCCGTAGGCTAGCAGTAGCGCGATGGCCGCAATCGCTATCAGGAAAGCCTTGAGCGTGAAGCGTTTCATGCGTCTGCCCCAGGACCATGGTTGCACATGCGGAGATGTCGCCGAACAGAAATAGTTCACAAAGTTGGATCATAGCGATTGGTCATCGACCGGTCACCTTCCCCTCGCCGCGTGGTTGTGCGAAGTAAGTCGCCGTCCCTGCAACTCTCTATGGCGATTCGCCTTGCGGCGATGATCGCAATCAGCACCCCGTTCATGCGCTTCCCTTTGCGGCACAAGAATCATTGTCGCGGTGATTGGCTTCCAGGGTTCGTTGTCGTAGTCTAGGGAGAGCAGGCAGCCCGTCCGATGGGCATCCCCTCCGGTACAGGATGTACGCCGCTTCCTCAGCAGTCCCCGCCCGGGAAGAGAGTTGATCGACGATGAAACGAGGCACCTCCCAGTCTTTCCAGTTGGTCGCATGTTGTTGCTTGATCGGATGCTGGAGTGTCACTGCCGGCGCCGCGGGGATTGATTTCCAACGCGACATTCGGCCGCTGTTGTCGGCCACCTGTTTTGAATGTCATGGTCCGGACGAAAGCCATCGCGAGGGTGAGTTGCGGCTTGATCTTCAAGCCGATGCGTTTGCCGATCGTGGTGGCTATGCGGCTTTCGTGGCTGGTGACATCGAGGCGAGCGCGGCCTTGCAACGAATCATCAGCAACGATCCTGATGAGTTGATGCCGCCTGCGGACTCCGGCAAGAAGAAGCTAACACCGGAGCAAGTGGAGATGATCCGCCAGTGGATCGCCCAGGGTGCGCAGTGGTCGGGACATTGGGCATTCGAGCCGCCGCAACGTGCGGAGATTCCCGACGTTCAAAACCAGTCCTTCGTGCGTACGCCGATCGATGCGTTTGTCTTGGCACGACTTGAGCGAGAAGGTTTGGAACCCTCTGAAGAAGTCGACCGCGTGACACAGTTGCGCCGTCTAAGTCTCGACTTGATCGGTCTGCCACCAACGATCGAACAAATCGATGCCTTTGTCGATGACCAATTGCCGGGGGCGTATGCGAGGCAGGTCGAACGGTTGCTCCAATCCGAACACTACGGCGAGCGTTGGGGGCGGATTTGGCTCGACGCCGCACGTTATGCCGACTCGAGTGGCTTTGAGAAAGATAAACCTCGCAGCGTTTGGTTCTACCGCGATTGGGTCATCGGTGCCTTGAACCAAGATTTGCCTTACGACGAGTTCATCATCCAGCAGATCGCCGGCGACTTGTTGCCGGGCGCCAAGCAAGATCAGCTTGTCGCCACTGGGTTCTTGCGTAACTCGATGCAAAACGAAGAAGGCGGCATCGATCCTGAACAGTTCCGAATGGAAGCCATGTTCGACCGCATCGATGCCATCGGTCGGGCCGTGCTTGGGATCACGCTGCAATGCAGTCAATGCCACAGCCACAAATACGATCCGTTTTCACATCAGGATTATTATCGGCTATTCGCGTTTCTCAACGACGCCCACGAAGCAAACATTGCGGTCTACACGCCGGATGAGCGTCGGCAGCGGGCAGAGATCTTTGACCGCATGGAAGAAATTCAATCGGAACTGAAACAAGGCATGCCCGATTGGCGCGAACAAATGACCGCCTGGGAGTCCACGGTCCGCGACGACCAACCGGAGTGGAATGTGCTCGAAATTGCCAACGCGGGCGACAACGGGCAACGGTATTTCCGCCAAGAAGATGGTTCACTGTTGGCACAAGGATACGCACCATCACGGCTCGAGGGGAAGTTCGTCGCCCGTGTCGAGCAGGCCGAAATCCGCGCCTTTCGTTTGGAACTGATCACGGATCCAAATCTCCCGGCTGGGGGGCCCGGTCGGGCCGTGGATGGAATGTGCGCGGTGACCGAGTTCAAAGTGTTTGCGAGCGACGCCTCGAACCCGGAGCAGAAACGGTGGGTGAAGTTCGTCAGCGCCACATCAGATTTCAGCAACGAGCATCGGCAGTTGCCACCGCCCTATGAAGACAAGGAAGGGAACCGACGAAGCATCGGTCCGGCAAGCTACGCGGTCGACGAAGATAGCGAAACGGCTTGGGGGATCGACGCCGGACCGGGTCGCAGAAATCAATCTCGCAAGGCAGTATTCGTCGCCGAGGAGAACATCGCCTACGAGGAAGGAACGCAACTGGAATTCCATCTGGTGCAACAACACGGTGGTTGGAACAGCAACGACAATCAAACACTGGCTCTAGGGCGATTTCGCATTTCGGCGACCAGCGTCGCGGACGCTGCAGCCGATCCGCTGCCGCGCGACGTGCGAGACATTCTTTCAATCCCAACCGACGAACGAACATCACAGCAGCAGGCGGCCGTGTTTCGCTATTGGCGCACGACGGTACCGCAATGGGCGGAAGCCAACGAGCAGATCGAGAGCCTGTGGCGCGAACACCCCGCAGGGTCGACGCAGTTGGTTTATCAACGTCGCGACCAACTGCGGCAAACACACGTGCTGGAACGAGGCGATTTCCTCAACCCGGCCGAACAAGTCGAACCGGGCGTACCGGCGTTCTTGAATCCGTTCCCGGAAGATGCTGAACCGAACCGCTTGGGGTTTGCCCGATGGTTGGTCGATCGACGATCGCCGACGACCGCTCGGGCACTAGTGAATCGCGTGTGGCAGTCCTATTTCGGAGCAGGGCTTGTGCGTACCCCGGATGATTTGGGATCGCAGGGGGAGCCTCCAACACATCCGCGGTTGCTAGATTGGCTGGCTGTTGAATTGATGGAGCACGGCTGGAGCCTAAAGCACTTGCATCGCACCATTGTGCTTTCCTCGACCTATCGTCAACGTTCACACGTTACGCCAGCGCTCTACGAACGCGATCCCAATAACCGCCTCTTGGCACGTGGCCCGCGATTTCGCGTCGACGCTGAAATTGTTCGCGATATCGCCCTGTCGGCCAGCGGACTGTTGGACCGCACGATTGGCGGGCCGAGCGTGTTTCCGCCAGCACCGGAGTTTCTTTTTCTGCCACCGACCAGTTACGGAGACAAAGCTTGGAACGTCGCAACGGGACCGGATCGCTATCGCCGTGCTCTGTACACATTTCGTTTTCGCTCCGTGCCGTACCCTGTGCTACAAGCGTTCGATGCACCCAGCGGAGAGATCTCGTGCGTGAGTCGGGCCCGCTCGAATACGCCCTTGCAGGCACTCACCACACTGAACGAACCGCTGTTCATGGAGTGTGCCGTGGCACTGGCGAAGATGACCGTTGCCGCAGCATGCGACTCCGACGAAGAGCGAATCGGGTTTGCCTTCCGCCGTTGCGTGGCCAGAGAACCGGCCCCCGATGAAACGGCTGAGTTGCTTGCGTTTCTCCGGCGGCAAACAGAGCGTTTCGCCAGTGGCGAAGCAGACCCCTGCGAACTAGTTGGAGTCAGCGGTCAAACGTCAAATTCCGAGATCGATCCAATTCAACTGGCCGCTTGGACAGCGGTCGCCCGAGTGATGTTGAACTTGGACGAGACCATTACAAAGCAATAGCGAAGCGGTATCAGCGGTCGCATGAAAGACCAAGGGATGAAATCAATGAATTGCCAGGACCATCTCTATCGAAACGCCGATCCGCGTCTGGAAAGCCGGCGTTGGTTCCTCGAGCGTTGTGGCGTGGGACTAGGTTCAATTGCCCTGGGACATCTCTTACAGCAAGAAGGCCACGCAGCGCCGGTCGACCAAGCAGGCACGAACCCGCTGGCCCCGAAAGCGCCGCACTTTCCGCCCAAAGTTAAGAACGTCATCTTCTTGTTCATGGGCGGCGGGCCAAGCCACTTGGAGATGTTCGATAACAAGCCGGCGCTCGCCAAATACGATGGCACCTTGCCGCCGGCCGATTTGATCAAAGACTATCGGGCCGCATTCATCAATCCAAATTCGACGCTGCTGGGGCCCAAGTTCAAGTTTGCTCGTCATGGCGAGTGTGGGGCGGAGCTATCGGAGTTGTTGCCGCATATGGCCACCGTGGTCGATGACGTCGCCATTGTCAAAAGCATGATCACCACCGCGTTCAATCATGCTCCGGCCCAAATTCTGATGCACACCGGGCGTCAACAGTTTGGGCGCCCCAGCATGGGTGCTTGGGTTACGTATGGACTGGGGAGCGAATCAAAAGACCTGCCGGCGTTCGTCGTCTTCAGTTCAGGCACGAAAGGTCCCAGCGGAGGGAATTCCAACTGGGGCAGCGGGTTCTTGCCAACGGTCTATCAGGGCGTGCAGTTTCGTGGCGGAACTGAACCGGTGCTCTATTTGGCGAACCCGCGCGGTGTCGACAAGGCACTGCAACGCGACACGCTGGATGTGATCGGCCGTTTGAATCGTAAACAACTTGCGGAAACAGGCGACCCTGAAATTGCAACACGCATCAACTCTTTCGAGATGGCGTTCCGAATGCAGGCAAGCGCGCCGGAAGTGACGGACCTCAGCCGCGAACCGCAACATATCTTGGACATGTATGGTGCCAAGCCGGGCGAATCGTCGTTTGCCAACAACTGTCTGCTCGCGCGACGGCTCGTGCAGCGTGGTGTGCGATTCGTGGAACTTTTTCATGAGGCCTGGGACCAGCACGGCGGCCTTGTGAAAGGTCTTAAGGACAACTGTGCCGACACCGATCAACCGTGTGCCGCGCTGATTAAAGACCTGAAACAGCACGGCATGTTGGACGAAACACTAATTGTGTGGGGCGGCGAGTTTGGTCGCACGCCGATGGTTCAAGGCGGCGGAGACGATGGTCGCGATCATCACCCCAACGCCTTCACCATGTGGCTAGCCGGCGGGGGCATCCAGGGAGGGCTCACGCTGGGCGAAACCGACGAATTCGGCTTCAACGTCGTCGAGGATCCGGTGAACTTCTACGATCTGCACGCGACCATGCTGCACCTGCTGGGCTTCGATCATCGCCAGTTGTCCCACAAGTTCCAAGGCCTCGATCAACGACTAACCGGCGTGGAACCGGCCCAAGTGGTAAAAAAACTGTTGTCGTGAGCAGCGTGATGCACCATTCACCCGTCCGATCTCGGTCACTTGCGGCTGAGATATTGGTGCAGGGATGCGTTTTCGTTTGCCTGCCATGC
>CAZNXE010000176.1:0-11841 GCA_964576465.1 uncultured Planctomycetaceae bacterium
CCCGTTGGAGCCGCCAGCTGCCAATCGCTCCCAGAGAACTACTACCGTCGAAACGGTAGTGCAGCCGTGGTTGTTGAGCGGTGGCCTCGGTAGGCGTGCAGAAGCACGCGAGCGAGACCAGCGCCCATACGCCGGCGGATGTTCTCCAGCGGGGAGCCTGCTGTGTCTGGTGAGGACACATGAGCTGTCGGACCGTTGGCATGAGTGTTTTGTCATCTGCGACGGGGTCTTGGAGTACGCCGACAACTAGCAGAGTCGACGCGGCAAGGCCCCTAAGGCCAAGTTGATTATTTTAGGAACTTGAACATGTCGCCCAGCGGTTGCCTGAACCAGATGGGTGCCTTCGTCGTGCGTTCGCGAATCGAAACATGACTCGGCGGCTTCGGATAGCTAAAGCCTGGCGACTGTTTCACGTTGATACTTAACTTGCGAGTCGGTTTTGGCATGTGAACAAGCGTATGGTTCGTAATGGTGTGTTTCCGCAAACCCGCGGGACCGCCCAACGGAATATGTGGCGGGCCAGGAAGCCCGATCGGAGTTCCACTGATCGGCATGCCATATTGCGGAGCGGTCATTCCGGCAATGAACCCCGGTGGCAACCCACCGCCGCCCGGCATGCCGCCACCTGGCATGGGCATTCCCATCGGAATGGGTCTACCGCCGCCGCCAATCGACGTGTTGTAGCTCGCCGGGACAACCTGCCCTTGAATAACATCTCCCGGAATCTCACCGCTGCCGTCGGGGATCTGCAAGTCCTTGTTTCCGAGTCGAATGATGCCCAAGATCGAACCGCGGCGATCGGCTTCGACAACCGGATCGACGCCCGGGTCGAGCCGCGTGCTAACAAGCGTCTCGACGCCGGCCAGTGCGAGTTCTTGGAATTCTGCATCTGGTAGGTAGATGACCTTGGTGACAAAGTTTCCGCTGGTAACCTGATCGAAGTCTTCTTCGGTGAATTGGGCTGGAATGGCATTGTGCGACAGGTACGCCTCGGTGCGAGGCATCGTCGGGGCCAATTCGAGCGTTGGATAGAGTTCGATTCCCGGGCGACCGGGGATGTTGGTCAGCTTCAGCCGATAGATCGCACCTTGTGGGAAGTTCGATCGCCCTGGAGCGACCAGTGGTTCGGAATCGAAGTAGCCCGGGGAGCCGACAGCCCACGTGATCATCATGCCATCGGGACCGACAAAGGCGATTTGTGACGACTGACCAAAGCCCATTCCACCAGGGCCAAAGCAGGCGCCGGGGCCCATCGCACCAGGGCCACCGGGTCCACCAGGGCCACCGGGCCCCATCATCACACCAGGGCCAGGGCCGCCCACGCCGGGGCCGGGTTCAAACATCATTTGTGCGGGAGGCAAGTTGTTTGACTTGCAGCCAGTCACGGCAAGTACCATGCACAGGAAAAGCAGACGGTATTTCATCGCGTCCCCCCAACGGACTCGGGACTGGGCGAAATGAACCATATCCCCGCACCTTTCGATTGATTGTTTTGTCGAATCAGGTAGGACCGCACAGCACTGTGACAACTGCCGTGGACGCCGGGCGCCTAGCGGTCCTACAATCCGAGGTCACCATTTCGCCATGCCAGCATGTGTGGGCAGGTGGAGCGAACTCCAAGTGCCGTACGGCCGTAGCGATAATGTGCCTCTGAGGACTATTGGTCGGTCGATCGCTGCCCTAATCTTTGGCAAAACCGTTAAAACCGGAATATGATCGATAGAATCCCCATATTGATGTGCTGGCTATTGCTGGTGGTCGCGGCGTTTGGCGTCGCGGACAGGGTCCAAGCACAATCGTCGGTCGAGGGCCAGCAGCCAGCGACAGAATCGCCAGCGGAGAGTGCTGGCACGTTGCCGCTTGGTGAAGAGGAGACCGCTCAGATTGTTCGGTCGTCGCTCGAGGCTCTTGAAACGCAGCGATCGATTTCGGCGCGGATGCGATTTGAAGTGCGCGTGCTCGGATTCGAGATGTTTGGCCACGGGGTCTTCGCACAGGGCCCCATTGACGATCATCGCTATCGCTTCGAGCTGCAAATGGGGATGATTGAAGACTCAAAGCAGAAGAAAGGCGGGAACCAGACATCGCTTCTGCTTCACGTCTGCGATGGCAAGTATCTTTGGATGCACCAGCAGTTGCCCGGTCAAGAAGAGCCAAGTGTTACGAAGATCGATGTGGCAGCAACCTACTTCGGGCTGGCATCGCGCCGAAACGCAGAAGGCTTCGGGATGTTTCCCCGCACCCCGGCACTTGGTGGACTGGCTCGCACGCTACGAGAACTGGACGCGGCGTTTCAGTTCGTGGAAGCCAGGGCAACACAACTCGATGGCGTGGATGTGTGGGCCGTGCAGGGCCAATGGAATGAGGAACACTTGGCAAAGCTAGTACCGGGAGCGAGTGTAGCATCGCTGCCAGAGCAATTGCCTTTATACATCGTGATCTACTTCGGCCGCGACGACCTGTTCCCGTACCGCTTCAACTACTACCGGCACAATGGGGCAGGCTCTTCGCAAAAACCGATGATGACGCTTGAACTGTACGAAGTGCGGCTGAATGGCCCGTTGGACGCGAGGCAATTTACCTACCAGCCCGGCGACTTCGCCGTGCAAGACGGCACTGCCAGTTTTCAGCAAAAGCTCGATGTCGGCCCGGTCGAGTGAGTTGAGCAGGCAGCGTGGCGGGCTCTGTTCTTACGCCAAGTGATGTTGCAGATTGATCGTCACGACCTTCGCCTTGCCGTCGCGGAAGTGGAGTAGGTTGATGCCGCAGTTGTGTTGCGGAACGCTCCGGGCGCGAGACATGGGAATTCCGATAAGATGGGCCATGTAGCAGCGGTTCACCACATTGTGAGCCACGACCGCGATCGCCTGTCCGAGGTGCGATGACATGAGTTGCTGGAACGCCGGTGCAACGCGGGCGACCACCTGATTCATGTTTTCACCCCCGAAGTATGGGTTTATGCCGGGGTCGTCGATGAACCGGCGGTAGGCTTCCCCTTCGCTGCGCTCGATTTCTTGCCAATCGCGTCCATCCCAGTTGCCGACGTCGACTTCAATCAATTCATCGACCACCTGCACGTCAAGCCGGTGTGCCGCCGCGACGGGTGCCGCCGTTTGCCTCGCACGAATCAGAGGGCTGCTATACACAGCCGCCAACGGAACGTTCGACAGCCATTGCCCGGTTTTGCGTGCCTGTTCAAGACCGTCGTCTGAAAGCTCGGGATCGCCACGTCGACCTTGCAGTCGGGGCGGATTCGCCAGGTTGTTGGCCGTGGCGCCATGTCGAATCAGATACAAAACACAAGTGTCCGGGGCAGGGGAGGGGAGGGGAGGGGCCATGTTCTCGTTCCGTCTCGATAAGCCTGAATCGATCGATTCGCGGCGCTGCGTTTTCTATGGATGAATGGTCGGCGGATTGTTCGCGCGACGAACAATGGCAAGTTGTGCTGCCACGGTAACAGCTTCGATCATTCCGGTCGATTCGGCACGGCCTTGCCAGGCAAGATCGAACGCCGTTCCGTGGGCGACACTCGTCCGAACAATCGGGAGGCCAAGTGTCACGTTCACTGCCCGATGCATGCCGAGCAGCTTCAACGCGATATGACCCTGATCGTGATACATCGCGACCACCGCGTCGAACTCGCCGCTTTGAGCGCGAACCATCAACGTGTCGGTGGGAAAAGGGCCGTGGGCGTTGAAGCCTGCCGCGCGTGCCGCTTCCACTGCCGGGGCGATGATCGTGCGCTCTTCGTCGCCGAACAGACCCTCTTCGCCCGCGTGCGGGTTCAGTGCGCAGACACCAATTCGCGGCTGCAAGCAACCGAGCGATCGCATCGCGGTGTCGGCCAGCGCAATCTTCGCCTGCACGGACTGAGAATCCAAGTGTTTCAGTACATCGGCGAGGGCCATGTGCAGCGTCACGTGAACGACGCCCAGACCATTCTCGCCATGCACGCCACGTTTGTGGGCGAGATAAAGCATCATCGCGAACTGATCGACTTTGCACATTTCGGCCAACAGTTCTGTGTGGCCCGGGTAGTTGTGGCCAGCTTCGACCAATGCCGCCTTGTTGAGCGGCGCGGTAACCAGGCCATCGATCTCATCGTTTAAGGCCCAGTGGGTTGCTGCCACCAAGGCGTCGTAGGCGGCTTGGCCCCCTCGAGCGTCGATGTTGCGTGGCGGAATATCCACGACATTGTCCGACACGGCACGCACGCAGGGGATGATGTCCGTCGAGGGATCGGCATCCGCCGGCGCGTCAACTTCAGCGATCGTTTGCGGCATGCCCAGCAGTGAGACCGCGCGACGGAGAATCTCCGGATGTCCAACGACCACCGGATGACAGGAATCGTGAAGACGCCGGTCCGACCAGGCGCCAACAATCACCTCCGGTCCGATTCCGGCCGGGTCGCCCATCGTGATGGCCAATAGAGGTTTCCGCATAGTCCTAGATTCTATGCACCATGTAGCCTCGCCTAAAGGGGGCCATCGACGACAGGTTGGTTCGCAAGCCGCGTTTGTCGCACGCTGCCCGATGGCGTATGTTGATCGCCGTTTTCAAGGTTAAGGCAACGTCGAACGATGAGAATTCCAAGGGCCGGTAAATCACGATGCGTGCCTGCGTGCAACGAGTTACTCGAGCCAAGGTCACTGTTGGCGATGAAGTTAGCGGGCAGATCGATCGTGGCCTGCTAGTGTTGCTGGGTGTGGCCGCCGGCGACGATGAGGCTGACGCTCGGGAGTTGGCCGCTAAGATTGCATCATTGCGGATCTTCGAGGATGACGCGGGCAAGATGAATCGATCGCTGGTCGACGAGAGTGGCGCGATGCTTGTCGTCAGCCAGTTCACGCTGTTGGGCGATTGCCGCAAGGGGCGACGTCCCAGCTTTACCGCGGCGGCACCGCCGGAGTTGGCCCAGCGGCTTTACGAAGTATTCGTCTCAACCGTTCGGCAAACGGGCATCGAAGTAGAGACGGGCAAGTTTCGGCAGCACATGCTTGTTGAGTCGGTCAACGACGGGCCCGTGACGATGCTGCTGGACAGTCGCCGGCTGTTCTGACAGCTAGAAGCGTAACGTGTCGCTAATTGCTTCCACCATATGCTGGATATGACTGGAGTCCGGATCCACATGGTCCATCAACTGCTGGTCGTAGTACACAAGGAACGTGAGGATGGCCAGCTTGGCGTATGTTGAGATGGTGCCCCAAGTGTTGTTGCTCCACAACTTGACCGCTGTCCCGAATGACTTCTTCACCCGAAGTCGACCACGATGCCAATACAAGCTCCACACTTCGTCTAGCAGTAAATGCGACATGAAGCCAACAAACACGGCGCCGGCTTTGAAGATCCGCATTTCCATTCCGCCTGTCATGCAAACCATGTAGGCAATTTCCGTCGCGATGATTGCCGCTGGGATGCTGTGGAACATTCCGCGATGGACGGTGTACTTTTTTAGCAGCGGTGCCAATCCAAATCGGATCAACAGATAGACCAGCGCGCCAGCCAAGGCGACCAACTCCATCGAGCCAAAGAGGAGTTGAAAGCGTTCAAACATCAACATCGGCACGATTGCCGCGGTGAAGGCGACGCTCTCTCGCAACGGGATGCCAGAGCCGCTGTCCAAGTCAGGCAACATGCCAGCCACGCCGCACAGCCCACCCGCCAACACCGCGGTTGGCAACGGCATGCCGAACGCTAAAAAGCCAGTGGTCGCGTAACCGACGCCCAGCACGCTGCTGGTGGTGATGTGAGTTTTGAAATCGGCCATGATCTCGACTCGCTAGCATTGAAAGTGTCATGCGATTGATGGGGTCGCAATTTCTAACGAAACATCACTGCCCGAGCCAAGGGCAATCCGGGAAATGAACAACACGACAACACGCAGCTTGCATCGCCCGCTAGCAGCGAACACGCGTTTGATCTTCGCCGCCCTGCCCGGCCCCGCTATACTTTGCCGCGCTTGCGGATTCATCACAATGTTTGAGTTTGCTAGGCGAATAGCCCGGCGGCGGCTTGATCAATCATCGGGAGATACTGGCTATGCAGGTTTACGACATCGCGATGCTGGTTGTGCTGCTGGGCGCGACGATCTTAGGCGCGTGGAAAGGCATGGCATGGCAACTGGCCTCGCTGAGTTCGATCTTCTTCAGTAGCGTCGTTGCACTTCGTTTCAGCTCGCAGTTGGCTCCGCTTGTGGGTGCCCAGGAACCGTGGAATCGGTTCGTGGCCATGCTTATTCTCTATCTGGGAACCTCACTGGCCATTTGGTTGATCTTCCGTCTCGTGGCGGGCATGATCGATCGCATCAAACTCAAGGACTTCGACCGCCAGTTAGGTGCACTCTTCGGCGCCGCCAAGGGGGTCGTGCTGTGCATTGCCATTACTTTCTTCGCGGTCACGCTCTCGAAAGATGCCCGGGAGTTGGCGTTGCATTCTCGATCAGGTCACTACATTTCCGTGATCATCGATCGAGCATCCCCGGTGATGCCCGAGGAGGTGCATGAGGTGTTTGGGCCCTATCTCGATCGGCTGGAGCAAGGCCTGAGCCTCGAAGATCACACACACGAGGATGAAGACCCCGCCCAACGGACCGCAGGCGCAATTCGCGAGAAGCTGCTTGGGCTGTGAACACCCGCTCAGCTTCAAATTGGCAGGGGGGGCAGGGCGGTCCCAAAGCCGATCTTCTCAGCAGCTTTTCTTCGCTGAAACCGAGGGCTCTAGGCGGCATTTCGCATGGCCAATTCGGCCCATCGAAGAACCTTGGTTTGCGTTGCGTGGACGTGCCGTGAATCGAAGTTTATCATTGGCCCACCGACACACAGAGCCGGTGACCGGGCGCGGCAGGGCGACACGCGAGATCGGCAAGCCAATGCCTAACAATCGCGATCTGCGGCTGCCGTTGAGCACGCTGCTGGAAACTGCGGGGAACCAGCTCGTTTCGCAATTTCGATGACACGCGTCGAGCGTCGGGACTCAACGTAGCGGCAGCACGGCAACGAGCAGTATTGCAAAAATCCCGCTAAAACAGGGGTCTTAGCCAAGTCGTAACCGAACATAAGATACATTATCGGACGTTGTGGGGTGATCGAAGAAGGCGTATTGCGGTCGGGTTTTGCGGCCCTCTTCTCGCTGTTCGGAAGCCAATAAAACGATCCAGCTCATGGCAATCTCCAACGGCGGACTAAGCTGGAGATATCCGCTTCGAGACTCCGGCTCTCAGGCCGCGGCAAGCCAAGAGGTCACCGTCGGGTAGACTCCACGTTTTGGGGACTCCCGCTTGGCCAGAGTTTGGCGTAGAACCAGGGCCCGATCCGAGGCGTGTCGAGTTTGAATCAGCGCTCGCCGATAACCCGTCCTCACGTCCGAAATCCACGTTACGAAAAAGACCATGTTCGCAGACAAAAAAGTCGTCGTCGTCATGCCGGCCTACAACGCGGCGCTCACGCTGCAAACCACCTACGACGAGGTCATGGCCCAGGGAGTTGTCGATAAGGTGATCGTCGTCGACGACGCCAGCAGCGATGAGACGACCGCCGTGGCCGAGAAGCTGGAGCACGTGCGAGTCTTTACGCATCCCGAGAATCGCGGCTACGGCGGCAACCAAAAGACCTGCTACCGGCTAGCGCTGGATGAGGGCGCCGACATCGTGATCATGGTGCATCCCGACTATCAGTACACGCCGAAGCTCATTCCAGCCATGGTGTCGCTGATCGGCAACGATTTGTACTCCTGCGTGTTGGGGTCACGCATCTTGGGCGGCTATGCGTTGGCCGGCGGAATGCCGTCGTGGAAGTACGTGGCCAACCGCTTCCTCACCTTTACCGAAAACGTGCTGCTGGGGGCCAAGCTCTCGGAGTATCACACGGGCTACCGCGCGTTCTCTCGCGAGTTGCTGGAGCAGTTGCCACTGGAAGAGAATTCCGACGACTTTGTGTTCGACAACCAAATGCTGGCCCAAATCTTGTGGTACGGCCACCAGATTGCCGAAGTGAGCTGCCCAACAAAGTACTTCGCCGAAGCATCGTCGATCAACTTCCAACGCAGCGTCGTCTATGGAATCGGCTGCCTGCGGACCGGAATACGTTTCCGTCTGGCCAAATGGGGCCTCGTCGGATGTCGCTGGATTCCCACGAAGCCCCGCTCGTCGTAACGTCCGCGGATGAACGAGATCCTGAAGATCACCGCTGTTACATCGCTGCCGCTACGGTGCGGCGTTGGCTTCGCTTGAAACATGCGGTTGGGTTTCGACCACGGAGGCGTCGGCGGCCGCATCGAGGAAGACGCCCAACTGGCGAAACTTGTCGTATCGCTTCACCAAAAGCTCTTCGTGTGGGAATTGCTCTAGTTCGCGCACCGATCGCGTGAGGAACATCTTCAATCGTGCGGCCATCTGGTGGTGATCGCGATGCGCGCCGCCCAATGGCTCTTCGATGATGTCGTCGATCACACCCAGCTTGAGAAGGTCTTTCGACGTCATCTTCAACGCCTTGGCCGCCTGTTCGGCATAGGCGCCACTTTTCCAAAGAATGCCAGCGCAACCCTCGGGGCTAATCACCGAATAGTAGGCGTGCTCGAGCACCGCGACGCGATCTCCCACGCCGATGCCGATGGCCCCGCCAGACCCCCCCTCTCCAATCACCACGCACACGATGGGGGTTGGCAAGCGGAACATGCCGAATAAATTCTCCGCGATGACTCGAGCCACCCCACGTTCTTCGGATCCGATGCCGGGATATGCGCCCGGGGTATCGATGAAGCAGATGATTGGCATGCCGAACTTGGCCGCCATCCGCATCTTAGCCATCGCCTTGCGGTAGCCCTCGGGATGGGCACAGCCGTAGTTGCATTTGCTCCGCTCTTTGAAGTTGCGGCCCTTTTGATGCCCGACAACCATCACTTTGTGATCATCAAGCTTCGCGAAACCACAACGCAACGCCCGGTCGTCGCCAAACGCTTTATCGCCGTGCAGCTCGACAAATTCGTCGAATACCAATTCGAGGTAATCGGTCGTCTGAGGTCGCTCGGGATGACGCGAAACCTGGACGGTCTCCCAAGGCTCAAGCTCACTGTAGATCTTCTTGGTCAGGTCGGCCAACTCACGTCGCAGCCGGCGAATTTCATCGGCCGATTCGACGCTGTCGTCCGTCGAAGATTCAAGCTTGGCCACGCGGGCTTCCAGCTCGCAGATCGGTTGTTCAAACGCCAGGCGGTGTTGTGTTTTTGTCATATTTCGTTTGCTTGTTTTGTGCGATGAAGTTGCTAAATCGTACCCTGTTTCGGCCTACATGGACATATGCCGCCTGCCAGCAACGCCGGCGCCAGCAGATGTCGTGCATCGCTCCAGGTGTGTTCTAGGATAACATCGGAAGATGTGGCTCGCGACGTCGCATTTTTGGTCTATTCGGCTGCCTTTGGTGGCGATGGGGGCTCGTTGAACACGCGAATCGCTTTGAATTCGCGGAGAAATTGCGCCATCGACTCTGGACGGTTCTCCGGCTTCTTGGCGAGGGCCCTTTGTAATAGCAGCGCAAACTCGGGTGTGACGTTACGATTCGTTGCGTCCGCTGGTGGGGGAGCCGCCCGAATGTGCTTCATTAACAGCTCATTCGCGCTGGTTCCCGTGTAGGGGCGTTTTCCGGTAACCATCTCGAATGCCGTACATCCGAAACTGTACACGTCGGCACGATTATCGAGCGGTTGTCCTCGAATCTGCTCCGGCGACATATAGCTTCGCGTGCCTTGAACCTTGCCCTTGGTGGCGAACATCTTGGCCAGCCCACGCTTGGGACGCATACCCAAGGCAAAGTCGATGAGCCGGACATCTCCTTCGTCGGTCATCAAGTAGTTGTCAGGCTTGATGTCGCGGTGGATCCAACCTTCATCGCCAAAGTAAGCCAATCCGGTGGCTGCCAACTCGATAATCTTCGGCACCATGTAGGCGAAGCGATCGACGCCTGCGTTGATGTGTTGCTTAACGTTGGGCCACGGGAAATACTCCATGACCAGAAAAGGCGTTTCCGCCTTGGTAGAAAAATCGACGAGGTTGATCACATTCGGGTGTTCGAGATTGCTGCCGACTTCCCATTCGTGCTTCAAATAGCCGATTTGCTCTCGATCGCGGCGAAAGTCGCTCAGCAGCATCTTCAGCGCATAACGCTTTCTGGTGGCGTCGTGGATCGCCTCCCAGACCTGCGACGTCTGGCCGGTCATAATCACATTCAGCAGCCGGTAACTGCCGATTCTCTGTTGACTACCAAACGCCACGGTTGCGACTACCTTCTTGCTGTCCCACATGAAATACCGGCGAACAAGGAATGCCGCCGTGCACAAAAAGCCAATTCAATCACCTAGTGTAGCTCTGGATGGGGGGCGTCTCAACGCGAACCGTCGTATCCCGGCGGTGCCACTGAACCGACTTCGCTGCTGGTGCGTTGTCGAGTGAGATAGCGTCGACTACAACACGTGTCTTCGTTGCGGTCTATTTCTGTCCCACGTGGGGGTCGTTCGTGTGAAGTGTGCGCAAATTGTTTCGCCGGGCAAGCTGGAATTCGTCGACACCCCCCTGCCCGATCTCGACAAAATCGAGGGACACCCCATTCTCGTGCGTTTACATTCCGGCGTGTTATGCGCGTCGGACTTCCCACGGTTTATCGGCGGAGCGTTCAATATCGATTTCCCCCGCCCGCTGGGCGACAGCCTACACGAGCTGATCGGCGAAGTGGTCGAGAGCCGTAGTGATCGGTTCAAGCCTGGCGATTGGACGTTGGCCGTTCCGCCCGATCAGCGAGGGTTGAGCGACCATTTCGTGGCCGATGCGTCGATGGCGGTACCCCTGCCCTTGGACTACCAGCCACGCGAGCAATTGATTCTTGCCCAACCCCTGGGCACCATCATTTGGGCGGCCCGCAAACTGCCGAACTTGCTGGGGCTCGATGTGGCCATCGTGGGACAAGGACCAATCGGTTTGATGTTCAGCCATCTCTTGGCGAATCTCGGTGCCCGCAAGGTGATCGCACTCGACAAGCTCGACTATCGCCTGGAAGCCGCCCGGGGTATGAAGGCCACGCATACGATCAACGTCGATCGCGAAGACGCCGTTGGAGCTGTGCAAGAGATTACCGACGGGCAAGGGGTCGATGTTGCGATCGAAGCCGTGGGACATCAAATCGAGCCGCTTCATCTGGCCGTTGACATCTGCAAGAAGCACGGCACCGTGTTGATGTTCGGCGTGCCCGATGCCGAAGAGTATCCCCTGCCGGTGTGGAAGATGTTTCGTCAGAATCTTCGCTTCATCGCTTCGGTCCATCCCGAAGTGCAGCGCGACCTGCCGCTGGCGTTGGACATGATTACCCAAGGCCGCTTGGATGTCTCCCCACTCATCACGCATCGCTTTCCACTCGATCAAGCCGCCGACGCCTTTCGCTTGGCCATCGACAAGGTGGACAACCCGATCAAGGTGTTGCTGACAGCCGAACAAGAGGCTTAATCGACGCCTTTTAGTAGCTACTGCTGCGTCAAGTCAGAGATTTCGGGTGCCACTGTCTGGCTTGTCCAGCAGTGCCAAGGGTTACCTCACATCGAGCCGGAAACTCTAGCTTTGACAAAGCACCACCTACGTTTCACCGAGTATTCGCTCGTAGACCGCACGGATGTTGTCCGTCATCTGTTCGTGGCGAAACACGTCGGTCCATCGACGGCGACCTTCTTGTCCTAGCGAGTGCCGTAGCTCAGGATCTTCGATCAACTGATCGAGTGCCGACGCCATTTCTTCAACCGCTTCCGGTGGTAGCAAGAACCCCGTCTCGCCGGGAATCACGACTTCTCTGGCACCGTCGACGTCGT
>CAZNXE010000177.1:0-11798 GCA_964576465.1 uncultured Planctomycetaceae bacterium
AGGTAAGGCAGTGCTAGGGGAATTTGGTTGAGGAATACGCAAGCCAGGAATCCGGGTTCTCCCGCAACACAGAATCTTACCCGAGGCATCTTGTCGCTGCGCGACCCAGCCGAACGGCTGGGCCACCCGTTCTTTGACGGGACTCCCGTGCTGGCGATATAATCGATCGGTACTATGGCAGCATCCGTCGGCAATAGTGAACTTCCCGCCTTTGGCGAGTTCATCCAGCGTTTAAGTGGCAGAGGCGAATGTATGACGGCCGATGAAGCGGTCGTAGCATTTCGCCACTATCAGAGGCAGCTCGCCCAATTCAAGCGAGACGTTCAGCCTGCCGTCGATGAACTTGACGCTGGAAAAGCTACGGAGCTCGATGTCAGTTCCATCATCTCTGAAGGCAGGAAGATTCTGTCTGACGAAGGCAGCACGGACTGATGCCGAGAGTTCTTGTGAGTCCTGTCGCAAGAGCAGACCTTCTCAATCTGTATCTCTACATCGGCCGCTCGGATAGAAGCCCTTCTGGAGCCGACCGTCTGTTGCGAGCGATTGATAAAGCTTGTCACTCATATGCTGAACAACCCACGCTTGGCACGCCTCGTCCAGACCTTGGCGAAGATTTTCGATTGTTCTCTTGCGGCACGAAATCCAATCCCAATGGCTGGGTCGTCATCTATCACCCGTTGGCTGATGGAATCGAGGTGATACGAGTTTTTCGTGGCAGCCAAGACTATTCGGAGCTATTTTGAGTGTTGTCTTCTTGCGTTTCCCGAGGCTGCATTGACAGCACTTCCTTCAGGATTCCCGCAATTGGCTGATCTTGTCGGCGTTCTGACACGACGCTACACTCCCGCCCGCCTTTCGACTCTTCTCCTTTGAAATCCTAGCCATTCGGCACTGTTTGCAGCGGTTTTTCGGGCTTTGCGGCCCATCTCGAAGCGGTTTTGCCGCGTTCATGCATGGCGCGACGGTGACTTGCGTCGAATTGTGCCGCGGCGTGGCACCGATTGTAGGCAGCTTGAGTTCCGATTTGTGCGATTGGACGGCCGAAATCGACCCGATCTTCGCACTCAACAGGGCTCGAAATTTCTTGAACTGACACGGTGGGCTCCTAGAATAGAGGGAGCCGCTTTTTTCGTAATCCCATAAGCAGTAGGTGACTTATGCGTGCGACAGCGGTGATGACGGCGCTCGCGGCCGTGTTGTGGATGGCGCTCTCCGGCGCGGTGTTGCCCGAGGGGGCCGCGCTGGCGCAGGTGCCGGGTAGCCCGACCGCGAAACCAGCGAGTGCTGGCAGTTTGACGACCCAAGCAGGTGCCGCGGGCGATATCATCGCTTTGGCGACACCCGCGAGCGAAGGCCGTCAACTGCTGACCATCGTTGATTCAAAACAGAAAACCGTTGCCGTCTATCATGTCGACTTGGCGACGGGGGAAATTACACTAAGTAGCGTTCGTCAGATTGAGTGGGACCTGAAGTTATCGGAATTCAACAGCGACCGCCCGTTGCCGGGTGAGATTCGCAGCTTGTTGGAACAGAGATAGTCGACCGACGGAGCCGCTGCCGCTGCCGCCGTCGGGTTCGTCCTGGCACTTGGTAGCGGTTGTAACCGTCTGGAGCGTCTTCAATGGCGATGAAGTTTTTGACCTTGGAAGAGGCTGCCCAAAAACTGGGCATTTCCACCGATCAGCTAAACCAGCTGCGCGAGCGTCACGATGCGCACGGGTATCGAGATGGCAGCAGTTGGAAGTTCAAAGTCGAGGAGATCGACCGGCTCGCCAGCGAAGGATTGCCGGAGATGACCGACTTGTCTGACTCGGGCGAATTGATCGACATCCCGCTGGACGACGATGACGACGGCGATGACATGGTGCTCCTTAGCGAGGCCGAACTTGGCGAGTCCGACCCGAGCACCTCCAGCACGATCATTGGCAAGCCTGGCAGCGCGCAGGATCCAAGCGAGAGTGACGTCCGCGTGTTGACCGGCGATGAGAGCGGCAGCGACGTGAAGTTGGTTCCCGATGCCGACGCCGCCAGCGATAGCGGCGTGAAGTTGGCTCCCTCGGTTCCAGACGCTCCGGCAACCGGCGAGAGTGGCCTGTCGCTTGATGAAGATTCACTTGATCTCGACCTGGGGAGCGCCTTGCCGCTGGTGGAAGAAGACTCGCCGACCGATCAGGTTGACGAGGTGAAGATGGACGTCGAAGACGATGCTGTCTCGCTGGTCGCCGAGTATGGAATCTCCGGTGATTCCGACGAGGATGACTCGGGAGGGGATATCAACCTCGGCGGCGAGGATGACGACGAATTCGTCTTGCGCGGCACGGGCAGTGACATCACCATGGGAGCCGGAGATAGCGGCATCTCGTTGGCCGATCCTGCCGACAGCGGCTTGTCGCTGGCCGATCCTCTCGATCTGGATTCCTCGGGCGGTCCCGAGATGCTTGACCTTGGCGTGGACGAGGACGGGTCGAGTGACGCATCCAGCGACTTTGAATTATCAAGCGACTCAGATTCGGAGGCGATCTCCGAGGTCGGCTCGGACGACGATTTCTTGCTGACCCCGATGGATGACGCTGGCGACGCCGATTCGGAGGAAAGCGGTTCGCAAGTGATCGCGCTGGATGAAAGCGATGACTTCGGAGCATCGGCGGCAGCCATGCTTGACGATGCTGGCGGCGACATGGTCAGCATGGTCGAGGAAGGCGAGGAGGCGGCCGATTTTACCGCCACCACAACTGCGGGTGCCTATGCCGGCGCCGCGATGATGCAGCCGCGAGGGGCAGAAGCCCGGTTCTCGACGTGGGACGTCGTGGGATTGGTTTGTTGCGCTCTACTGCTTGTGATGTGCGGCATGGTGATGTTCGACTTGATGCGCAACATGTGGAGTTGGGAAGGCACCTATGCCGCAAACGGGATGGTAATGGACTTTCTCTTGGGCCTGTTTGAATAAATCGCCGAAAGGACCACCCTCGGTCTCGATCGGTAACATCGGTGGCGAAATGGTCATGCCTCTCAAACGTGAAGCATGACCGCCGTAACCGGATTGATTCGAAAGGAATCGAATCGTGGCGAATCTCTCAACAAAACTCGCGTTGCTCACATTGCTCTCCGCCGGGCTGACCACCGGCTGCCAGTGGGTGCCAAAAACCCAGTTTACCGCGGCCGAAAATAAGAACCGCGATCTAGTCGAGCAGGTCCGAGCCCAACAGGCAGAGATCGAAACCATCAACGCGCATCGACATCGCGTGGAAAACCAGTTGGTTGCCACCGAAGACCAGTTGGCGAGCCTGGCGGAACAATCGGGAGTCGATCGCTCGCTGCTGGCCAACTTCCGCCGCGAAGGACAGTTGATGAGCGAGGCGATACGCGGAGGCGTACCATCTTCCGTCTCCCGCCAGCTTGCCGAACTCTCGCAGCGGCACCCGAACTTGCGATTCGATCCGCAGACGGGCGTGAGCCGCTTGCAGACCGATCTCCTCTTCGATACGGGCGATGCGGCCTTGCTTGGGGGCTCGCGAAGAGTGCTCGACGAATTGGCCGACTTGCTCACATCGCCCGAGGGTCGCGACTTGCGGATCATGGTCGCCGGTCATACCGACGATCGGCAAATCGCCAAACAGCCCACGCGTGAACGGTTTCCCGACAATTGGCACCTCAGCACCGCACGCGGGTTAGCCGTGTGCGAGTATCTCAACGCGCGTGGCGTTCGGGGCGACCGCATGGGTGTCGCCGGGTTCGCCGAACATCAGCCCATTGCCGCCAACGCCTCGCCCGACAAGCGGCAGCAGAACCGGCGAGTCGAGATCTTTGTGATGGCCCCTGAAACCCCAGTGGTCGGCTGGACCGATACGATGACCAGCCTTTACTAGCGTCTTGTGCCCCCCTCCACGTGGTGCCCATCAAGCACGTGGTCCTTGCAAGCTCGGCTGTCTGGTTCCGCGGCATTTTCGCACGGCTGCCAACTGTACATTCGTCGGCCTGCGCCTCTATAATACGGTTAAGCCCTTGGGCAATGCGTTTGCCCACCGCGAGCCCCCGCCTTGCTTGCTCGCGGAATGTCTGATCGTGCTCCCTCCCGAGTAGCCTGATGGCACGGAAGTTGTGGCGAATGAACGGTATTGAATCGCCGGTGACTAGGTTTCCTTCGACAAACGGTCCTTCGCGCGTGATCTTCGCGCTGGCAGTTTCCTTACTGCTCGCAGGGTGTAATTCCGAGGACGATGTACGCACCTACAACGTGCCCAAGTCGCCTCGGGCACAAGTCGCCACCGGCGGCGGAACAAACGACGCAGGGCAGGGCGTGCCGTCGCGGATGTTGGCTGCCATGATCCCACGAGCGGGGCAAAGCTGGTTTTTTAAGCTTGTGGGCCCCGAAGCGACAGTCGCCCAGCAGCGCGAGTCGTTCTTGGAACTCGTCCAGTCGATTCAGTTCAAAGCGGGCGACGGTCCACCGCAGTGGTTCTTGCCCGAGGGCTGGTCCCAGCAGCCTGGATCCCGCATGCGCTACGCCACGATTCGGCCTTCGCCCGATGACCCTACTCTGGAGTTGTCGGTCATTCCTTTGCCCACCGCCGGCGGTAGCGAAACTGAGTATATCCTTTCAAACATCAATCGCTGGCGCGACCAGTTAGGCCTCTCGCCGATCGCCGCCGAGGATCTCGAAGCGGCGCTCCCAATCGACGAGGCTGACGCCGCTACCGCGATCATCCGTGTGTCGTTGAGCGAAGACATCGAGGCCATCGTCGTCGATATCTCTGGCACCAGTACACCTTCTACCGGGCGAGGCGGCCCATTTGCCTCGGGAATGGCACAGCCGCAAGGCCCCATGACACAAGGCGGAGCCGCGCCGCAGACCGCGACGTCGTTGACGTACGACGTTCCAGAAGGATGGCAAGAAGAAGCCGTGAGCGGAATGCGCAAGGCGTCGTTTCGCGTCACGCTGGATGATCAGTCGGCCGAGATCTCTGTGATCGATCTTCCGGAGTCTCCACTGGCAGCCAACGTGAATCGATGGCGAGGGCAGATCGCACTCCCGGCGTTGTCGCCGGCAGAGATTGAAGAGCAAGCCGAGGCCATCGAGATCGATGGTCACCCGGGGCACTACGTTGAAATGTGGGCTGACGATTCCGCGCCACGTCGTGAGGCAATTTTGGCCGTGATCGTCAACGTCGACGGAAAGTCGTGGTTCATCAAACTCCGCGGCGATGCCGACGTCGCCCAGGCCCAACGCGAGGCATTTCGCGATTTTCTTGAATCCATCAATTTCTAGAGGAGAAAAAGGGGATAAGTCCAATTTGTGCTAGGCACCCGAAGGGCCGTTCCGACAAATTGGACTTATCCCCTTTTTCTCGCTCGTAATTCAAATAGCGTGGCCATGGCAAGCAACACCATCACCAGTCAGCCGGAACGAACTCCCCATGTCACATCGCCATCGCGGTCACGACAAGCTTCGCCGCCTGGTGTGGTTCGGAGCGTGGTCGGAGCACTAGCATCGTTAAAACTAACGGTCTCGCTGTTCGCGATGGCCATCGTGATTGTGTTTGCCGGAACGCTGGCACAAGTCGATCAAGACATCTGGCAGGTGATCGACAACTATTTTCGCACGGGCATCGCCTGGATTGAGTTTCAGGTCTTCTTCCCGCCGTCGTTCTTTCCCAGTCATCCACAAGTGCCGGGCGGGTTCTATTTTCCCGGTGGTTGGCTCATTGGTGGCATCATGGCGGTCAATCTACTGGCCGCCCATGGCTTACGATTCAAGACCCAAGCCACTGGTGCGAGACTCCGCTGGGGCGTGGCTACCATTGGGGCTGGTTGTGTCCTTACTTGGCTGGTGATTGCCAGTGGTTCGAACAGCGCGGGCGCTTACGAAGCCACGGGCGTGGGCTGGGCGGCCATTTGGGATTGGTTCAAGCTGGGGCTCGTCGCGGTCTTGTTGGCATTGGTCTATGTGCTGTGGGGCACCGCGCGCGAGAAGGTTGTCGAACGGTGGTCGATCATCGGTGGATTGATTGCCGTGGGAGCCGTGCTGGCCTATCTGGTCATCGGGGGAGAAGCGGCACGCATCAACGATTCATCCATGCGTATCTTATGGCAACTCGTCAAAGGCACTGCCGCGGGGGCCGTTCTATTGGCTGGCTGCGTCATGGTCTTCAAGAAACGGGCCGGCATCGTGCTGCTACACGGCGGAATCGGCCTGATGATGTTCAGCGAATTGCTCGTCGGCACCCAAGCGGTCGAAGGCCAGATGGTGATCGACGAGGGAGAAACGGTCAATTTCGTGCAAGACATTCGCAAGGTCGAACTTGCGATTGTCGATCACTCGAACCCGGAATATGACAAGGTGGTGGTCGTCTCGGAGAGTGCCCTAAAAGGTTCACAGCCGATTCGCCATCCGCTGCTTCCCTTTGCGATCGATGTCCAGCAGTTCATGGACAACTCCAGCATCCGAAAAGTTGTCGAGGGAGACACAAACCTCGCCACCGCCGGAGGAGGTTTGCAGGCGATTGTTAACGAAGCAAGAACAGGCGCGGGTACCGACACCGGCGGTGAAGTCGATATCGCTTCGGCCTATATCTCGCTGGTTCCCAACGATGGCTCACCGCCGCCGGGCACCTATCTGGTAACCCAGTTTCTTAACGACCAGCCTGTAACGGTGGGCGGCAAGACCTACGACGTTGCTTTGCGATTCAAGCGAACCTACAAACCGTACTCCTTGCGACTCATTGATGTTCGCAAAGATGACTACATCGGCACGACGACGCCCCGCAACTACTCCTCCGACGTACAGTTGGTTGACTCGACACGGAGTACCGATCGCAGAGTCAAAATATGGATGAACAATCCCCTGCGATTCGCCGGGGAGACCTTCTACCAAAGCGGTTATCATGCCGACCCACGCACGGGCGCCGAGACCACCACGCTGTCGGTCGTAACGAACATGGGATGGATGATCCCTTACGTCGGCTGCATGATTGTCGCCACGGGATTGCTGGCCCAATTCTCGCAGACCTTGCTTCGCTTCTTGCGGCGATGGCGCACCGAGACGACGAAATCATCAACCGGCAAAGCAAAGCCCATGGCCCCGGCAACAGGCTTCGCCCGCTGGTCACCGATGCTTGTTCCGGTGATCGTGGTTGGGCTAGCTGCCACGCTCATCGGGCGCGAGGCAAGCGTTCCGAAACCGCCCGCGAACGAGCCCGACTTATATGCCTTCGGAGAAATTCCGATCGTTTACAAAGGGCGTACCAAGCCGATCGATACGTTGGCCCGCAATAGTCTACGAATTCTCTCGCACCGAGAAACATTCAAGGATGCCGACAACGAGACGCAGCCCGCCATTCGCTGGCTGATCGATATGATGGCCAAACCGGATGAGGCGCTTGACCACCATGTTCTTCGGATCGATCACCTCGAACTGCTCGAAACGCTCGGGCTCACACGTCGTAAGTCGCATCTATACGGACTATCTGAATTCATCGATCATTTGGACGAACTCACCAAACAGGCACGGTTGGCCCGGCAGTTGAACCCTCAGGATTTGACCGCGTTCCAAAAAAGTGTCGTTGCGTTGGAGGACAAGATTGGGCTGATCGATCTACTATTTCAATCGTTCAGCCTGCCGCGAATTGGTCCGGAGAACGTCAAAGATGATTTGATGCGCACCGTGCAGCAACAGGAGATGCTCACGCGCCGCGAGCCGCCGCTGATGATTCCGCCTGCGAAAGAGGGCGATGCGTGGAACACGTACGCCTCGGGTTGGACCAAGGATTTTATTCGTGTGAATTTAATCGAAGACCGGAACATCAATCCGGCCACCGACGCCATCACGGAAATGTTGACCGCCTATGCCAAGGACGATGCCAAGGCATTCAATAGCCATGTGAGTGATTACCAGGCGCTGGTCGCAGGCAACGCGGCGGCAAACGTGAACCTCGGCAAAATCAACTTCGAGGCATTCTTCAATCATGCCGCACCGTTCTTCTATGCTGCTTGGCTCTATTTGCTTGCGTTCGTAATCATCGCATGTTCGTGGTTGGGTTGGACACGACCTTTGGGCCGTGCGGCGTTTTGGTTGATCTTGTTCACCTTCGTCATCCACACCGCGGCGCTGGTCGCGAGGATGTATATCTCGGGACGCCCCCCGGTTACGAATCTTTACTCGTCGTCGGTCTTCATCGGCTGGGGCACGGTCATCTTCGGCCTGGTGTTCGAGCGGGTCTACCGAATCGGCATCGGCAATGTCATCGCCGCCGTGACGGGCTTTGCGACGCTGCTCATTGCACATTTTCTGGCCGGCGATGGCGATACGTTCGTCGTCTTGCAGGCAGTGCTCGACACGCAGTTCTGGCTGGCAACCCATGTGGTGTGTATCACGCTGGGGTATGCAACCACGTTCGTCGCTGGTCTGTTGGGGCTACTCTACGTGCTTCGTGGGGTGTTCACGCCGTCGCTGACCGTGGACATTGGCCGCAACCTCATTCGGATGATTTACGGCACGCTCTGCTTCGGCCTCTTCTTCAGCTTCGTGGGCACGGTGCTCGGAGGACTTTGGGCCGACGATTCCTGGGGCCGCTTCTGGGGGTGGGATCCAAAAGAAAACGGGGCGCTCATCATCGTGCTCTGGAACGCACTGGTGTTGCATGCCCGTTGGGGAGCCATCGTCCGCGATCGAGGACTTGCCGTGTTGGTCATCGCCGGCAATATCGCCACGGCATGGTCGTGGTTCGGCGTCAACGAACTCGGCGTCGGCCTGCACGCCTACGGTTTTCACGATGGAATGCGTATCGCCTTGGCCCTCTTCGTCACAAGCCAATTGACGGTCATCGCGCTGGGTTCGCTACCACTGTCGTGGTGGTGGAGCTACCGCCGCCGATCATCGGACGACACACCCACCGTCGCACCAACCGGCTAATTTCGCGATGTGCGGTTGAGCGTCTGGGCTTGCGGTCCTTCGGCACGTGATGGCGGGAGGGGTTGCGGCAACCACTTCGCCAAGTCGCCAACAGGGCCATGGACAAGCGCCCCGTCGCCTTCGCCCGCGGCAAGCGTGCGCAGCACCGCCGTGACAGGCAGACGATTGAGAGGTTCGACCAAAATGTTGCCATGCAAGTCGGCCAAGATAACCCCAACGGCTTGCTGCGTCTGAAGGTTTCGATCCACCGGCGCAGCTGCCCGCATCGGTGGGTGACCCTGAATGCGAATGCCTTGTCCGTCGATCACAACGTGCGCCGTTAGCCGCTGATAGGCAACCAAGGCATCGGTACGTGCGCGGCCACCCTCGAAGAGCGGCATCTGAAACTCCCGGCTGCCGGCTTGCAACAGTTGCTGACTGACCGTTCCCGGGCCAGCATTGATCGTGACTTCGGCCACTCGAATCCGTCCTTGCTGCATGACTGCCCGATGGATTTGTAGCCGCGACATGCCGGTCAGCGGGTGTCCAAAGGTCCGCGTCACAAGTTGATTCAGATCAACGTGATTCAACACGCCGGACAGCTCTCCACGTCGACCGTCGTCAGAGGGAATCGTCCAAAAGCGACCGTCAAATGTGGCATCGCTCCCCAATGCGTCCCACTGCGGCGCGAATTGTCCGATCAGCGAACAGGGCAGGGGGGTATCGCCCGTCTGTAGCATGAACGTGGTTACCGCGGGGGTTACTTGCCGGTTGCGTACCAGTTCAATCTTGCTTGCTTGTTGGCCGACGTCGCCAACCAAACGGAATCGAGCTTCAACGACCGGACCCGATGACCCCATGCTGCCGTGGGCCGTGAGTTCAACTT
Organism: uncultured Planctomycetaceae bacterium; assembly: GCA_964576465.1. Taxonomy (GTDB): domain Bacteria; phylum Planctomycetota; class Planctomycetia; order Pirellulales; family JAEUIK01; genus CAZNXE01. Next base: position 9,774 of record CAZNXE010000177.1, read on the forward strand.
GCGTGGGGCTCGACTGCTTACCGAGCAACGTGAACTCGTCGATCTCGACCTGCCACGACACGGCATCGTCGCCGGCAGCCAACCTTCGGTGCAGTTCTTCATACAACCGTGCCGCTCGGGTGGTGTCGAGTGTGGCTTTTGCCGCGCTCAAGACGTATCGATTTCCCGACTGGCGCACCTCCAACAGATCGATCCGCAACAACCGCTGGTCCGATTCAGGGTCCGCCAGTTCGAGCCCCTCGATCCGAGTGACGCCCGGACGGGGATGCTCAACCTGAGCGATGGTCACCCGAACCGCCAACGCATCGGCCAGTGCCTGTCGAATTGCCGAATGATGGAACGGTGTGGCGCGCCATGCCCCATAGACGACAAGTGCCGTGGTGGGCACAAGGCAGGCAACCATGAACACCGCGCGGCAGGCGAGACGTCTGGTGTGAAAAGTTCGTGGGAACATCCGTGTTCACCTGCTAACTTCGTTCGAGTCTTGCGGAACGAATATCTATGTTCTCAACGTTCTCGGGCCATTTCGAGAAACAAATCCCACCGCGCGCGCATCTCGTGAACACTGTCGCCGCCGAATTTCTCGACGAGGGCCGTCGCGATTTCAAAGGCCACGACATTCTCGATGATGACGCTACCGGCGGACAACGCACACACATCGCTACGCTCGTAGGCTGCCGCTTGAGGTTGCTTGGTGTTGAGATCTATCGACTCCAGCGGTTTACGAAGCGTACTGATCGGTTTCTTTGCCGCGCGAATCACGATTGGCTGGCCGTTGGTCATGCCGGCTTCCAAACCACCGGCGTTATTGGTCGGCCTTGTATAGCCCAAGTTGGGCGTGTTCACCTGGTCCACATCATAGCCAATCGGATCGTGTACTTGAGAACCGCGGCGACGAGCGGCTTCAAACCCGAGCCCGATCTCAACGCCCTTGAAGGCCTGCACCGCCATCACGGCTTGTGCCAATCGACCGTCCAGCTTGCGATCCCACTGGGCATGGGTTCCCAGCCCGAAGGGCACACCTTCGACCCGCACTTCAACCACGCCGCCCAGCGTATCGCCCTCTTTGCCGCAGAGGTCGATCATGGTCTTGAGTTCTTCGTCACGCGCCGGATCGAGCGTGTACAACGCGCTCTGGTCTCGCATCCGCGTCTGCTCTTCCAGCGAACCCGGCTGGGGGTCGATGGTCACACCGCCCAGCTCGATGACATATCCGAACGCCCGGATGCCAAACACGCCCAACAACTGTTGCGCCAGCGCGCCGGCAGCCACCCGCGCAGCCGTCTCTCGGGCACTTGCCCTTTCGAGCACACCGCGGATCGAGCCCAAGTATTTGATCGCGCCGGTCAGGTCGCCATGACCAGGCCGCGGGCGAGGTAGGTCTTCGAGGCGTTCAAGCTTGTAGTCTTTGTTGATGACCTGAAGCTGAATCGGGCTGCCGATCGTCTTGCCCTGCCAAACGCCGGTCATCAATTCGACCGTGTCGGTCTCGATTCGCTGACGACCGCCGCGACCATAGCCGCCCTGTCGCCGACGTAATTCGACATCGATGGCGTCGGTATCGATCTCCAGCCCGGCTGGAAATCCGTCGACGATCGCAGTAATCACCTTGCCGTGCGACTCGCCGGCGGTGCAATAGCGCATGGTTGTAAGCCAGTTGAGAAGTGGATAATCGGCGACGAACCCTGGGAATCGGGAGATCGCCACCCCAATCGATCAATTGTATCTGCCCGTCCTGCACGCGGACAGGTCGGTTCAGACGGCCCCAACAGGGGTTGAATCAGCAACAAAAGATCGGTGCCTGTCACGCGAGGACAAATGCTCGATTGAGGTGATAGCAAGCGTCTGGCTGGGTGGTATCTGGCACGTCAGCAGAGACGCCACCGTGCTAGACGCAAACCGATTGCAACGTGCGCCGGGGACCAACAGAATTGTAGGGTGGGAGGTTCTGTCGGCAGAATGAGCGAACCACTTCGCTTTACTCCGCCGCCGGCAGGTTCACCCACCTTTCGGTCCGGCCCAAAC
>CAZNXE010000178.1:0-11784 GCA_964576465.1 uncultured Planctomycetaceae bacterium
GGTCGATGCCCTGTTCACGGTACGTCTTGCGGTAGTAAGGATGGTAAGGCTGAACGTAGTCGCGCAGATACTTCTTCAGACGGCGAAACGAAACCTCTCGCTGTTGTTGGGGATCGAGATCGTAGAGATTCACGGTTATCTACCGGCGAATTGGGCAATTCAAATTGGGAACTCTGAGAGGCGAGATTTCTTAACGTGAACCTTGCTGCTAGTTATAAATTGCTTCCAGCGCGCTGTGATCATTGCTTCCGATCGCAGCGGCCAGATGCTCGTTTTGGGTTAGCAAGTTGCTGACGAAGAATTTAGCGGTTTTGAGCTTATTGAAATAGAACTTTGCGTCGTCGTGATCGTTTCGCAAGGCGGCTTTCGCATCCTCGTCCGTCGCACCAGAAGACTCGTAGATGTTGTCGAGTGCTTCCTCCGCGATGACCGCTTGCTCCAAGAGCAGCCACCCGATGACGACGTTACCCAACATCCTCAGATACGAGGTCGCCGAGAGTAACGGATAATCGAGATCTCCCGACATTTGCATGCCGGCGAAGCTCATCGTGGTCTGTTCGAGCTGCTCTTTGTGGTGTTTGAGCCGGGTGAACGAGGCGGCCAGAGTCGGATGACCCGCATGCTTGTCGATCACCTCACCAATATCGGTCATGAATTCCATGAACGTCGCACCTTGCTTGCGACCGATTTTTCGACCGATCAGATCAATCGCCTGAATGCCGTTGGTTCCCTCGTAGATCGATCCGATTTTGCTGTCGCGCAATAGTTGCTCGATCGGATAGTCTCGCAAGTAACCGTGCCCACCGAGCACCTGCAGGGCGGTGGTCGAGACTTCAAAGCTAATGTCGCTGCAATAGGCCTTGCAGACAGGCGTCAGCAACTCGGCACGACCGAGCATTTTCTCTCGCTCGCCCTCGTCGGGGCTGTGTTCCGCAAGATCGACACACAGTGCGGCATGAACGAGCATCGCGCGACACCCTTCGACGTAGGCCTTCATCGTGATCAGCATGCGGCGCACATCGGGATGCTCGGTGATCAGAACATGCGGCGCCAGCGGATCGCGGAAGTTCTTCATGTCGACGCCCTGAACACGCTCTCTGGCATATTGCAACGCCGAGTGATACGCGCTCGCTGCCAGCCCAACACCCTGAATCCCTACCCCGATGCGGGCGGAGTTCATCATGTGAAACATGTACTCGATGCCCTTGTGTTCTTCGCCGATGAGATAGCCAACGCACGCGTCGTTGTCGCCAAAGCTCATGGCACAGGTGGGCGAACCGTGCAGGCCCAATTTCTCTTCGATGCCGACACATGTCACGTCGTTGGGAATCGTGGCATTGCCTTGATCGTCGATACGCAACTTGGGAACCACGAACAAACTAACCCCTTTGATTCCAGGCGGGGCGTTCTCGCAACGGGCAAGGACAAGATGGATGACATTCTCGGTCATGTCGTGGTCGCCGCCAGAGATGAAGATCTTTTGGCCACGAACAAAATATTGTTCGTCGCGCTTCACTGCCGCCGTGGTTAGCGCGCCCACCGCCGAACCGGCATGCGACTCCGTGAGACACATCGTCCCTTGCCAACGACCATCGACCAACGAGGGGAGATACAGCTTCTTCATTTCGTCCGAGCCGTACTCGATGAGCAACGCCCCGGCGGCGCGGGTAAGCCCGGCGAGCATGACCAGCGAGCAGTTCGCACCGACGAACATTTCGCCGAGTGCCGCACCAACCGGAAGCGGCAGGCCCATTCCGCCATGTTCCACTTCCGTGGCCATCTTCATCCAACCGTCGTCGTACATGCGACGGTAGACATCGTGAAACGACTTTGGCACGGTCACATGACCGTCTTTCCAGGTGCAACCCTCGGTATCCCCGGGGCGGTTTGTCGGAGCCAGCACGTTCTTCGCGAATCGGTGTGCCTCGGAGATCATCATCTCGATATCGTTGACCTCGAAGTCGGCGAAGCGAGGCAACTCGAATAACCGCTGAATCCTCTGGTGCTCGAACAGCACGAACTGCGAGTCACGAATATCAAACACATAGTCTTGGGACATCGAGTTAATCCTGAAAAGACGGAACTCAAGAGGATCGAAGGGAAAGGACCATCTCCATGCGGCAGAAAGCTACAGACCGACCCTAGATGTTCCCGTTTCTAATGCACGCTGCCACGGGCCACAAGGGCACGCTTGGCTGCTTGTCACGAGACGGCTGAAAGGGGACCATGCTTCGCATCGAGCCGCGGTCGCGCCGCCTGTGCTGGCATTCCTCCAGCGGCCGTATCGCGATGGCTTGCTTTGAATGCTGGCAGACACTGCCACCGGCGCGGTTTACACTTGTGCGTATCGACGATGCCATCGAATGCGACCTGAAGTGTCATAAGGAAATTTTGCCATGTCCCATTTGCGAGTACGTTGGCTGGCGGCAGCGGCCATGACGAAGCTGTGTCGTGGCCGCTTCTTTCAACGCATCGGTGATTTCACGCTTCTCCCAACTTGGTCCTCACCGGCTGCCGTGTTACTGCTCGTTTTTACCGCGGCAATTGCAAGCGGTGCCCCGCCCGAAACGAAAGTGCGGCCCATTGAATTGCACGTTGGCGATCAGTGGCACGTCGATCACGCAACACACCATGTCCAGGGGCTCTGTGTTAGCGACGACTTTTTTTGGGTCTCAAGCGTTGATCGCAGCACGAAAACAGGGTCGATCTTCAAGGTCGATCGCCCAACACTCAAGGTGGTGGCTGAGGAGAAGCTTGTCGATGGTCCACGTTTTCATCCCGGCGGAATGCAATTGGTCGAAAACCGTATTTGGGTTCCGTTGGCAGAGTATCGACGTCACTCGACGACGGTGATCCTGGCGTTGGATGCCGATTCACTTGCCGAGACTTCCCGTTTTCATGTAGACGATCACTTGGGGGCGGTCGCCGTCGATGGCGATGGGAATGTCTATGCCGCGAATTGGGATGCCCGACAAATCTACGTGTTCGATTCCACGGGAAAGCGTTCAAGGGTGGTCGACAGCTCCACCGGCGTTGCCTATCAGGACTTCGAGTACCACAATGGATATTTGTGGGGTACCGGTCGCGCAACGGTCGATGGCAGCACAAGAAGTGTGGTCGACGTACTGGACTGCGAGCATCTAACGCTACGCCATCGAATCGTTCTTCTTGGCAAGACGGCCACCGTTGGGCCGTACTTCGCCCGCGAGGGCTTTACGTTGTTCGGCAAGAAGCTGTATCTGATGCCGGAAGACGGCCCGAACACGCGCATCTATGCGTTCCCCATGCACGACACGACCTTGGGTGAATTGCTCCGCTGAGCAGGCGGTGATGCACATCGTTGGAAAGTTCAATCGCGCGGAAGTCGATCCGGTTCTATCCGCTGCCGAACCGGTCGAACGAAACGAACTTAGTGCCTATCCCAAGATCGAATGAATCGGGTCGCCGGAGCAGATCACCAGCGGGCGGCCTTGATTGTCGGGCAACACCAACTCCGGATCGACCCCCATGGCGTGATAGGCGGTCGCCACAAGATCGACAGGCCGCACGGCATCAGACGCCGGATATGCGGCGTGGCGGTCCGAAGAGCCGTGAACCATTCCGCCACGAACCCCGCCGCCAGCAAGCACGGCGCTGAAGCAGCCTGGCCAGTGATCGCGTCCATCGGCTCCCGCCCCGGCATCGCTGTTGCGTTGTCCAACTCGAGGGGTTCGTCCGAATTCGCCCGTCCAGACAACCAACGTTTCATCTAGCAGCCCCCGCTGGTCAAGATCGTCGAGCAATGCCGAAAACGCCTGATCGGCCACGGGCATCAACCTCTCACGCAGGTCAATAAAATTGCGGCTGTGGGTATCCCAGTAAACGCTGACGTTTTTGATGCCATCGTTCGGCCAAAACACCGTCACCAGCGGAACTCCATGCTCGACGAGCCTTCGAGCCTGAAGCACCGATTGACCATGTGGGTTGCGGCCATATCGATCGCGCAACGAATCGGGCTCTTCCGACAGGTCGAATGCTCCACGACCGGCGGCTGAGTCGAGCAGATCGAATGCTCTGCGGTAATGGTCCGACATTACTTTCGGAGAACCATCGGCGAAATGTTTCCGCTGCTGATCGACCCCCTTGAGCAACGCCTGTCGATCGGCTAGACGACTGGCGGAGATTTCCGCCTGAAGGGTAAAGTCACCCACATGGTAATCCGCTCGACTGGGATCAGAGTCGATTGTCATCGGGTCATACGTCGGTCCGAGCCAACCGGCGGTTTGGCCATGACTCTCTTCGACGAACCGTGGCACGTCGTTGTGTAGCTTGGGCCGCATTTGAACAAACGGCGGGAGCGGCTCGCGTCCGCGCCCCAATCGCGCCAACACGCCACCCATGTGCGGCCAGTCGTTGCGAAGTTCCGCCCCCTGGGCGGGCGGCTGACCGGTCAATAAATACGACGTGGCTGTCGTGTGATTCACATCGGTGTGTGTTAGCGACCGGATGATGGCCAGACGATCGGTGCGCTGTGCGAGCTGAGGGAAATGCTCGCAGATTTGAATCCCCGGCACCCGCGTGGCAATGGGTTTGAATTCGCCACGAACCTCGACCGGGGCATCTGGCTTGAGATCCCACGTGTCTTGGTGAGCTGGACCGCCCCACATGAAGAGCAGGATACATGCCTTCGCACGACCGAACGTCGATTCCGCGGACTTAATCGCCCGGTCGGCATACACCTGTTGACCGGCCAGCAGGGTCGGAAGCTGCAACCCGAACAGGCCCAACGTACCCGCACGGAGAATTTCTCTGCGGTCCATCGGGCGTGTGAAGGGCGATTTGTAAGGGAGCGGTGTTGTCATTTGTTCACTCTACGAGTTTACTCCAACGGTGTGCGGCAGATAAGAACGTACCAATCACAACCCGACGCGTAAGCGAGGGAACGCAGTGTATTACCGGTTAGTCCCTCGCTCACGCGTCGGGTTGGTATATTCCCATTCGCCGCTCGCCCAACGGTCGACCGTCGGTGGCTTTATTCCCCGCTTGAGAGAACGACTTCGGACTCGCGATTTTTTTCGATTTCCTCTGGCTGAAACCACACTGGCTTGTAGTTTCGCTTTACGTAGTACGGAAGCTGATCGGCAAAGTGAGGCGACGCTGGATCCTCACTTACGCCAAACGGCAGACAGCTAATCGCCTGCGTGGCTCCGGAGAAGTCGACGATCATCCCGTAGCTCGATCCGACATTGCAGTAGCGGTGGCCTTTTCGCTGTCCTCCCGATGTGGGACGCAAAGCGGCACCGCCGGTGCTCCCGCTGCCTGCAATTCCTAGTTCAATCTCGCCGCGTTTGATACGGCTGAATTCTCCCCACGGCACATCCAATGTGCCGAAGGTCTTTTTGACCTTCTTGGCAGCCGCAACGATGGACTCGGTCACGGTTGAAAAATCTTCCGCGTCTTTGGCGAACGCCTTGCCTTTCCACAGATAGTGAAACAAAACGGCGCCGCGAGAGTCAAGATCGGTTCGGCGATCCCACTGCGATAAGGTCTTCGCGACTTGGTTCACCATTTCCCGATCGTCGCCAAGTGTGCCTTGGTGGCTTTCAATATCCGCCAACAGTTGCGGTACATGTTGATCGGCCTCCTCAATGTGGGTGTCGGTCGCATATTGGTGCATCTCTTTCCAATCCAACGAACGGTCTGCATCCAGCAGCGCGTGAAGCCGTCGCCAGCGACTGTTCGCCTTATAACTCATCATGTATTCGGGATAACTGCTGGGTTGCGGTGCCAGTTCTGGTGTAACGTTCTGGGGTCCGCTGTTGGTATTCACCAAGAATCCGCTCGGCGGGTTTGCCACCTGCGGGAGTTCGCTGGCCGCATGAAAGCCCTTCCATCGGGCCCACGGTTCATCGCCCGGTCGCAAGTCGTGGCTGCTAATCCGCGTGTCGCGGCGAGGAATACGACCGCTGCTGATGTAGAAAATGTTGTCGTCGGCATCCGCGTAAAGGATGTTGAACATCACCATCCCGATCGGTTTCAACGCTTGGCGGAAGTCATCGAGCGTTTGGGCTTGGGCCATGTCGTACAGTTGATTAACGCCGACCAGCGTGGCAGGCATAGGGACCGCGAAGACGTAAGCAACACCGTCCTGCTCCGCGACGACAGGGCCCAAGCTGGTCTCTTTCCATTGAAACTTCTGCTCACGAGCCTTAGGGCCCGATCCGAGCCGCATGGTTTCGTCATGCACGTGAAATGTTTCCCAGCCGTCGAGCCCTCGATACCGAGTCGGATCATCCGGGTCGATTGCGAAGGTGAACACGTCGCCCAAGTCGGGACCATTCACCGTCATGCACCATGCGGTTCGCGCGGTCCGGCCCATCACCACATCGGGCATTCCAAAAAAGCAGGCTCCCATCACATTTGTTTCGGGGCCGATCAGATGCATCTCGTACCATCGAAAAAAACCACTCAGCGGAAGATGAGGGTCCATCGAGAGCAACGCGCTTCCGGTATTGGTGCGCCCTGGCGAAATCGCGAATTGATTCGAGCCGAATACCTCCGACTTGGCATCTGGCAGCGGACCGCTCCAACCCAGCTTGATGCCTGCTTGTTGGAGATCTTTCTGACAATGCCCAATGGCAAATACAGCATCGATGAACATCATGAAGGCCAGCAACTGTTGCGGCTCGACCGGCTCAATCCAATCGGGAATCTCGGCACGATTCTCTTCAATGTAGTGGTTCACCCCGTCGGTGAAGCCTTCGATGTGAACCCGCGTGGCAGGCAGCAGTTCGCCATAGCGAGCATGAGCACGCTCGGAAATTCGCAGAAGCCGGGCGAGACGATCGGTAACGACACCCAGGAAACCTTCACGTTCGGCAACGCGACCTTGGGCACGGAGATAATTCTTGTAGAGGTTCTCCAATTGATCTTCGGCCTGAGCGTAGCCGGCACCAAAGTACAGGCTCCGCTCGTCGCGAGCGATAATGTGCGGAACGCCGAAACTGTCGCGGACAATGCGTACCTTGCCCGAGGGCGGCGGCATGTAGTCGTCAAGCACCGCGCCGCAGGCGGGAACGACAAACCCCAAGCAGATTCCAACCGCAATGATTCGTATCATAGGTCGTTCCTTCGATGCGGCAGACAAAGTGCCAGCCGAGTATCTATGTGATCAACAACCAACACTCCGGCACCCATCGTCCTTGTCGCGGCGCCACGTGTCAAACAGTTCTCGCATGCCCGCACCTGTTGCGCCCATGATACGGGCGCCAAAGCGAGTAGGTCAGGGCTTGCCCTGACATGGCCCACAGTCTTGGCCTGATCCTTGTCAGGGCGAGCCCTGACCTACGGCCTGTCTTGGGAACTCTGAATCTGAAACGCCTTGCCGGGGGGGCCATTCACCGCATACCGTACGGAGCATGTCATCCGACTCTCATTCGCGATTATCTCCCTCGCTGCGCCGGCGGGGGCTTGTGCTGGGCTTTTATAACGGTGTGCTGTGGTCGATCGGCAACGGGCTGACAACCGGTGCGTTGATCTACTATTTGGCGCTCGACTTAGGTGCCGATGGTCTCATGCTGGGGCTGCTGTTGGCGCTGCCGGCGGCGGTGGGCATGTTTCAACTTGTCGCGCCACGGTTGATTCGTTGGCGAGGATCGGCCAAACGGTTGTGTCTCGAAGCGTTTGGAGCTTCGTACGTTCTATTGGCCGTGCTGCCGTTGGTGCTGGTGTATTCAGGCAGTTCATCAACGGGGCTGGCGTGGTTGATGATCATCATTTTCTGCGCGCATCAGTTATTGGAATTTGTCGGCACGGTTGCTCTCTGGTCGTGGTTTGCCGATCTTGTCCCGTTGCGCATCCGGGGGCGGTACTTCGCTCGCCGGCAAATCTGGCAACTCGTGTTTCTCATTCCCACATTACTCCTCAGCGGGTTCTTTGCCGACTGGTGGCGCAATGTGGTTCCCCGCGACATGCTGCCCGGCTACGCGGTGTTGACCGGCCTGGGAACCGCCTTCTTGATCGTGTCGCTTCTCCCACTGGCGCGGATGCCGAGAATCGCCGTGTTGACGAGTGTGGAATGTGCGACACGATCTGTCTGGCGGCGGTTACGGGCTCCACTGGCCGATCGACGTTTTCGCTGGCTAGTCTTCTATGCCTGCTGGCTGTCATTCTTTAATGGTGTGACGCAGGTGGCACAAAGCCGCTACCCTTGGGAAGTGTTGGGACTGGGGCTGTTGCCGCTGGCGTTGATGCGAAGTGGCATGCGAGTCGGACAAATCGCCACCAGCGCGGTCGTGGGCCCCGTTAGCGACCGCCTTGGAAATCGCCCCGTGCTGATTGTCGCGCAATTTTTTGTGGCGAGCGGTCCTCTATTCTATTTCATCGCCAGCGACGCCACGGCTTGGTCGCCCTATTGGATTGCGGGGGCGTATCTGCTGTGGTCGGCCTACGCGGCGATCAACATTGCTCGCCCGAACCTGATGCTCAAACTGGCACCGCCGGAAATCAAGGCCGACTATATCGCCGTGATGCTGGCCGCATCGAGTCTTGCCTACGCCGCCAGCACGGTGGTGGGCGGAGTTTGGTTCGACCATCTGCGAGCCAGCGGACCCTTCGCAGTCGGACCGTGGGAACTCGACCACTACGATGTACAGTTCCTATTCGGCTGGGCCACCCGACTCATGGCCATCGCCTTCCTAATACCAATTGCCGAGCCCGGCGCGCGGTGGTGGTTTAAGGGTGGAATGTGGTGGGAAAAACAAGGCAGACAAGGCGACGGTCAACCGTCTAATCGATGATTCTCACCCGTTCGCATGCAACTCGGACCTGCACAATACCCCGGCCACAGGAGTCGATTTGAACAACATGTACGGTACTATGTGAGTCGTTTGTAGATACGCACCTTTGGAAAACCCCAAGTCGGCCCAACTTCGGTGTCCCAGTCGTTGGTTTCCATTAGCAGTTCCTCTCGCGCGGCCATTGCCTTCAGCTTGGCGGCAAACCAGGACTTGGCGGAGTAGTTTCTCGACTCTGCCCAGCGGCTTTGCAGTCGATTGGCATGATCAGGGAATCGTTGACAGAAGTCGGGCCACAATTGAGGGGCCGTCACGCGTGTATCTGGCGGGATCTCGCTAATCTGCAACTTTACCGCTTCGGTGCCCTGCGCTAATACTTGGTCATCGGCCAATAGGGCTGACGCGACTACCTTGGAATCGTGGCTGGGAAACAGTTCATTGCAGAACTCAATGTATTGTCGCACAGCAGATACAACCGGTGGTGCGACGTGTGAAATGTCAACATCCCTCAGTTGCCCAATCCATTGCCTCCAAGAGACAAATGTCGCGTCGTTCGACGCGAGGAGTTCCTGAATCTCCGCGGATAGTGGCCCAGGAGCGAGAAGAACAAATATAAACTGGCGTTCTTCCTGAGCCGCCAACACCGCGCCGCCGGCTATTTCGTCCTTGATCTGCTCGATATCTTGATAGGTCGGATCGACCTTGTTCTCAATCAACACCAAACTTTCGACTGTGCGGACAACAACGTCTGCTAGCCTCCACCGCTTTACCCTCGGCACGTCAATCTTGACTTCTGTGGTAACTCCGGCATCGTCGAGCCCGATCTCTATCCCAGCATGGGTGTCTATCAGTGACAGAAAGCGTTTCAGGAACGAACTCCCACTCGCATGCGTTTCATTCGGATCAAGCATCCATGCCAGCATTCGACTGTGGAAAACCTCATAGTTCGTGCCAAGGATTTTGAAGATATTCATCCTTCCCTCCTCCATAATCGTCTATTGAGTCTTGCCGAGAATCTTTAGGACATGACTCATGTCACGTCAAGCGAAGACCCGGCCTTAACCCGGCGACCAATCGGGCTGGGGCGATGGGTAGATCTTTGCTTCAATATTTCCTTGAAGCGTGGCGATACGTTTCTCGGCAGCGGTCACGGTGGCGGCATTGATGTGAACGGCGATCTCTAGCTCGAAGTTGCGTGATTCGCCGCCGGCGAGCTTGACGACCCGACCTTGCGACTCCTCGAACGATCGGGAGTTGGGCAAGTTCACGCCTGGTTCCAACCCGGTGACATATCCGTCTTCGACGGCCTGCGTACTCTTCCACTGTGTGAATGCTGGAAGTTGTCGCGTGTTGAAGAGCAGACTCACGCCCGCGGTGCCGTGGGCATTCTTCAGGAGAACTTCGGTGTTTCCATCGCTATCACTGAGTAGCTCCAGGAAGTTGACCATTTCGGTGTAGCCCGGCTCTGGCGGACCGTACACATCCCACTCTTGAACACCTTCCGCCGAACGCGGCGTCTGCGGCACAACGGTCTTCACGGGGGCAACTAATCTCGATCCGTATTCCAACAAAGGGCTGCCGAAATTTGTGTGGTACAGCAACTGCAACTCACCCGGTTCGGCTGAGAGGTTCGTGACCGTGTCCACAATCTTCAACCGTGCTTCGCCAAGCGGCATCTTCACGGTCGAAGTCAACCGGAGCTTGTTGTGGAACAAGCGAGTCTCGTCAACTTCGCCGAGGAGCGAAATCTCGTTTTGTTCGGAGTCGAACAAGGCCGCCACGACATGCGCCGGCGTGTTTGCAATGCGACCGTGCAAGGCATATAGCAATCGCCCCTGTTCGTCGGAAACCGGTCCCCCGTTGCTTTCCAACCCACAGCGACACATCAGTTCGTCGAAGCCGTCGAGCCAGCCGAGCCCGCTGTCTTCGTAGAGATTGACGAATTTCGGATGCACCGGCCCTCGGACGGGCGATTGCCAGCCAAGGCGGATATCGCCGACTTGGGCACGCCACAGCCCCATGCCTCGCGTAGGGAGAACCGTGCAGCTCATTGCGCCACTGTCCATCTCGACGACGTCCACGCCATCGCTCGGCCCGCCACGTAAGCGGCGTTTGCGAATGGCGAAATCAGACGTCACGTCGATGCCGGGAACGTCGCGGGGCCCGATATCCATGGCATCGACGTAGACGCTGGAAGCAGTATCGGTCAGCAACCATTTGTGACGCATCAGCAAACCTCACTCGTCGAGTTGAGCATTTTGTAACCCGTCGCTGAATGTACGCCTTGTTTGCCGCGAAGGCCAGCATTGCAAGCCGTTTTCTGAACCCTTGCGATGGCCTCATGGGTGGATTAAAACTGTCGGTCTCGCGATCTTTAGAAGGAGTGTGGCCATGTCCACTACGACATCGAGTCTTGTTTCCACCGATAACGTGTCCGCCGCGCTCGACCGAGCCATGGAAGCGGGCGAAGGCCTGCTGCGGCTGACCCCGACCTGGGTGCCTCGCAGTTTCTTGCATCCTGGCAAACGCATCAAGTTGGCACCGGGCGACTGGTACGCCTACGGCGCGCATCGTGGCGGGATCGACGAGCGATGGTTCGCCAGTGCGACCGAGGCGGCGAACGAGAACCGCACACCTGACGAAGGCCTTAGTTACGTCTCCTTCGGCGGAGAGCGTTTCACCCTGTGCGACGCCGTGGCGGAAGCCGGTTCACGATTGATTGGCAAGAAGATGTACGACGAGTACAAGCGGTGGCCCGTCTACTCGAAATTCTTCGATAACATGGGCCCCATTCCGCATCACATGCACCAAGGTTTTGAACACGCCGCCCTAACCGGTCAACAGGGCAAGCCAGAGAGTTACTACTTTCCGCCACAATTGAACAACGTGGACAACAACTTTGCCTACACCTTCATGGGGCTGGAACCGGGCACCACGAAAGACCAAGTCCGTCGCTGCCTGGAGAACTGGGATCAGGGCGACAACGGAATTCTCGATCTCTCGAAAGCCT
>CAZNXE010000179.1:0-11747 GCA_964576465.1 uncultured Planctomycetaceae bacterium
GACGAACACGGCAAGCACCATCCGCCGGATGGACTCGATGACGGCAAGCCGGGCAATCGCCATGACCCTGCGCGGCGAGAGCCTCACAAGATCCATCACCGCCGAGCGAAGAAAGAGGGCAACGCGACGGACTGCGGTGATGGGACCTACCTGTACCGCGGCAAATATGTAGGAGATTCCCACCGACAACAGCGCAACGACCGCGGCGACTGCCAGCCAGGTTAGGAAAGCGGCAGCCCACCAATCAGCAAACGCATCTAGCGGGGCTTCAATATTCATATGCAGTTTATGATGCCGTCATGCGGCGATAATTGTGTATCGATATTCATTGCATTACATATGTCGTGTGGGAATTGAGGAGCCAGCAGATTCTTGTTGCTGCCGACGGCAGGCACTCACCCGGCGCGTTTTCCTGGACGCTGCTCGCTCTCCTGCACGATCCTCAAAAACAAGTCTTCGAGTGTCGTGGTCGGATGCGTCATGCTGACGAGCGAACCTTGATCCCGTTCGATGATTGCCTTGATTTCTCGCTTGGCATCATCCGAGAGCCCCTTGGCGCGAATTTCTGTTTCGTCTTCGAGCTTGAGCAAGTCGTCCACTCGCCCGAGTTCCTTGAGCTCGCCCTGGTGCAAGATGGCGATTCGATCGCAAACCGTCTGCACGTCCGCCAACAGGTGGCTCGACATGATGATGGTCTTGCCTTGCTCTTTTTGACGAAGAATCAGATCCTTCATCTCCCGCGTGCCGATGGGGTCGAGACCACTGGTTGGTTCGTCGAGCAAGATCAAATCGGGGTCGTTGATCAGCGCTTGCGCAAAACCAATCCGTCGCATCATGCCTTTGGAATACTCGCGCAGTTGGCGGCGCTTTGCCCATCCAAGCCCAACCATGTCGATGAGTTCGGCGGTCCTTTTGCGTCGCACACTAGCCGGCATGTCGAATAACCGACCGTAGAAGTCGAGCGTTTCTTCCGCATTCAAAAAGCGGTATAGATACGATTCTTCTGGCAGATAGCCGATGCGTTCGTTCTTTGTGACGTCCGAAGCCTGTTTGCCCAGCACGATGGCTTCACCACTGGAGGGAAATAGCAGCCCCAGCAGAAGTTTGATGGTGGTGGTTTTTCCCGATCCGTTGGGGCCCAGCAGGCCGAAGATTTCGCCTTGCTGAATTTCCAGATCGAGGGCCTTCAGGGCCTTTACTTTCTGCCGACCCCAAAAGTCACGATAGACTTTCGACAAGTTTCGGGTCTGAATGACGACACCGTTTTCCATATTCATCTCGATCGGTTAAGTCGCACACATGCTCGCGTGGCGCGACAAACTGATTGGCTTTTTACGGATGAACCCCGACGCTTGAACGGAAGCCTCGAAAGGGATCGTGCCGGGCAGGGTTTCCACGATTGCCCGACCAGAATACCTCTATCTGACGAAACGCGGCCCCCAATCCCCCAATACGCTGGCACACTGGCGACAGTTCATTTTCGCACACCGGAATCGGTCATGCTGGCCGTCGAAGGCTGCAATGACACCTGTTCCGCTGGCCGGCGCGCGACATTCTTTCCTTGCCAGAATCTGTCCATAATAGAAGAGAGTGGGGGTCTCCGCAAGCAACCGTCACATACGAAAAGACTTACCAGAACGTTAGTTCGGACGATTATCAAAGTGGCTGCCGTCCCCATGACCGATGGCATTCTCGGTGGCAACGCCCTTGTCGGTGTCTTGGGAGAGCCTTATATTTACGAGCTTGCGTCATGGTTGCCAGGGTATTCGCTTATTGCGATGACTGAGACAAGCGAATCAACACCGAATCGCCGGTATCTTGGCATCACGCCGTGGGAGGCATTTACGGCTGCGGCGGCAATTGTCTCCGCGCTGGGGTTGGCGTTTTCCCTGGGACGACAGATGCCGATTCAACCCGTTGTGCCACGCCAGGCAACCGCGACCTTTGAAGCAGTCTACAACCAACCGCCCATAACCTATCAGCGATTAGAGGTCGACAGGGGCGACGCCCGTTAAGCGGCGCATCGTCTGTGACGACAGGAGCAACATCAGAATGTCGATGGACAAAAGCCTTCGAATGCGGAGCGGCATGGCGGGCAGCCGTAGTGTGCTCAAACGAGAAGAACGCATCTTGCGCCTGCAAGAGTCCGAACGTTGGAGCGAGGGCGACAGCCCGCTGGGTCTGCCGAAAGTACGCGTCTACAAGCTGGCGATGAAGAAGAAAAAGAAGAAGAAGGCCGAGGACGAAGAAGAAGGCGCCGATAAAAGCGATACGTAACTCACGCGTCTTTGTGGCTCTTCTCTTCGCTATTCTGGCAGTTGCATCATGCCATCTGGCCCCAGGGGTGCATGGGGATTCCATGCCACTTCCCACAGGTGGCCGTCGGGGTCGGCAAAGTAACCGCTGTGCCCGCCCCAGAAGACATCTTGTGCCGGCTTAACAATCTCTCCGCCGGCAGCCTTAACTTGATCCAGCACGGTGGCGACTTCTTCGCGCTCGGCAACATTGTGTGCGATCGCCACGCCTCGAAACCCAGAGCCTGCCGCATCGACCGTTGCGTCTTCCGCTAGCGCGTCCCAGGGATACAAACCCAAGACAGCCCCGCCGGTGCGCAAGAACGCCACTTGATCGTTACTCGCGCTGGAGATTGGCCACCCCAGCCCGTCGTGATAGAAACGGACCGCACGCTTCAATTCGCGCACGCCGAGCGTAATCATCGTGATTCGGGCTTCCATACGGGGGCTCCCTCCAGAACGTACTGGCAGATGTCGCCGATCGGGTGGAGATTACTTCGGCGCCATGCGAATCGATCCGTCGAGGCGAATTGTCTCGCCGTTGATCATCGTGTTTTCAATGATGTGTCCGGCAAGTGCCGCAAATTCGGCCGGTTGTCCCAGTCGCGAAGGAAACGGAACCTGCTGCCCCAGCGACTGTTTCGCTTCATCGGGAAGCATGGCCATCATCGGCGTGTCGAACAAGCCGGGGGCAATCGTAACGACGCGAACGCCGAACTTCGCGAATTCCCGTGCGATGGGAAGCGTCATTCCCACGATCCCACCCTTGGAAGCACTGTAAGCCGCCTGACCGATTTGGCCATCGAAGGCAGCCACGGAAGCCGTATTGATGACCACACCACGCTCTTCATCCGGACCGATCCCCTCGGCGGCGGTCATCACGGCACCGGCAAGGCGAATGACGTTGAATGTGCCGATGAGATTCACTCGAATCACGAGGCCGAACACTTCCAGGTCGTGTGGACCTTCTCTGCCACACACCCGCATGGCGGTGCCGATGCCAGCGCAGTTGATGGCTCCCTGCAATCCACCCAATTCCTGAGTCGCCGTGTCGATGGCAGCCTGCACTTGTCCGGCATCAGTGACATCGGTCACGCAAAACCGCGTGGCCGCTCCAAGTTCGGTAGCCAAAGCCTGACCGGCTTCTTTGTTCAAATCGGCAATGACTGCGTTGCCGCCATGTTCGACAATGTGCCGCACCGTGGCCTCACCTAAGCCCGAAGCGCCGCCGGTAACGAGAAACGTATGTCCTTTGATTTCCATTGATGCTGCATTCCTGTGTGTTGAATCCGAGTTAAATTCGTTCGATGATCGTAGCCGTCGCCATGCCGTGACCGATGCACATGGTTTGCAGCCCGACGGTTCCGCCGGTGGCCTCGAGCCCGGTTACCATTTTGGCCATCAGGCCAGCCCCGGTCGCACCCAACGGGTGACCGTGAGCAATTGCTCCGCCCCATGGGTTCACTTTGCTCATGTCGGGCTTCAATTCACGAGCCCAAGCCAGCACGACCGTGGCGAACGCTTCGTTGATTTCGATCCAGTCGATATCGTTGATCGTCATTCCGGCACGCTTGAGTGCTTTCAGGGTGGCGGGAATCACGCCAGCCAGTTGCAGGGTTGGATCATCTCCAATGGCCACGCGCGCCAAGAAACGGGCCCTTGGTTTGAAGCCATCGCTCTGAGCGACTTCGGCGTCACCGACTAAGATGGCCGCGGAACCGTCAGAGATCTGGCTCGAATTCGCCGCCGTAACCACCCCGCCGCCATCGGGTCGAAACACCGTTGCCAGCGAGGCCATCTTCTCGGGGTTGGTCTTGTGGCGGATGCCCTCATCCACCTTGAGCGTGATCTTATTCCCTTCGCCATCGATTCCTTCGGTCTCGATGATCTCCTTGTTGTTGCCCCCTTGAGCAGCCTCACTGGCACGTCGATGACTTTCGATCGCGAATGCGTCGACCTCTTCACGCGTGATCTTCCACTTGTCGGCCATGCGTTCCGCGCTTTCGCCCTGATGGATGAGCTCGAACCGCTGCATGACGTCGGGATTCAAATTGGAGATGTCGCCCACATCGCTGAACATCGGAGCCCGGGTCATGTTTTCAATCCCAGAGGCAACCGTATAGCTTGCGTCGCCGGCGGCAATTTGTTGCGATGCGAAATGAACGGCCTGCTGGCTGGAACCGCACATGCGGTTGAGCGTGACGGCGGGCACTTCGACAGGATAGCCAGCCAGCAATGAACCCAAACGACCGACGTTGGCCCCCTGTTCACCAGCCTGCGTGACGCATCCGTTGACCACGTCTTCAATTTTCTCAGCAGCAATCCCAGAGCGTTCAACCAAACCCTTCAACGCATGGGAAAGCAGGACGTCGGGGCGTGTCTCTCGGAATGCACCGTCGCGACGGGCAAAGGGCGTACGAACAACTTCGAGGATCACTGGAGTCGGCATCGGTCAAATCTCCTGAAAAGGTTTTCTTTGCCGCCACGGTTCGACGGCAAGGGTGTGTAATTATGTAAGCGGTATTTCCGCGTCTTGTTGCATCTGATGGGTCAGTTGGCCGCCTTAGTATAGTGGTCCTTAAACTGCTCGCGTAGCGCTGATTTGAGAAACTTGCCGGCTGAGGTGCGGGGGATTTCGTCGACCATCACAACGTCGTCGGGCAGCCACCATTTTGCGAACTGCGGTTTCAAGAACGCCTTCAATTCATCGGGCGTGGCATTCTGTCCCGGCTTGAGCACCGCCACGGCAAGCGGACGTTCGTCCCACTTGGGGTGCCGGCAGGGAATCACCGCGGCTTCGGCCACGGCGGGGTGTCCCATCAAGGCATTTTCCAATGCCACCGAACTGATCCATTCACCGCCCGACTTGATGACGTCCTTCGCACGGTCTTGTAGTTGCATCGAGCAATCGGGGTTGATCGAAACGATGTCGCCCGTGCGAAACCAGCCGTCGTCGGTAAAGGCAGCCGCTCCCTCGGGGCTTTCGTAGTAAGACCGAGCAACCCAAGGGCCGCGTACTTCGAGTTCGCCCATCGCCTGACCATCCCAAGGAATCAATCCGTCTTCGTCGCGGCCTCGAATCTCCACCAACGGCGAGGGTCGGCCTTGTGTCGCGCGGTAGGCGAACTGCTCATCAGCCGATGCGTCTAGCAACCGCTCGGGCAACTGCGAGTTGGTCCCCATCGGGCTCATCTCCGTCATTCCCCAAGCATGGACGACGTTGAGGCCATGTCGGTTTTGAAATCCTTCAATCATCGAAGGCGGCGCGGCCGATCCGCCGACAACCATCGACCTCACTCTTGACAAATCGTAGCGGTCCGGCGCGTCGTCGAGTATCTGCAACATGCCAAGCCAAATGGTCGGGACCCCCGCCGTAATCGTGACTTGTTGACTTGCTAGAAGTTCGAGCAGGTTTTTCGGTTGGAGATGGGGACCGGGAAAGACTTGCTTCGCCCCGCACAACACGCAACTAAACGGCAGCCCCCAGGCATTGGCGTGGAACATGGGGACCACGGGAAGGCAGACGTCCGATTCCCGCACGCCCAGCCCGTCGACGGTCATCGTGCCCAAGGTGTGCAACACGATCGCGCGATGGGAATACAGCACGCCCTTGGGCTGCCCGGTTGTGCCAGAGGTGTAGCACATCGCGGCGGCCCGTTGTTCGTCGAAGTCGGGGTACTCGAACGCTCCGGCATCGGCATCGGCCAGCACCTCCTCATAATCGAGCATGCCCGATGGAGGCTTGTTGCCCTCTTCGCACACGACCAAGATGTGTTTGAAGTTGACTTTATCGCGGAACTGCTCAAGCAACGGCAGCAGCGACTCATCGACGATCAACAGTTTGTCGTCTGCGTGACCCGCGATGTATGCCAAGTCGGTGTGGTGCAGTCGCAGGTTCAACGTATGCAACACACCGCCGGAAGCCGGGATGGCGAAGTAGGCCTCGAGATGCTGATAATGATTCCAGCACAGCGTTGCCACGCGGTCACCCGACTCGACGCCCAATTTTTTCAGCGCCACGGCGAGCTGCTTCGTGCGAACCACCATGTCGGCGTAGGTATATTCGTGAAAATCCCCAGCAGGCCGTTGCGTCACAATCTGCTTCGGACCGTGCAATTGCTCACAACGCCGCAACACCGCGGGCAGCGTGAGCTGAAAATCCATCATTAAACCCTGCATACGTGCTTTCCTCCCCGTGACATCCGAACGCGCATCATCGATTGCTCAACTCACGGACCATGATGTTGCGTTGAATCTCGTTGGTTCCTTCGTAGATTTGCATGACTTTGGCATCTCGATAGAGCTTTTCGAGCGGCAACTCGCGACTGTAACCCATCCCGCCGAAGATTTGAATCGCCTCGCTTGCTGCCCACGTGGCCGTATCGGTTGCAAACGTTTTTGAAAACGCGACCTGGATGGTGTTGCGACGTCCCACATCGGCCATCCAAGCCGCCTGATAGGTTAGCAGACGACTGGCTTCCAATCGCATGGCCATTTCGGCGAGCTTGTGTCCCACGGCTTGATGGCGGATGATCGGTCGCCCCATCGTATGGCGTTCGCCCGCATAGGTGAGCGACTCGTCGAGACATCGTTCGGTCAGCCCGAGCGCTAGGGCCGCGATCATCGGTCGCGAACGATCGAAGACTTTCATCGCCACTTCAAATCCACGGCCTTCCGCACCCAACCGGTTTGCAACCGGCACTTCGACGTTATCGAACCGCAATTCGGCCGCGGGAGATGCCCTTTGCCCGAGCTTCTTTAGCCGGCGCCCGACGGTTATTCCGGGAGCATCCATCTCGACGATCAAGGCCGTGATGCCACGCTGACGTTGTTCGGGATTCGATGTTGCGAAGACAACGACGAACTTCGCCTCGGTCGCATTGCTGATCCACGTCTTCGATCCGTTGACGATATAGCGGTCACCTTGAAGGAGGGCCGTCGTCTCGATGCCGGCTACATCCGAGCCAGCCCCGGGTTCGGTTAGGGCGTAACATCCGATTTGCCCCTCAGCCAGTCGCCCCAGAAACTCCTTTTTGAGGGATTCGTCACCACCCACCTGCAACGCATCGGCCACGACGGCGTTGAGTTCGAGTGCCAGACCGACCCCGGTGCAGGACCAGGCAAGTTGCTCGGCGACGATCACCAGATCGACAACCCCCAAACCTGCTCCACCATAGTCACTGGGAACGGTGATATTCAGCAGCCCAAGTTCTTGCGCACGGCGGTAAATTTCGTGCGGAAAAGCCTCCTCGCGATCCAATGCAGCGGCAGCCGGCGCAATCTCCTTTCTGGAGAAATTGCGAGCCAAGTCGCGAATCATTCGCTGTTCGTCATTCAGATCGAAATCCATCAACGCTCCTCAACTGCACTTGGTGCTGACCCCAATACCTGTAGGGAACATTCTCTGTGGCGTTCCGGGACCAACCGTTACGCACGGAATGCCGCGGAGGGCGTTCCCTACAGACGTACTTGGACAGGAGCTTATTATGTTCGATCGAAGCCCGACAACCCAGAGTGCGCTTTGCGACGCTGTTTGATGCCAGCGGCATATCTTTATCTATTCGTTTGGGGAGCACGCTGCGAAACGTTCTGAAAGGACCGAAATGCGCGGAGCACGCAGCTCAGAATTTCACTCGGCACCATCGGAAACGTGGATCGCCGGTGTCGATGAGCATGAAGCCGGCCCAGAAGAACGGGTGTTCGGCCGGTGGTGGGTCGTTCAAGCCGGCGGCTTTCACGCGAGGTTCGGCCTCCGGATCAATCGGAGTTTGCATCGCTAGTTGAACGCTACGCTGCCAGGCATCGGTCGGTGATGTGTGTGGCAACTCCTGGGCAAATTCTCGCACGAGATCGTAACTCGATTGCCCTCCCGAACGCCACCGACTGAGTAAGATCGTGCGGGCACCCGAGGCCATCAGTCCGCAGACCGAGAGGAACACTTCGTCACCGTCGGTCTGTGTCTTGCCGCGTCGCAAGCCTTTTTCGGCGGCCGTGTGGAAGCCGGGCAACAACACTTCGGCGGGCCCTGCCCACGGCAATTTCATCCAACTGCCGAGGGTGCCTGAGCTTGCCCCGCGATCGATCGCGATGGGTGACCAATCGTACGGCTTGCCTTCGCCCGTCCCCGTCAAATCGTCATAGACCACGAGTCGGTCGAACAGCGAGATGTAGGTTGATGCCGCGGCGGGCAGTGGGGTCTCAAGCCGGACGGTGCCGGGCAATGTGTTGCTCAGCCGCTGAAATTCGGCGATGGCAACTTCTTGGGCATCGCGAGGGAACAACTTGCCGGTAACAACAGCCGTGTGACGCGCGCGACGTCGAACGACACCATCGACCGGAACTGCTAAGGACATCGTCGGCGCGTAGCGCAGTCGATAGCGAGATAGCAGCGGAACCAGTTGGCCGTTACTAGGGACTTGCAGCAACTCGAAGGGGAGATACCACAGCACCGTATCGGGGACGATGACAATTTCCTCTGCTTCGGTCGGAAAGTTGTTCAGCGACCCCTTGATCAAGAAATCGAACATCCCCGCGGAACGGTCCTTCCACTGTTGGCTGGCCAAGAGATCGCGCGTCATCTCGCGATTGCCATCGACTTGCCCCAAGGCCTTTAGTAGACCTTCAATCCGTTTTCGCAACTGGTTGACCGCGCCGATATTCCAATGAGCGTAGCCGTCTTGGGAAAACCGAAAGGCGTGCATTTGGCCGCCCGTCTCGTGAAACACCAACAGCGATTGTCCCGGCGGCAGCGCTTCGGTGATTTCTTTCGTCGTTCGCAACGGTGGAAACGCCATTTTGCAGGGCATTCGCGCGAGCGTGATTTCGCGAAGGATCGCCTCCCGGCGATCGCTCAATTCGCCCAACTGGTTCATGCCAGCTTTGAGTTCCGCTAACGGTTCACCCCGTTGAGGCACCGGAGACAACTGCGCCAGTTCCCCTCGCAATTGCTCGGCCTGCTTCGACAGCGCCGCATAGCCTGGATAGCTTGTCAACAAGTTTTGCCGCTGCAGCACGGCCTCGGGGTCGAGCAATTCTTTCGGCGCTTCGAGCACCCATCGTAGCGCAAGACGTCGCCCGCCAAGGCTCAGTGTGTTGTGAAAGCGATGCCGCCGGGCCAAGTCGGAGATTTCCAGCGCACGTTCAGGGGCGTTTCGCTCCAGCGCCACCGAGAACCAGTTATCGAAGGAGCGGGAATGTGGCGTCATCAGCATCGTCAGCGATTCAAACGGATCGGTGGTCCAATCGACCGCCGTGGGCTCTTGCAGCACCTTGCCATAGAGTTCCATGGCGCCTCGCGGCGTGAGCTGGCCTTTGGCAAGAAATGTATCGGCGAGCTTGATGTGGAAATTGCGGAGCGAGCCCAATCGCTGAAACTGCATCGCCGCGTTCAGTGCCTCATGGCCCTTCGAGGAACCCTCTTGAAACAAGGCATGGGCCAGCACGAAATTCATTCGGGCCCCGGTGCGACTTCCGAACAGATCGCGGCTTCTCGACAACAGCCCCCGGGCGTCTGCAAGATAGGCTTGCCCTTGTCGGGCATTGCCCAAGGCAACGTAGTTGTCGGCTAGCAGCACCGATAGCAACGCCGCGAGACGACGTTGGCTATTGGGGCGCGTCCATTGCAATGCGGGTCGCAGGGGAGGGTAAACTCCTTGGGCGTTGCTTGCCAAATGCGTTACCAGCCCCCACGAGAACGCTTCGCCGACGATGTCAGGGTCGGGGTATTGCACGGCCGCGAAACTTGCCTCGGCCAGCAGCGAACTCGCGGCGTCAAAATCACCTTCTTCCAGAGCCAACTGCCCGAGAGCCAACAACGCCGTGCTGGTGAGCGGGTGATCGAATTGCCCACCGGCGATCACCGCTCGCCGCAGCGCCGTTTTGGCCTGAGGCGTGCGCCCGCCGGCCAACTGCGCCAAACCGAGTTGAAGATCGATCCACGCTTCGGACCAATGGTTGGGTTGCCCCGGTCGCCGTGAGAAGGTCGCGATCAGATTCTTGGTGATCTGATGATTCGGACACGCCGGGCCAAGCAACTGTCTCCATCGGCGCAGCGCGATTGTCGAGCAACGTACAATTTCCGGAACGCCTAGCTGCAACAAAATCGCAGTTTGCAGACGACCGCCCTGTTGGATGACTGGCAGCGGGTTAAGTCGCCCCTGACCAATCAAATAGGTGTCGGTGTACTCGCCGTGGCGGGGACCACGTTTCGATGCGCCCCACGGAACCCTACGGATTTGTCCCGGCTGAGTGGGCCGGATCGGCTTGAACTGGATGCGAATCATCCAGTCGGGAAAGGTCAGCATCAACTGCAAGGCTGCTTCGTAATGGGGCAAGGCATCGTCAAGCTGCCCCATGTGAAAGTAGCACTCGCCGATCATCGTGTGATAGCAGATCGAGTCGATCCAGTTTTGGCCGGGGATTTTCAGGCCCCTGCGACCCTCACTCTTGAATTGGCGGAGTGCACGGCCTAAGTCGCCATCGTAGTAGTCGTCAAACACCAGATAGTAGCTGTCTCTTGGGTACACCTGTCGTTGGCGCGGCTGATTTTGCGCGGCGAGCTGTTTGAAGCTACCGGCGGCTATCAACAGGGTCACAAGTGCGCACACACACACATGACGCCATGGGGGTGCCAAGACCGTTGAGCGGCAGCTTGTCCGCATCATTCTGTTCCTCCGTGCGCGAGTCGCACGTGCTTCTGACAAGGGTTTCGCTGGAGAAGCCCAATGGCCCGGCCATCAACGGTTCCCCTCAACATGAGCGGGAAGCTTAAGCTAGCGTCGTCCAGCGAATCAGCTACATCTCAGGATACCGGCGCCACAGGCCAAGGCAAACAAACATCTTCCCCGAAGTGAGCCACCAGCCTCCTTGTTGCCACGGTTATGCACCCTGGAATTTGCGGTCATCGACGCCTTGTCTCACGTGACCCCCGATCGAGCCGCAAGGTGGACGACTGCCGGCACTGCTGTCTTCAATGGCCCCAGGGGGCCTGCAACTGGGTTGTTTAACGCGGGTTTTCCGAGATTGAAACCAAAGTTCGGGCAACTGGCCGGTCGATAGAGGATGTGCCGGATGTATCGATTGTAACATTGCCCCGCGACGCCAGCAGCTTTGTCGCCGTCTGTTGTGTAAAGCCCTCGGGCAGCCATTTGAGGACCATGAACATGCCACGCAAAAGCCCGTTACGAGTAGGCCGCAACGGATTGTTTGTCGCGTTGCTGGGCGCTGTCAGCCTTGGCATGACTGGCTGTCAGGTCGATGTCGGCGGACAAACGCTACCAAGCCCCTACTACATTACCGACGACGTCCAATTCTTCAATCCAGGCCCTGAGTTCAAGCTCGAACGTGAAGGCGCGGCATTGAAGGCGAATCGCGCTCAGCGATTGCAGCAAGGACGCTAACAGTCCGTTGAAGAACTGCTTCGATAGCGAGACCGAGGATGTTTTGTCGAGATCA
>CAZNXE010000180.1:0-11732 GCA_964576465.1 uncultured Planctomycetaceae bacterium
GTATTCATCATCGCCAAAGGGAACCACGGTATTGATGCCATCGTTGCCCCCATCGAGCTGAATTACGACCAGCACTTTCGCGTCGGCCGCGGCTGGCGCTGCACGTGCCGTGTTTCCAAGAATATTTGGCAGCCATGGCGATAGCGAGACAACCGAACTTGTTTGCAAGAATCTTCGTCGCGATAACATGGACGCGTCCTCTGGTTATGCCAATTGGTGCTCCGGCCGGGCCATTAGTTGCATGGCCGCACTGGATAACGGTCTATCGCACTTCATTGCCTCAACGCCTTCGACCACGTTGTCCACCACCCACATCGGTGCTTCTCCCCACAGCAACGTGGCCAGCCACGTCGTGCCCTGCTTAAGATTGCCTTCGGCGTTATGTCGTCTTAGCAATGCTTCAAGCTCAGGTCCGTGTGTTGGGTGCCAGAGTTGGCCTTCAGCCAGCGCACTCGCAAAATTCGCCCTGGCCACAATGGTCCGCGCCGCCAGCCAAGCACGACCTTCGTTCCACCCGCCCACGTTGGGAGGATAGAACAGGTCTTGCCCCATGCGCGCCACCCACTCTGCCAGCAACAGCGTGCTTGGCGGAGGTTCACATTGCTCCAAGGCTCTGAGCGCCCCAACGACGTACTCAACCGGGCCAACCACGCGGCTTCGCATGTTCCCGTTCGAGAAAAACAGCTTCGACCGCAAGACGGTTGCAACGCCCCAGCCAATGTTGAGCCCGTGCGAACGAAGACCATCGGCCAACTGCGAAATCGCTTGCTCATCGACGACACCCTCGCCCATGAAGGTGTGGCAAATCCGCCAGGCAATGTGCCTCGCCGTGGCAGGATGATTGATCAAGGTAGAAAGAAGATCGTCGCCACCAATGTTGCCGTACTGGCCAAGAACATTCTTCTCGCCATGGTCATGCCGTGCTTCACGGAAACCGAAGTCACTGCCGACGATCGTCCAGCCGGTGAGCGCTCGGGCCGCCTGTTTGACGTCGTCCTCCGTGTAGTTGCCAATCCCCAGGGTGAACAGCTCCATCAGCTCACGGGCCAGGTTTTCGTTGGGATGTCCCTTGCGGTTCGAGTCGGCGTCGAGCCAGACCAACATGGCGGGGTGTTTGACGACCACTTCGAGTAGTTCGCCAAATGGAGCCCGGGCGTGCTTGCGGAACAGTTCGTTCTGCTCGCGCATCCGTACCAGGTCTTTCACCTTGCGGTTGCTGGTGGCGAAATGGTTGTGCCACATGAGCGTGAGCCGCTCGCCCAATGGGTCGGGCGACAATAACATGCGGTAGAGCCACCAAGCTTTCAGCCGGCCAGGGCTGCCAGAGTCCATCGCCGCATCGCCAATCGTGCGGGCCATGGTTTCAAAGCCTTCTGATCGGTCCTCCCCTGCCCGACCTTCGAGCAATCGATCGATGGCCGCTTGATGGCCATCTCTCAGGTCGCGCTGAAGCTCTGCCCAAGGCGCGGCAAAGGCGGCGCGGCGATGGAGATGCACCACGCGCCGCAGATCCCAAGGAGCGCCGTTGTTGGGTACGTATTCAGACCAAGCCGTAGCCGTGTCGGACGCAACGGCATCTTTCGGGAGAGTTGTCATAAGGATTACTCCTCCTTCGCTTCGACGACAATATCCCCAAGATCCGTCGTAGTTCCTGCTTCAGCAACGAACTCTTTAGCGATTCTCGACATCCCATCACCGTACGTGATGATTCTGTAAGTCGCCCCGGGGATCAGTGCCGGCAGCCCGAATCGGCCTTCTCCATCGCTATTCCCTAGGTCGGGGTTGTTGAGGCGATCGACATTGGAAATGAAATCGGAATCGGCCGCCTCCCCACCAGCCATCATCACCAGCCTGTTCGACCCATGGGCACCCGCTCGCGCAACCATTCGCACGTCACAAGTGCGCTGGTTTGCAACCGGCTTGCCGGCATCGTCAACGAACCGCATGACCGCCGATCCACAAGGCATTAGAACCACACGAGGTGTGGGCTCATCTGCTCGTACCATGACCGTGGCGCCAATTCGTCTCTTCGCACTCAAGAAGAACACGGGATACTCCTCACCTTCGACAAGGCCCCCCATCTCAAAGCGACCACCAAGCACAGTGGGCGAGTGACCCCGCCACCCTAAGTTGGTCGCATGGATGTTTCGCCAAGAGATCAGCGACGCTTCATCGACCGATTCGCCCGTCTCATCGACCAGCGTGCCATGCACGGTGCCGCCACGATGCAATTCAAACGACATTTCAACGGGTGTTTGGTCCGCACTCACATCAATTTTCTGAATGTGGTGCGCGTACTGCCTTTCGCCTCCCGGGCGTCCACGCGAGATCTGATTCGTCGTGGTGTGCTGAATCACATACTCGTTACTTGGGCCATGCACCAGCAGTAGCCCTGGACCTGGCAACACGGCAATCTCGAATTCGCCTTGCTCGTTTGAAACCTGAATCGCTTGCCAACCTGTGCGGATGTCGTTGGATGTATTGGAGTTGCCTGGCCCACGCAGATACTGAAGCGAAGCGCCGGCAATCGGTTCATTCGATTCCGCCTCCACGATTTTCCCACGCACCAGCACGCCGCGCGGCAACGTGATGTTCACTTTTCTAACACGATCGCCGGCGTGCCAACGAATGGCCTCGTCGAGTGGGGTTTTACGTGCCAAGTACGGCGTGCCGTCTGGCGCGTAGGCTGTAACGCCGAAGCGGATTCCCGGTTTCGGGCTGATGCGGTAACGCCCCTCGGCATCCGCGGTTCCGGCGACCGAGATCATCGATCCATGCTCTTCTTGTTGGCTGGCCCAAATCGTCAGTCGGGCATGGGGTGCCGGCTCTCCGGTGTCTTCGTAGGTCACGACACCTTCAAAGAGTTGGGCAGGTGCCAGCGGGAGAACCAACTCTTCACCGAGTGAGACGTTCTTGACCAACGCGCGGTAGGTTCCATCTCGTTCCCCTCGCTGTTCCGGCATCCCGGAATTCAGGAGGATGTCTTGCGGAGCAAAACGGTCGCCTCCCACCACGTCGAGAAATACGCCGTAACCCGCGGGAATGCCGCGAATTGTGAACCACCCTTGGTCGTCAGAGGCGACTGGCGACAACCATGCCGCGGGAACGGGCTCACCACCACGGTAGCCGGCACCGTCGTGGCTCCAGGTTCCGTCATCCGTCTTCTTCATCACGCCACGAACCGACAGTCGCACGCCGGCGGCAGATTGTCCTTCGATATCGACAAGACGGCCCACGATGAGTTCTTCTGGCGGAAGTTCGAGCGAGGCTTCGGTACTCGCCGCATCGAGATTAAGTCCCTGCCACGCGACCGCAGCGCCATCTTTTCTGGCAATCACTTTCGCATGGCGATGTGTCTTCGAGTTGGCGCCGGAGAAGTTCAGACGATACAGACCGTCTTCATTCGTCACTCCTTCGGCCAACACCTGCCCGCGCGAAGCAAAGTCCCCACTGCGGGAGGGCCCAATCCGCATCGCAATCACTGCCACATGAGCGCCCGCAACCGGCTTATCCCCAACCAAAGTGATTCGACCGGCAACCACGGCTTGTTTCGGTACCTGATCGGTAGTCAATTCCTGATTGTCCTCCTCCGTTGTTGCGGTGACAGGCGTGTCGGAGTCCTCCACAGCCTTCTTCCGCACCGGCTCCGGTCGTTCGTCGGTGCTGATGTCGATTGTGCCAAGGTCGATTATTTCGCCGGGCTGAATGACCTCGGTTTCGCGAATGAGACGCTGGGCATGGAGTGTGTTTTGGCGTGTGACTCCCATGGCACGGATGGTGTACTTTACGCCTGGAATAATTTGATCGAGTCGAAAGTATCCCTCCGAATCAACCCGAGCGACTGGTGAATAGCGCCATTTCACGAGAAACCCTGCGTCACCCTCTGTTTGAGGCAATTCCTGTCCGTGCATGTCGAACGCAACGTAAGCACTTGCATCGACTGGAGACCCACTATTGATTAGTCGTCCAGTGATGGTCGCACACGGCAGAAGTTGAATCGGACCTGAGGTCGTTGACGAGAGAATCTTTGCGACGCCTTCTCGCTTTTCCTTGTGGAGAAACAACACCGGCCGCCGTTGGTCGAGGTCCAAGCCAAAGATGCTTACTTGATGGTCTTTCTGCGGGATAACGTTTGACCAATGCGGGGAATGGCTGAGCGAAGATCGCGGAAACTGGCCGATAACACGAACTCCAGATAGCGGTTCAGCGGCCGAATCTTGAATCTCGAACACACGATGATTGTGCGGAACGAGTTCGAGATCGATCGAAGTTTCCGTGCTACCGGATGCGACGTTTACTTCACGTATCGAATTCGTGTGGTCCGTGCCCCATAGGTGATAGATCAACAGCCGCTTGTCATTACGCAGGTCTTCGATCTTGTCGGCGCCGACTCCTATGCGGTAACGGTATGCCTCACGGGCAATCGCCGTTACGACGCCACGACCGGCAATCGCTGGAATGCGAAATATGCCCTCGGGGGTGGTCGGATAGTAGCCTTCTTGGCCAATCGACCGAATGCCCGGGTTGAAGTTTTCGTATCCCTTGGCGGCATCGTTATCGAGAAAAGGAAGATAGCTTACCCGCGCCTGTTGTGGCTCACCCGTTTGTTGGTCAATCACTTGGCCAGTCAGCCAGATACCTCGTTTTAACTCGATGTCGCATTGGACTGTGTCGAGTCCTCCTTTCTTAGGAACTTCAATCTCTGTACGAAAATAGGGACTGTCTGCGCTGGGAATCACGCGCAGATCGATGGGCCGACCCTCGATGCTTGGTTTGGGGAGCCCGACGAGTTCGTATTGTCCTCGTTCATCGGTGGTGGCCGATACAAAACCATGTATGCCGAGTAAAGAATTGCCGAACTGATGAACCTGTACGAGTTGCCCTTCCAGCGGTTGCTGCGTATCGAGGTCTCGAACAACGCCGTGGATGATTTGTGTCGGGGCGGCCAGAATGTCGAACTTCGCTCCATAGCAAACTTGTGCGGCATATCGAGGATCCCCCATCGGCAGCGGCACAGGCTTCATGTCGCGCGTCACTGCATTGATCCACCCCGTTGCGATCGTCGGTCCTTCGATCTGCATGGTGACATAGCAGTCCGTACCCAACTCTTCAAATCGAAACTTTCCATCGGTGCCGGTGACGACATCAGGAATTAGTGGTAGACCTTCCATCGCGAGGCGTTTGTGCCAGGGAAAGTGGGCAATTTGAGGGCGATCCTTGCTGATCGGCTTAAAGTATTCCTCGGTCAACACACGCGGGTTCTTGCTTGCCTTCTCAACCCACTCGTTTACACGTCGCACTTCTTGGGGCGTCCGGATAATACGAATTGTGACTCGGACACCGGCAATGGGCTGACCCTCTAGATCGACTACCCGTCCCTCAAACGGGATACCCGGCTCGCTCAGTTTGAGGTCGATAGGATCACCACGCCGAACCGCACCGAGGGATTGATAGTCGGGAGCCAGACCAGACGCTTGCGCAACAAATTCATAGTGCTGCCGGATGAGCTTTTCTTTCCCGAGAATATCACCCTCTAGGTTGGGCAGTTGAAACGAATAAGATCCATCCTCGGCCGACTCCGTTTGACGAACGATCTCTTGTGTTGTGGTCCAGACGATATCCGCAGTTCTAGCTTTAATTACAGACACGGTTGCCCCAGCAAAGGGCTGCCCGTCTGGGCCAAGTACCTTCCCACGAACGGTGATCAAGTCGTCATCGCGTACGACTTCCACAGTGTCTTCGGCGTCACCTTCGTCAACTACTTCCGTATCGCTTTCGACAACGCCCGTCTCTGCTTCGGCTTGGGAATGCCGTGGGCTTAGGCCGACGAGGCCGACGATTGTGGTGCTGGCGAGACCGCCGACAAGTACCGCCACCAGCAGTAGATTGCCTGCTCGTGTGGAGAGTGTGCGTGAGGTGTCCATGATGCGGGTGACGCGGCTGGCCAACATTGAGCGGAGCGAGACGATGCCAACTCCGGCGGCCGCGATGGGGGCGGTGGAGAGTTCGGCAATATCGACCAACTGATGGGCATATCCTTGGCGATTGCCGCCGTGGGTGATGACATAATCGTCGCACACCTCTTCAGCCGTTGCTTCTACACGACGGGAGAGTTTCCACAGCAGTGGCTGAAAGAAGAACCACGCAGTGACCACTTGTCGGAGCAGATTCCAATGGCAATCGTGGCGCCGCAGATGTGCCAATTCGTGAATCAGCGCGTCTCGCAACGACAAATCAAGTTCGCCCTCTGGCAACAAGACGACGGGCCTGCGAAGACCAAGCAGACAGGGACTCGGTAGGTAGGGGCTGCGCAAGACATCGGGCGTGGAAACGCCCAGCACCGAAGCCAGTTCGTGACATTCTCGCATCACTTCAGAATCCGCAGGCAACGAACAACGACGCAGGCGACCCGATCGCCACCATGCCGTGGCCAGCCTCGCGGTCAGTGCAAACGAGACACATAGCCAGAGAACCGCAACAGCCAAAGCCGCCACCCCAAATCGATGTAGAGAAAACGTCGGAGGCAGCGTTGCAGCAGATTCTTCAACCGGCGGCTCTGCAATGACCGGAGGGACGTCCGAAGTTTGTGCCGTCTCAATCTCCACTGGCGCCGGTTCAAAAGCGGACGCTTCTTCGGCAGTTGCTGACTCGTGAATGAAGGGGAGTGACTCCGCCGGCAACGCAGGCGTTAGAACCGTCTCCGTGATTTCTGATGGAGCATCCCGAAGCTGTGGTTCTACCTCTGCAGTAGTGACAACGACATCAGCTTGTACATAGCTCCAACCCTGGGGCATTTCCAACGACCAGCCGGAGACGCCTGCCTGCGACAAGCCCCAGGTTGCCAACGGGCAGATCAACACGGCGGCCAACGTCGTGCGATAAACGACCGATTGCACGGCCGAGCCACGATGCCGTAGGAGCCTCGCAATCGTGAGGCCAACAGCGATGAGCAATGTTGATTGCAATAGCCCATTGACGGCAAATTCAACGAATGTCGAAGCGGCGTCAACGAGCACGATTTGCGTACGAAACCAGTTCATGGCATCCACCTATTTCTTGCCACGGCGATTGATGAGTTTGCGAATCTCGGCGATTTCCTTCCGTGACACGTTTTCATTCTTCAACAGATGGGCGACCAGCGTGCCGGCATTGCCGCCAAACACACGTTGCACCAAATCGCTCGTGGCACGTTGCTTGAATTTGTTCTCTTCCACCAACGGAAGAAAGATGAAGGTGCGCCCCTCGGTTTCATGCGAAACCGCGCCCTTCTCTTCAAGCCCACGAAGTAGCGTTTGCACCGTGCTGTGGGCGATGGGCTCCGAAGCATTGATGGCTTCGGTAATATCACGTGCCGTCGCACGCCCCTTTTCCCACAACACCTGCATGATGAGAAGTTGGACACGGCCAAGTTGAGTTGCTGCCATCGCAGAAACGCCTCCAGCTTGCGGACAGATCATTTAGTTGACTAAATCTAATAAGGTAGACGGACTCTGTCAAATAGATTATTGTCACCACGATGGGTCTAATACCCTCGCCTTTAGGTTTTACATTTTCCTGTAGGGTGGGTAGTTCTGCTGGCGCATGGTACGTCGCCATGGCACAAGCTCAATTCGCCAGCAGGTTTACCCACCTTTGATTTGGCCACCTTTGATTTGGCTGATATAACCGATAGCGACGAAGCAGGCTTGCCCGAAATCTGGCCAGCTCCGCTTCCAATTGTTGTGTTCGCTTTGAACACCACCCCGTCCGTTGAGAAACTATGCTGCACACTTCCAGACATCCCACTCATTAATCCACGCAACTGAATTCACGACTGGACCGTTTGGAATGCCGTCACGTTCTGCTCCAACTCGATTCTTTCTCAAAGGACAGATGGTCCACCTACTTGTGCTGATGGCTTTGCTCGTCGTTGCTTACTTGCTTGTTGATATGAAGCAACTTCGTGACAGTCGGTTTCTCGGAGTCAGCGCTCATGGCTGGTTCATCATTGCGCTTGCCGTTCCCATCTCCCATCAAGTCTACGTTTGGCTGGCATGGCGCAGTGAACTTTGCATCGGAGCCGTCACCAGTCGGCTCGGCTCCGATGCGTTTGTTATCTACCAGATCGTGTTCTTTATCCTCTTCTTGGTCCGCCCGATCAGCCTAACGCTTCTGACGATCGCCGATCATGATTCGTTTGAGTTGTCGATCCCGATCAGAGTTGTGATCTGTGTGATCCTCGGACTTCCGGCAGTGTACACGTTCTATTCGGTGGTCCGCTACTTTGGCATGGCTCGTGCAGCAGGGATCGATCACTTCGACGAGAGTTACCGCAGCAAGCCACTCGTCAAAAAGGGCATCTTCAAGTACACAAGCAATTCGATGTACACGTTTGCGTTCTTGGCGTTTTGGGCGATCGCCATTGCTGGAGCGTCGTGGGCGGCGCTCGTTGTGGCGGCGTTCAGTCATGCCTATATTTGGGTGCATTACTATTGCACCGAGCGACCGGACATGAAGCTGATCTATGGGCCATGTTGATTGTTGGACTCCACGGTGATGTTTCGCTGCAACCAGACCTCACCTTTAGGTTTTACATTTTCCTGTAGGGTGGGTAGTTCTGCTGGCGCATGGTTCGTCGCTATCGCACAAACTCAATTCGCCAGCAGGTTTACCCACCTTTGTTTGGGCGGGACCGAAAGGTGGGTAAACCTGTCGGCGGTGGAGCAAATCGAAGTGGTTCGCTTGCTGTGCCGACAGAACCTACAATTCTCGCAATGGTGATGACGGCTTGGAAGAGTGAGTTCGCTACAGTCCACCGTGCGAATCACTTCTTACGGTCCTCCTTCTGAGAGGCACCCGATGGGCAAACTTGCTTTCCGCTGTCGCACGGTTCACGATAGCCGCTTGTGATCGACTTGAAATCGAAATGAGGTACCTGGGTATGGTGCGGTTTTTGCAAGTGGTGGCGGTGTGCGGCGTTTTGGTTATTGGCGTCCCGGTGACGGGCTTCTCGCAAGATGCGGCGGAGCAGCAATCCGAAGCCACCGGCACGCAGCGCGGCGACACGATGATCGCCGAGTATTTCCGTGAGGAAACGAAAAAGCTGGCCGACAATTGCCTGACCGATATCGACACGCTCGAAGACTGGACATCGCGACGCGCGGAGTACGAGGCACAGTTGTACGAGATGCTAGGGCTCGATCCCCTGCCGGAAAAGACTCCGCTGAAACCGGTCATCACGAGCCGCATTGAACAAGACGATATTGTCGTTGAGAAACTGCACTTTCAATCGCGGCCCGGTTTGTATGTCACGGGCAATCTCTACCTCCCCAAGAATCTCGATGCGCCTGCACCGGCAATTCTCTACGTTTGTGGACATGGTCGCGTGGAGCGCGACGGTGTCAGTTATGGCAACAAAGTCCACTACCATCATCATGGTGTGTGGTTCGCACGGCATGGCTACGTTTGCTTGACGATCGACACGTTACAGCTCGGCGAAATCGAGGGGCTCCATCACGGCACCTATCGCGAGGGCATGTGGTGGTGGCTGTCTCACGGCTACACACCGGCGGGGGTCGAGGCCTGGAATTCGATTCGCGCGCTGGATTACCTTGAAACACGCGAAGAAGTCGATCCACAGCGAATGGGCGTAACGGGGCGATCGGGCGGTGGTGCGTATAGTTGGTGGATCGCGGCGATCGATCAGCGGATCAAAGTCGCGGTGCCCGTGGCGGGGATTACTGATTTGCAAAACCATGTCGTTGACGGTGCCGTCGAAGGACACTGCGACTGCATGTTCATGGTGAACACCTATCGTTGGGATTATGCCCAAGTCGCCGCGCTCGTCGCTCCACGTCCTTTGCTAATTGCCAACACCGACAAGGATTCGATCTTTCCGTTGGACGGCGTTGTTCGCATTCATGAAAAGGTGCGGCACATCTATCGTCTTTATGGAGCAGCCGACAAGCTGGGGCTGAACATTACCGAGGGCCCACATCGCGATACGCAGGAGCTTCAAACGCATGCCTTCGTCTGGTTCAATCGCCATCTCAAAGCAGAAGAGCCGCTGATCGACCAGCCTGCGGTTCCAGTGTTCGAGCCCGAGCAGCTAAGGGTCTTCACCGAACTGCCCGAGGATGAGCGGAATTCAAACATCCAGGAAACGTTTGTCACCCGCGCGGCACCGCCGGAACCTCCCGTCGATCGATCGCAATGGGAACGGCAACGCGATACTTGGATCGAGGTGCTTCGGAAAAAGACCTTCGCGGGCTGGCCCGAAGATGGGGAGGCCTTGACGGTCGAGCCTGTGTGTTCGGTGGAACATGACGGTCTGCGGTTTCGTTGTTACGACTTTACGTCGCAAGGTCCGATTCGCCTGCGATTGTATCTCGTTCAGCGAGCCGACTTGGAAAGCCCTGAGCTTGTCGTGCTGACCGTGCTAGACGAGTCACGATGGCATCAATGGCTAGCGACCATGCAGGTTGGGTTTGCCAACGCGCTGAAAGATGAGACGTTGGGCGAGCCCGACGAAGCATCGTTCGCCCAGCTTCGTGCGATGTTGCAATCGCAGCCATGGGTGATGGCCTACATAGCGCCGCGTGGCGTAGGGCCCACGGTGTGGGATCAATCGACAAGCAAGCAGACGCAGATTCGTCGACGGTTCATGCTGTTGGGTCAAACGCGCGACGGGATGCGTGTCTGGGATGTGCGGCGTGCGGCTCAAGCACTGCGCTCGATCGACGATCTCGCCACCGTGCCGTTGTGGCTTCAAGCTCACGGGCAAATGGCCGGAGTTGCTCTCTACGCAGCGTTGTTCGAGCCCGACGTGGCACGGCTCGATTTGTGGAATATGCCAGCGTCACATCGTGAAGGTCCAACGCTACTCAACGTTATGCGGTACTTCGACCTACCTCAGGCGGTTGCCATGGCAGCGGAAAAGACGAAGATCCGACTTTACGAACCCGACATGGAAACGTGGCGTTATCCCATGGATGTGGCGCGGCAATTGAATTGGGACAAGAAACAGATCGCCGTCCGTCGGCCGCCGGAGACCGCGGCTAAGGCAAGCGGCAGATAAGAACGTACCAATCACAACCCGAAGCGTAAGCGAGGGAACGCAGTGCAAGCGAGGGAACGCAGTGTATTACCGGTTGGTTCCTCGCTCACGCGTCGGGTTGCTATATTCTCATTCGGCGCTCGGCTAAGTGACCGTAAACGAAAACCATCGAATGACGCTGATCGTTTCTTCGTAGCACCAGAACGCACAGTAGACTCGACCGCTTGGGAGTTGCACGAGTGATGGCGCGCCGAACCTAAGCGTGTTGAAATTCTCGACCATGTTGTCGCCGGTGTTCGTGGTCCCTTGCACACTGGTATGTCCCCACAACGGTTGATCGCCCTCGTTCACCCATCGCTCGCCATCGATGTGCGACACACATGCCCACAACCCGGGCCGATCCATGCGGCGATAGACATTGAGGATCCGTCCGTCTCTCAGTCGCAATGGTGTTAGCGTCTGCCCGGCAAGTTCAGTCGAGCGATGCGGGCTCCAAGTGCGGCCTCCGTCGCTGCTCAGGGCGTATTGATTGGGGAGATCTTGACGAGTCGTTTCGTCGTAGCACCAAGCGACCGCCAACAGGCGTTCGTCGTCAAGCTCGATGATCTTCGATTCCCAATACAGCACTTGGTCGTTCGGGCTGCGCATCACCGATTGATAGTCAGGCCACGTCTGTCCTCCGTCATGGGATTCCAGC
>CAZNXE010000181.1:0-11692 GCA_964576465.1 uncultured Planctomycetaceae bacterium
CACACGACTACACGTTCATCGACGAGTTACCCAAAGGCCCCACCGGCAAGATCCTCAAACGCGAGATCCGCGACATGTGGACCCAATGGAACCGCGACCGCGTGCCCGCCAAGACGTAGGCAGAAATCCTGTCGTTCCCGTAGATGTTGTCAAGCGAAGCGCGGACGCACCATGTTTCTTGCCGCGACGTGGGGCCGGCTTCCATCGTTGCATCAGTGTTGATCCTCGTTTTCAAATGGTCGTGTTTATTGGCACAAGAACAACGGCCGGTCGGCGTTCTGGATAACGTCTAAAGCTGTTTCTCCCAGAATGCGCTTGAGTAAAAGGTTTCGGGCGCTGTTGCCGATGACGAGCAAATCCGCGCCCCACAGGCTTGCGGCTACGAATAGTAGATCTTTGGGAATTCCTGGATTGTCCTCTGTCTCAACCGTGAATCCGTGGGCTCGGCAGTACTCGGAAGCATCCTGCAAGAGTTGTCGTGCCACGTCTTCTGAAGGCTTGAAGGTCATGATCTTTATCTCAACGTTTGGCCAAGGGCAAAACTGGATGAACCGTTTCATCGTTTTTGCAGATTCCATCGAGCCACTGTAGGCGATCAGTGCTTTGCGAATGGGGCGATAGTGCTCTGAGACGGCGATGATCGGCCTTACTCCGGCAGACACTAAGCGAACCAAGGTGTCTCGCGGATCCTCGGTTGCCATGCCGTACTCAAAAATGCTTCGCAGCCCGAAGATCATTAGGTCGTGATAACGTGCCATCGAGATCATGAGTTGAAAAGGTTCACTCGCTTCCTCTCGGTGCGTCCGATGCTTGATCCCGGCCGCATCGCAAGAGGACTCAAACTCGTGGATCGCGGCTTCCACTTTCTCTTGCGTGACGGCAATTCGATGCTCACTCGCCTGATGGCCGGTGCCGAGCGGAACCGGTCCGGCATGTGCCAGCCTCTGGAGATTGACAACAGTGACTCCAGTGATTTCGGCGTCGTACCGTTTTGCCAATTCAACCGCCCGTTGAACGGCAACGGGAGTGAACGGCGTACCGCCCAGTCCTACAAGAATTCGTTTGATCATTGTATGTCCTCCATGGTTCGACGGGCACTACGATATCTCACGGGCTTGCGCCTCCGAATCTCGGTGGCGCAGCCACTTTTCGACGCCTACGATGCCGTAAATCAGGAGCCCAACACTTAAAATGAGAAACCATTCGGTCATGCCGATTGGCTCGCTGTGGAACATTCGGTTCATGGTCGGAACGTACGTGAAAGCAAGCTGGAGTGTGGCCATGATTCCCACGCCGACCAGCAGCCACCGGTTGCTAAACACACCGACCGCGAACATCGACAGGGTCAGCGACCGGCAGTTGAACAGGTAAAAGAGTTCTCCGAACACGAAAACGTTCACGGCGACCGTCCGTGCCGCCGCGTCACTCTCACCGTGAGACAGTTCCCACTCAAATAGGCCAAACGCACCAATCAGGAGCAGTACTCCCACGAGAAGAATTCGGGACACCAGCGTTCGCGAGAGTATCGGGCTTGCTGGGTCGCGCGGCGACCGGAGCATGATGCCTGGTTCTTTGGGCTCAAACGCCAACATCAGACCAAGAAATACGGCGGTCGTCATGTTAATCCACAGGATCTGAACGGGAAGGATGGGCAGCGTT
Source organism: uncultured Planctomycetaceae bacterium (assembly GCA_964576465.1). Taxonomy (GTDB): domain Bacteria; phylum Planctomycetota; class Planctomycetia; order Pirellulales; family JAEUIK01; genus CAZNXE01. The sequence continues at coordinate 1,660 of CAZNXE010000181.1, forward strand.
GCGCCGAGGAACACCGCGGCAAGAATGACCAGTCCCTCTCCGATGTTCGTCGGCAGCGTCCACGTGAGAAACTTGATGAGATTGTCGAACACTCCCCGGCCTTCCTCGATGGCCGCTTCGATTGAGGAAAAATTGTCATCGGTGAGTACCATATCGGCGGCTTCCTTCGAGACTTCCGTGCCGGTAATGCCCATCGCCACGCCAATATCAGCCCGACGCAAGGCAGGGGCATCGTTCACGCCGTCACCTGTCATGGCCACGACATGGCCTCGATATTGCATCGCCTCGACCAGGCGCAACTTCTGCTCCGGGGCGACCCGCGCGAAAACCGCGGTCTCCTGCGCCGCATCAAGGAGTTCTGCATCAGTGAGTTCAGCCAGTTTCTTGCCTGTAATTACGTTGTCCGTGCCACCGTCCGTGTCGGCCCCGTCTAGGCCGATTTGTCCGGCAATCGCGGCGGCGGTTCCCGCATGATCCCCCGTAATCATCTTGACTTGAATCCCGGCAGCTTGGCAGGCGTGGACCGCCCGGACAGCTTCAGGCCGCGGGGGATCGATCATGCCTTGTAGGCCCAATAAGCTGAGCCCGCTCGCCACGTCCTGATGCCCAATCGAAGTAGTGCCCACCGGAAATTCGGCGCGTGCAAACGCAAGCACGCGAAGCCCGCTGGACGCCAGTTCGTCAACACGACGGTGAATCGAGTCGGTGTCGAGAATTGCGGTTTTGCCGGTCTCGTCAATCGCACGGTCACAACGCTGCAGGATACTTTCCACCGAGCCTTTCAAATAGGCGACCGGAGCGACGTCCGATCCTGCATCGTGCAGCGTGGCCATGTACTGATGTTGTGACTCAAACGGGATGGCATCCAGACGGGGGAATTCTCGCTTCAGCGACTCAGCAATGAGTCCGGCCTTGCAGGCTGAGGCGATCAGCGCTGCTTCCGTGGGATCGCCTTCTGCCTGCCAACCCTCTTCTGTTTGCAAAAGCGCCGAGTCGTTGCAGAGCAGTCCGGCCTTCAGGCATTCGATCAGGGCCACGCTCCGTCGAGTATCGATCGTTTCTCCGTCTCGAGAAAACTCTCCTTCGGGTGCATAGCCGACGCCAGAGACCGCAAATAATTCTCCTCCCACGAACACTTTCTGAACGGTCATTTGGTTTTGTGTCAGGGTGCCGGTCTTGTCGGAACAGATGACCGTCGTACTGCCCAGGGTCTCGACCGCCGGCAGCTTGCGGATGATTGCGTTGCGTTTCGCCATTTTACCGACACCAATCGCCAACGTGATGGTTACCGCGGCCGGCAGTCCTTCCGGAATCGCGCCCACGGCCAAGGCGACGGCCGCCATGAACATATGCAGCCAAGATTCGCCCCGGAGGATGCCGACGACGAATGTCACGGCGGCCATGCCGAGAATCACATACAGAAGTATGCCGCTGAAATGAGCGATCTTGCGGGTCAACGGGGTGGCCAGTACTTCAGCCGAAGAAATTAACTCCGAGATGCGGCCGATTTCCGTGTTATCGCCGATACCGACCACGATGCCTGTGGCCGTTCCGTAGGTCACAAGCGTCGACGAATAGGCCATATTGCGGCGATCGGCCAAAACCGTGTCATGCTCGAGTGCTCCCGTGTGCTTTTCGACCGGTACGGATTCACCCGTCAGAGAGGACTCATCGGTCTGCAATTCACGACAGTGAAGCACGCGGAGATCGGCGGGAACCTTGTCTCCCGATTGCAGGAAAACAACGTCTCCCGGAACAAGTTCTTCTGCTGCAATATGTTTCTTTTCTCCCGCCCGCAGCACGGTTGCTTCGCTGGTCATCGCTCTGGCAAGAGCTTCGATCGCTTTGAGAGCTTTCGATTCTTGGATGAAACCAATAAAAGCATTGACCAAGACAACACCAAGAATCACGCCGGAGTCCACCCATTCTTGCAAGAGGGCCGTAATGAGCACCGCAGCCAGCAAAATGTAAATCAGGGGTTGATGAAACTCCAGCAGGAAACGAACCAGCGGCCCATTGCCTTTTCTCTGTGTGATTGCGTTGGGTCCGAATCGTTCTTGCCGATTCTTGACGGCAAAGAGATCCAGCCCACACTCCAGGTCCGTTTCCAGGAGATCAACAACCTCGGGCTCCGGAAGATGATGCCAGTGTCTGCTAAGAATCGTTTCCATTCGTGGCCTTTGACCTTTCGTGTTTCTTCAATTCCTTTCTTTCCGCAATCGTTCCAACGTTGGCAAGCCGATGTTACGTCCGTCAAATTGTCAGCCTAAGCCGCCGTGAAGAATTGCATCATCCGCTTCAGTCTTCACCCCGGAGGAATCCTCCTTGAAATTCTCTCGTTTCTGTCCTCCTCTCTTCCAACCGGGACCGACACCGACGAGCCAGTAGCCGATACTCATGGCAAGGACGATGGACGCCAGGCCCCACAGATACGGCGGTTCGACCTCTGTCCACATCCAACATGATACTCTTCCGGCCAATGGCCATCAGAGCCGTAGCCATTACGATCTTGACGTGGATCACGTCGTCCCGCAGATAGATCGTGATGTTGACGAAGATTTCAATCGCAATCAGGACGGCCATGAATGCACCGAGCATGTCGCTGATCGTCAGGATGAAGACGGGAGGCTCCATCGCCTTGTGGTGTAGCTGCCGCCCGACGTCCACGACCCCCAAAACAATGACCACGGTCATCAATACGGCCAGAACCCGGACCGCCAAACGGGTAACTATTTTGAGAACGTCCGTGAAGCGGTCGGCATGCCGTTTCATGTTCTTGCCTCGGTGTTCACAATCAGGGCCCTTCCATTTTTCACAGCCCCTATGGTTCTTCCATGCGGCGCCTTAGCGAATCTTCTCCACTCCGGCTTCGTTGATCAAAGGTCGCCCACCCTCGAAGTCCGCCACGTTGGCCAGAGTCGTCTCGGCGATATTTTTCAGTGCTTCGGCTGTAAAAAAAGCCTGATGCCCGGTGACGATTACATTGGGGAACGTCAGTAGACGTGCCAAGACATCATCCTGCATGACTCGATTCGATAAATCCTCGAAGAACAGATCTGCCTCTTCTTCGTAGACGTCCAATCCAAGGTAGCCAATCTTGCCAGTCTTCAGGCCAGCGATCACGGCTTGCGTGTCAATCATCTGGCCACGGCTGGTATTGATTAACATTGCTCCTTCTCTCATTCCGTCAAGAGCCTTGGCGTCGATCAAATGGTTGGTCTCTGGCGTCAATGGGCAGTGCAGTGAAACAATGTCAGACTCGGCTAGAAGTTCGTCCAGGGCCACATAGCTCACTCCGATGGCTTCACAATCTGGATTTCGCACGGGGTCGAATGCCAAGAGCCTGCACCCAAATCCATGCAAAATGCGAGCCACGAGTGCCCCGATTTTTCCCGTACCGACGATCCCGGCGGTTCGACCGTGAAGATCGAACCCGAGCAGACCTTCGAGTGCAAAATTACCATCGCGCACGCGTGCATACGCTCGATGGATCTTCCGGTTGAGAGCCAATATGAGACCGACCGTGTGTTCTGCCACTGCATACGGGGAGTATGCCGGAACTCGTACGACCGTCATCCCGCAACGCCCAGCAGCGATGAGATCCACATTATTGAATCCCGCACACCTCAATGCGATCAAACGTGTTCCGTGGCGGGCAAGATCGCTCACGACTGCTTCATCTAATTGGTCTTGGACAAAGACGCACACAGCCGGGAAGTCGTATGCCAAACTAGTTGTGGCCGGTACAAGACGCGGTTCGTAAAAGACCAACTCGTGCTGATGATTCGCGTTGGCCGCTTCAAAGTACGAACGGTCGTACGACTTTGTGCTAAACACTGCAACTTTCACAGACGGTTATCCCTCTTCGATTCTTCTTGTGAATTGGATTGACTGGTTCTTGTATCACGGCAACGGAGAGGAGCCAAACGGAAAGTGGTGCGTCCGCGCTCCGCTTGACGTCACCCTACCGCGTTGCATCACAGCGTCTTGAGGTACTCCAGGACGGCTTGCTTTTCGGTTTCGCTTAGTGCTTCGGGGAATTCGTGTCCTGTGGCGCTTTTGCTTTGTAGGCGGGTGTTGAAGTAGCGGCGTTTCTCGGCGCCGCGGGGTGTCTCTGGCGGTATCTTTTCCAACTCGGTTACCTCAAGCCCCACGCGCTGTTGGTCATAGCCGTCTTCGGTGCGGAGCCAAACGGTGGGGCGGTTGGCCGCGTGCATGAGATGCCAGAGCGTGGGGACGGAGCCGTTGTGGAGATAGGGGGCAGAGGCCCAAATTCCATCCAGCGGCGGCGCGACGTATCCCTTTGGCTGATCGACCACGGTCCGCGCTCCGTCTTCGCTCATCCATCCGCGACCGAAAAACTGGCGATGCTTCTTCGACATGCCTCGCAAGCGGACAGGGTCGGTTCCGATCTCGTCAATCGCAACCGTTCGTTCTGGATAGGTGCTGTTGGGCCCATAGGTTCCGTGACATTCGGTGCAGTTGCTCTCGAACAGTGTGCGTCCTTGGCTGGCGAGCGCGTGATCGATATCCCAGGGATAGGGTGGCGGTTCGAGCGATTCGATCCAGGCGAGAATGTCGCGGAAGTCATCTTCCCAGCCGCGGATCGTGGAACCGTCATTTTCCGCGGACAGCACAAACTGCATAATCACCCGGTGTGTTTTTTCGACATAGCCGTCGATGTAGAGTCGCTTCTTTTTGCTCACGAGCCAAAACGGGGGCGCGTCGAGATCACTATGCACCAGCGGCGGCACACCTTGCTCGGGCCGGTATTCGAGTTGCTCGTCGCGCATGTTGACGAACACCTCGCTGAGGGTTTGGGCGTTGGTCGTTCCGTTGGATCGCCCCAGCGGCATCGTCAGCCCTGTCAACTCGCGCGGGCTTAGTTTCTTACCCATCGACAACCGCAGCTTGAGGACGTCCTCGGCGAATGTCTTGAAGGCGAAGTGCGAATTGCCAAGCCCCGGTATCACCACCCCTGCCACTTTGCCGGCATGACATTGCAGGCAATTGATTGCCCAGCCACCGTTGCCATCGTCGATATAGCCCAGCGGCAAACCATCCTGGTGTTGGGGATCCTCCATCAGACCATAGCGAGAAAAGGCCATCTTCCGCCGCTCGGCTCCCGTGGCCTTTTCAGCCTCGGAATGGAGCGGATCGGGCCACACCTCCCACATGCGCGCGAATTCCGACTCGTGGATATCGATCGGCAAGTAGACCTTCGTCGTCAATAGCCGGTATCCTCGCTGTGCTGCGGTTTCATCGGCTGCGAAAGCCGAACCGATCCCAAGGAAGCCTGCAATCCAACAGGTAGCGGTCCACAGGACTGCTCGCGGAAACTCACGTTGCTGATTGAAGTTCATCGTTTTTTGTAGTCCCATCTGCTGAAACCTCGCTCGCCCCACCATCTGACAACGCTTCACCCTCACAGTCTAACCAAAGGACACGATTTGCGAGAACCGTGTGCCCCGGGCTTCCGCCGCAGACCTGTTTGAAGCAACGCCCTACCGTGCGACACTTTGACACCGCCGTCGAAAGCCCATTCCAAGTCGGACCCTTTGGGCTTCTGACGTGGGGTTGGTTTCTGATATATTCAGCCGAAGTAGTTAACACCCGTTCACCATCTGATGGCTGGTCGCGATGGCGCGAGAAACGATCCTTTCCGGCGAAGCTGAATCGCAAGACAATGATCAGGGTCCGCGATCAAACCCGCTGAGCCTTTCCGGCGAAGTCGAATCGCAAGAAGACGATCACAGTCTGCGCCCGCTACACATGCGCGACATGGTGGGTCAACGAGCCGTGTTCGAGCGTTTGGAGATCGCCGTCGACGCTGCCCAAAAGCGGGGTGAGCCATTGGGTCACATCTTGTTCGATGGTCCCCCGGGCCTTGGCAAGACAACGTTCGCCATGGTCATTCCCCGCGATCTTGGCGTGAGCATGCAAATCGCCAGCGGTGCCGCACTGAGTGCCCCTAAAGACATCGTTCCTTATCTGACCAACGCTGAAGAGGGTTCGGTGCTGTTCATCGATGAGATTCACCGGCTGCCCAAAGCGGTCGAGGAATTCCTTTACCCGGCGATGGAAGACTTTCGCATCGACATCGCACTGGGCGAGGGTGTGAACGCCCGCACCATCAACATGTCGCTACGACGATTCACGCTCATTGGTGCCACAACCCGAACGGGCTTGCTTTCCGCGCCGATGCGTGACCGCTTTCAAATGCGGGAGCATCTCGAGTTCTACAGCGTCGAAGAGCTAACCGAGATCGTTCGTCGCAACGCTCGCAAGCTGAACGTCGAGGTGACCGATGACAGTGCCGAGGAAATTGCAACGCGCAGCCGCGGCACTCCACGACTGGCGAATAACCGCTTGCGTTGGGTTCGCGATTACGCAACCAGTAAGGCCGACGGACGCATCAATTGCGACCTGGCACGCGCGGCACTCGACATGCAGGGAATCGATACCAAAGGGCTCGATCCTCAAGACCGCCGCTATTTAGAAACGATCATTTCCATCTACGACGGTGGCCCCGTCGGTGTCGAAGCAATCGCCCACACCATGAACACGGCCACCGATACGTTGATCGACGACGTCGAGCCATACCTCTTACGCGGTGGCCTGTTAATTCGTAGCCCCCGTGGCCGTCGCGTCACGGAAACCACCTACAACCATCTCGGCATCCGCCCCCCAGAGCCACCGGCGGCAGACGGACAAAAGGCGCTGTTTTAGTTGGGAATGTTTGCTCTCACCGCATGTGGCGTATGACCGCCGGCCAATTCTGGCGGAACTTTACCTCGGCCTTTTCGGCATTTGTAAGAATATTCCCGATCCCCATCGTGCGATGGCGCGGGTGCGCGACATGCGATGCTGAAACTTGGGTACATGTAGTCGTGGTTTTTCCGATTGTGCCCCGCAGGAAGTGGGATGAGGCGCGGTTGACGTGTAGCAATGGTTTGGATCGCGCGGTGCGTCATATCTGCCCAAGATAAGAACCGTTGTCCATGGAACGGCCCTCGGGTGCACGGCGCGTTATGAATGCTACATTTCTCTGTCTGACGGTCATTTGAAATGGCCGTTCGATGATCGAGCGAAACGCGATCACACTCCTCTTACAAGGCCGCATCACCGATGTCGACAGCTCTGGACCAACTCACACTGATCAAGGTGCCAATGGCCGGAACGGGCGTGATTCAAGCGCCGGGTGAACTGGAAACCCTGTTGGGGTCGTGCGTGGGCGTGGCGATTTGGGACCGCTCGTCGAAGATCGGGGCACTTGCTCACGTGGTCCTTCCCGAGAGCCTGGGCACCACGAAGACCCCCGGCAAGTTCGCCGATACGGCGATTGAGGAACTCAAGCGAATCATGATCGCCGAAGGAGCGATGGCCTTGTCGTTGACGGCAAAGATCGCCGGGGGGGCCGCCATGTTCGGCAAAGCGAAAAACAGCGACATCGGAAGTCGGAACCGAGACGCGGTCGTCGAGCAGCTCCAAAAGCATAAGATTCGGCTCCTGGCCGAACACTGCGGCGGCAGTAAAGGCCGCATTATTCGCTTCAGTCCAAAAGACTTTTCCGTCTCCGTCCGCATCGGTCGCGACATCGTGACGGTTCTCTAGTGCCGGCAGTTGCTTCGATCACGTCGAAACAGCATCTGGGTATCAGCATGCCCCGGTTGACGTTGTGACTGCTGTGTGATAACAGTGCGTGACTAAGAGCCCATCCCAGAAGGTCTGTAGGGGATGCCCTCCGTGGCATTCCGTGCGTAACGGTTAGTCCCCGGAACGCCACAGAGGGCGTTCCCCACAGGTTTTGGGATAGGCAGTAAGAACTGCATGGTAAAGCTGCCTGAGTGTTCAGCAGCGATGCCTTAAGCCGTGATAGCCTTGAGGAGAGAAAACGTGGGATGCAGCGAACGCAGGACGGAAATCAAGCAGCGGCGGCATCGTCGCAAGCGAATCCAGCAGTACAAGAGTCGATTGAAAAAGGCAACCGTGTCGGAAAAGGCGATGATTGCCGAAAAACTCCGTCTCCTAACCCCAGGCGCGGAAGTGCTGATCGGGACTTGGAACCTCGAAGAGCGTTAGAGTACGGCAGCAGTTCCTACGCTCCATTTCACGAAGTGGCCGGCGCCTCCGTTGACGGTGCTTCGGTGCGATTGAATTTAAATTCGCCGTCGCGATAGTCAACCTCCACGATACTCCCCTCGGCGAAATCTTCCTTAAGCAGTTCCGTGGCCAGCGGATTTTGAATGCACTGCTGGATGACCCGCTTCAGCGGACGTGCTCCGTACGTCACGTCGTAACCACGGCGGGCAATCTCGTCGATGGCAGCCTGGGAAATCTGGAGATCGATGTTGCGGTCGGCCAGTTGCTGCCGAAGTCGCTCGACTTGATCGTGCGCGATGCGGTTGATCTGATCGGCTTGCAGGGGATGGAAGATGATCGTCTCATCGATGCGGTTGAGGAACTCTGGCAACAGCCGCTGTTCAAGCAACTCGGTCACCGCGGTGCGCATCTCATCTTCACTCCCGCCCGATCGGGCAAGGTCTTGAATCGCATGGCTGCCGATATTCGATGTCATCACGATGATCGTATTGGTAAAGTTCACCGTGTGGCCATGGTTATCGGTTAGTCGACCGTCGTCCAACACTTGCAGCAAGATATTGAATACGTCGGTGTGTGCCTTTTCGATTTCATCCAACAGCACAACCGAGTAAGGACGGCGACGAACCGCTTCGGTGAGTCGACCACCCTCTTCATAGCCAACGTAGCCGGGAGGCGCCCCGATCAAACGGCTGACCGTATGGCGTTCCATGAACTCGCTCATATCGATGCGAACCATGGCGTTTTCATCATCGAAGAGGATCTCAGCCAAGGCTTTGCACAACTCGGTCTTGCCGACTCCGGTGGGGCCCAGGAACAAGAACGAACCGATCGGGCGGTTGGGGTCTTGAAGCCCCGATCGACTACGACGCACGGCGTTGGCAACCGCGGTCACCGCCTCGTCCTGTCCGACCAGCCGTTGGTGAATTCGGTCTTCGAGCACCAACAGCTTCGCGCGTTCCGTCTCGATCATTCGCGATACCGGAATTCCAGTCCACTGGCTCACCACATCGGCAATCTCTTCCGGACCGACTTCCGTGCGCAACAGGCGCCGCGTGGGAGCCTCCGGGCTGTCGTCGGGGGCTTGCTGCTGCTCTTCGAGCCGTGCGGTGAGTTGCTTGCGCTGTTGGTCCAGTTCATAAAGCTGCTGATAGTCTTGTTCGCCAACCGGCATGCCTTGGGCCTGCTTTTCCTTGATCTCGGTGCCGAGATGGTCGTAGTCCAACTGCACTGCCTGGAGCCGCTCGTGCAGATCGCGCGTATCGCCGACGCCCAATTTCTCGCCTTCCCACTGTTCGCGAAGATCGGCCAGCTTGCGGCGCAGCTCGGTCATTTCATCTTCGATTTCCGATAGACGCTGCTTGGCGTGTTCCTCGGTTTCCTCTGCAAGCTGTCGCGCGGCGAGTTCCAGTTGGGTCAGCCGTCGCTGCACTTCGTCGATCTCCGCCGGTACGCTTTGCAGCTCCATCGCCAAGTGGCTGGCAGCCTCGTCCATCAGATCGATTGCCTTGTCGGGAAGGAATCGGTCGGCAATGTAGCGATAGGAAAGATTTGCCGCGGCCACCAGTGCGGAATCCTTAATCTTCACCCCAGTGTGGTGCGCCTCATAGCGTGGCTTCAGCCCACGCAGGATCGCGATCGTATCCTCGACCGAGGGCTCGTCGACAAAGACCGGCTGGAAACGCCGTTCCAAGGCCGCATCTTTTTCGATGTACTTGCGATATTCGTCGAGCGTCGTGGCACCAATGCATCGCAAGTCGCCTCGCGCGAGTGCGGGCTTCAGAAGATTCGAGGCATCGGCTCCGCCCTCGGCTTGCCCTGCCCCGACGACGGTGTGCAATTCATCGATAAACAGAATCACATTCCCTTGGGCCTCTTCGATTTCGCGAAGCACGGCTTTGAGCCGCTCTTCGAACTCACCGCGGAACTTGGT
>CAZNXE010000182.1:0-11587 GCA_964576465.1 uncultured Planctomycetaceae bacterium
ATCAGTATCTCGCTCAAGCCAACCCGAAAATCAGCACACCGCCCTGTGAACGGTTACGTTTCTAGCGGAACGCCCTTGCAAGCTCGGGTCACGTGCGGGAAGACGCGATGCTCGATCGGATTGTACTTGGAGCAGTAGGGAGGATAGTGACCGATCCGAATCTTCAGCCCCAGCCGGTTCGATAATGCTTGCAGATCTTCTTTGAAGATGTAGTGAGACGAGCTGTTGCTTCCTCCACCATCGCACAGCACGAGCAGGTCGGTCGCGCGGGGATAGTCGCTGTGTCCCTGCTCGCGAAACCAAAGCTCGATGCTGTCGCACGCCAGTTCCGAGGTGTCGCAACTGCTGTTGAGATGTACGGACGCTTCGTTCTTTGCCACGTCATAGATACCATGCGGAATGACTTTTCCATCACTGGCACTGGCGAAATCGTGATCGTTGACGATCGTCGGTTCGACTGCGTCGGTCACGCCGTCGCGATGAATATTCCCTAGCATTTCCTTCTTTTTCGTGTCGATGCTGATCACGGGATGCCCGTCGCTGAGATACTGTTCTTTCAGTTCGGCGATCTTTTCGAACTGTGCGTTGCGATCGGCATGTTGTCCCATCGTTCGTTTTTTCTGAGGCTTACGGCGTCGATACCCGTCTTCCCACAGCAGACGTGACACCACGTTTTTCCCTGCCGGAGTTCCCAAATCTTTCAGTCGACGCGAAATCTGGCGTCGAGAAAGATTGGTCCATTTCACATCTTCTCGCATCGGATCACCAGCCGTGTGATCGCTCAGCACCTTCTTGAAGTTCTCCACCAGTTGCGGATTCGATTCGGTTAGTGATTTCCTTCCCCCCCTTTTTTTCGCTGACGCTCTGACGTCAACTCCGCTTCCGATTCCAATTCAGCCATTCCACGCCGAATGGTCTTGGGATCACATCCGAAGAGCTTCGCGATGTACTCCAATCCGCCGTGCCCGAGCTTCTCCACTTCCACCGCCGCATACCGCCGCCGATCACGCTCAGCCAACGATTGATACAGCCGCCCCATCTGATGTTCCACTTTCGCCGAATAGCCGTCCATGATCTCCTCCTTGAGTCAGATGGACGAATCATGGACAATTCACCCAAATTCAAAAAGAGGGATTTTGTTTCAGGACTATTCCTTACTACGACTATCCGATTTCCACAGGACCTTTGGAAGGAACCAACAACAAGATCAAAACGATGAAACGCCAAGCCTACGGCTTCCGCGATCCCGAATTCCTAAAACTCAAAATCCTCGGTATCCACGAAACAAAATACGCTTTAGTCGGATGAAGCTGATTTATTCTCTTAAGGAGTTAACATGCTGAACCCCGCACTTCATCTTTCATCTACAAGTTCGTCCTTGGCTGTTGCTTTGTCTTCATGCCGTCTTGGCCAACATCGCGACAAGCGGTTTGTACTGAAGCCAATGCTCGCGCTTCTGATGATGTCTGCCGCGGTGACTGCGGCCACCAGTGACGTGGGCGTGGCGCGGGCCGCGGACATCTATCCGGTAGCGATCTTACCGTTTCAGGAAAAAGGAATGGGGGTGAAAGGATACGGCGAGAAAGTCTCCGAGTTGTTGTTCGCTAACCTGGCTGCCGATCCCAGTCTCTATCTTGTGGACCGCGCGGACCTGGACAAGCTGATCAAGGAACAAGAACTCGGTCTCTCGGGAGCGGTACGCCCGGGCGAAGCCGCTCAGGTCGGAAACCTCAGCGGGGCGAAGTTATTGGTGGTAGGCTCGGTCATCGAAGCCGGCGCGAACATGTATCTCGTGGCGAAAATCATCGTCACCGAAACCAGCCGCGTGTTGGGGGCGACGGTCAAGGCAAAACTAGACGACGACTTGGCCATGCAAGTGGAGCAACTTGCCGAACAGGTCGCTGAGACGATTCGCAAGCGACATGCTGAGTTGGTCGCGCCGCGACGAGACGCGAAGGATCTGGTTGCCGCACTGCACGACGCCCTGGGCAATGCCAATCGCCCAAGCGTCGCAGTTGTGGCCAACGAGCAGCACGTCGGCCAGGCAACGGTCGATCCCGCCATCGCAACTGAAATGACGCGATTGTGTACCGAGACTGGCTTTGCGGTGTTCGATCCATCGGCCATTGGCAAGGCAGATCTCGTCATCAAGCTTGAGGGACTCAGCGAGTTTGCCGGCCGTGTTGGCGAAATGATCGCCGTGAAGGCACGTGTCGAACTGCAAGTCGTCGACCGAAACACCGACCGAGTCATTGTTGCCGATCGACAGACGACCGTGGTCGTCGACCTGGCCGAAAACATATCCGCCAAGGCCGCTCTCCAGCAGGCAACCGCTACCTTGGCCGAACGTGCCTTGCCAAAGCTGGTTAATCGTCAGTAACCGGCGCACGCAACAATAGGCTTTTGAAGCATACGATGCAGAGAAGATAGTTATGAAAAGCACTTTGTTTATCTTGGTGACTGTCGGGCTGTCGCTGGTGGTTGTGTGCCCATCGCATACGACTGCTCAGGAGAACTCGCATGCAAAGTCCCTCCACCGGGCGGCATTTCTGAATGCCGATGAGTCGCAGTTAGGCATCCTGCTTGAGACGCGACTGCTCGAAATCCCCGAAGTAGCATGGGTCGAGCGCGAAGAACTTGGCGCGATACAGCGAGAAATTCAATTGTCGGCCGGCTTCGGGTCAGAATCACGACGCGACCGTATTCAACTTGGTGTTTTGCTGAAGGCTGACATTCTGATCGTTCTTCGCGACGTGTCGGTAGTCCGCGGGAAGGATACCAAAAGAGCCGAGCTAGTCGTTTGCGAAACTCGGCACGGACTGCGGCTCTTTCACACCGTAGCAAATGTATCTGCCGACATGGAACACGAAGCCTCGGCACTTTGCAGCTTAGTTGAACGGCTCTTGAAGCTACCAATCTCCGCCGATGGTCCGATCGTCGCAGTTCCGCCCTTTTATAGTGAGGATCTACAATTCACATACGACCACTTGAAGTTAAGCTATTCGCGGTTGTTGCAAGAATATCTGACTCAGCAGACAGGGGTGATAGTCGTTTCGTTAGAAGAGGCGGACGCGTTGGCGCGGGAGCTCCGACTCGCTGATCACAACACCCTGGATCGCTCTTTGCCTTTCTATCTGTTGGGGGCGTTTCGCAACAATGCCGATGGCGAGAATCGTCGGGTCCAGATGACCCTGACGATCAAGCGAGGCACGGCTGAAACAGATCACTTTCACAGCGAGGACATGTCCCCAGACGATGTCGCTGCATGGCTCCGTGAGAAAGCGAGTGAATTCCTGGCTCGGCTTGAACGAAGAGACAACGTCGGCAAACTCCGATCGAGTGAAGCGGACCAGTTGCTCGCCAGGGCTTTGCATTTTAAGCAAATCGGGAATTGGGACGAGTATTACCTACTCATTGAGAGTGGACTGTTGCTCGAACCCGACAACTACTGGCTGCGCCGCGAAGGAGTCACGGCGAATTTTAAGCAGTTCCGCAAAATCTATTTTGATCGCCATGCAACAGAGGCCGAGGCTCGGAAGGCTTTGGCCACGTATCGCCGGGGCACCACACTTTATGAAGAGGTGTTACGGGACGACCTCAAGCGACCGAAGAAGGAGCGGGCTGATATGCGTCTCGCGGATGGCATCAAAGCTCCTTTTTACCGACTCAATGCTGGGAAGAACATCTCCCCGCCGACGCGCAGTCTCTTCCTGAATGCGTGGGAAGAAATGCGGCAGGGAATACTGCGCATCTGCAAATTCAACGCAGTGAACCGCGGGTACGGCTTCGACACCTATATGGAGGCTGCGGTTCACGATCTTCCGGATGACAAGAAGTACGATCTCATTCTCCAAGTGATTCTCGATCTGCAAGACTTTCCCGACGCGAAGGCTCGCTCGAAGAAGCTCGCCACACGCTATTACCATATTCAACATTTGGACAACTCGGCCGGTGTGGCATTTCTTGAACGTCTCGCCAAGTCGGGGAATGACGACGTGCAGGCTGCCGGGCGCGAACTACTCGAAGAGCTTGACAAGTATCGAGCCGATAAGGCAATGCCGCCCAAGAAACCGTCGAAGCTGATGTTGCCAGCGGCAGTCCGTGTCGTTCTTGAACCACTTGAGCTGAAAGAAAGCACTACCGTGCGCAGAGATAAGCGGCTCAAGCATGTAGAGGGATGCATCCCAATCCCGGAGCATGGAGACCTGATCTGGAGCACTGGGCTGTATCTGATGGAGCGCAAAGGTGAACTGATTCGCCTCTGGTATCCAAAGCTGCTAAACAATCGCGTGGTGGATGCCTGCTACGATGGGAAATTCGTCTGGGCGGTCGTCGAGTCGTCCAATCAGGGGCGGCGCCCATTCCTCTTATTGGTCGATCTGAAGAGCAGAAAGGTCCGCCTGATCACTGCGGTGGACGGGCTACCTGGGGCGGATCACGTTGACACATTCTTCGGCCTCTATGCTAAGTTTCACTGCATCGCGGCGATCGAGCCCGGGCGAGTAGTCATGGCCGGTGACTTTGGCAGAACCTGGGTGGGATTCGTATCGGCTGACTTGCGTGGACCGGTCGACATTCGCATCGTGCATGAAGCGCGCGACGTCCTGCTTGACCCCTTTGACGAGAAAGCCTGGCAGTCCTCGACGTACCACTTCACTCCGTCCTGGATGCGGCTCTTCAACCAAAGTGGCCGGCAGCGCGTACTGCTCGGTCGCGGTAACAGTGGCGGCGGACGCCTCGGCAACCATCCGTTGATTTTTGATATCGAGAATACGGTCGTGGAGATTCTCAAACGGCCGACGTTGGCAATTCACCGGCAGGGTTACGAATCGTTCGATACGACAAAGTCGGCTCTGTTTGCTTGCGGAAGGATTGATCGATTTGGAACCATCGGTATTGTACGTTTTGAGTTCCCGAACTTCGAGCCAGAAATTATTCGACGCAATACGCCTCTTGGAGCAGTAGCCATCACCGAGGGACACATGCACGTCATCGGCAGGCAATGGTGGACCGCCAGATTCGACGGTCACGAAGTGACCGACAGGCGGTTTGAATTGATGGCCGATGAACTACCACTTGGAGAAAGACCATGGTGGTTGTCCGTGCACCATAGTCTCCACTACGGTCTCATCGTGGACGACTTCGCGCCCCGATCGCTTCCCGTCCTTGAAGATCTCAACCAAGAACCTGGGTCCCGTTGAACTCGGCATCACGCCGTATCCTAGCCGGCTTTGCACAGATGCGGCCAAGAGCAAAAAGATGATCCACTGGGCGGACGGACGAGCGAGTATTCGTGTCGTCCCCAGTTTCGTAGCAGATGAATGAGGGCTTCCGACTGGAAGGGTAGTTCGGGCCCCGTCGAGGCCACCTTTCATCAGGACCGTGTCCCGGCAGAGTGGCTATAATTGGTACATCTCAGTGCAGAGTTGACCACATAGCAGTCCGTCGATCGTAGCGAAGGAGGCCCCGGCGATGTGACGCACGTTGTGGCCGACGCTACGCTTTCTCGGGTCTGGAACTTCACAGTTTAATATCCGTTACAGTCTCCAACCCACGTCGGTCCGCCCCACCGTATGCAGCTCAGGCCCACATCCAATTCTGCGATTGTCGAGGCCCCCCGTAATCAACCCTCTTCATAACCATGCGCGCGCCAGCGCATTCTGGAAGTGCCTGAGAGTTTAGGATTTGGCGATTTCGAGTCCATTTCGGTCGGTCGTGAACGAAAGCAACCTACTACGGAATAGTCGCGCAACCGGTTGATCGGCGCGAATGAGAATGAGGAGCCCCCGGCGGTTGTTTCACTTAACCAAGTCCGCTGCAACACGCGGTGTCGGTGGATTGCTCAAGCATTACCACAGTTTGCTGGGAATCGCACTCGAACTATCAGGGCGCGCGTCATTGGCGAGAGACGTATCGAGAAATGCGATCCATGTTGAATGATGCAGCACATATTCGTGACCTTGTCACCGAAGAGGCGTATCATCGCTCCAGGCATGACAGAGATCAAATCGCAAGAGACCTCCACGCAATGGACGACTTGTTTCATCACATCAAGGATGAAGTCGCTGGTTGGCGTCCTAGCCACTCTTCCCAAGATCATCACTACAGACGTGATCCCTATCGTGGCCGAGGCAGCTTGAGGACGCGCATGGCAAGGTTGGAGCAGACACTCCACCACATGATGCAAGACTACGGAGAAAGGCGCGTCACCAACCGTGAGCGGGGTGGTTCTCCTGGTGCCTTTGATCGACCTGTTCCTCAAGAGTGAGAAGAGGAATGAATCATGCCAGTCGATTCCCCGGCCGAAATACGCGAGCGAATATCACACCACAATTCGTTTTGCATAGGCATGTAGAAAGGGCGTGACCTGATACGGTATGCGCACATGAGAGGTCGGCACGACCAGCCCTTACGTGATAAACGACGACACGACAACGCTCCCGCCTCTTAATCACCAGAGGCGGGAGCATGTGTGTCAGCGACTGCGTCTTGCCCGGTGCCAAGTTAGCATCGCCATCAGGCCTGTCAGAACCAAGACCAAGTGCGATGGCTCGGGGACTGGTACGAACTCACCGACGCCGCCAATGTCGATCCCCAGTGGCAGCCCGCCATTGTTGATGAACGTAGCGCGGTCGGTGGTTAAATTGTTCCAGTTGTTGGCCCAAATGTAGATCCCATTGTTGCTGATGTTGTTGGCAAAGCCGGCAAAGTTAAAATCGACGACGTAGAACGAGCCCGTGTCATAAACCACGCTCGATGGATCCCGAATTACGTAGTCCAACGTGCCCAGCAATGTGCCCGTGTTGGTGAACGCCGATGGTGGTACCGTAAGCGAACCACCGGTGAACTCGATTGACCAGACGTCGTTGTTAAACGGCGCGGCTCCAACTCCTGCGAGTGTGAGGATGCTGGGGCTGATGGTAAGCGTCGTGGCAGTGAGATCGCCTTTTAGCTTTCCGGTCATGTTCGCCAGCGCGCCACCGCTGAAGAAATCGGGATGAGAAATAATTGGGGTGTCGGCAGTTGTTAGAAAACTATGCTCGAACCCTAGTGTCTCGCCCATCACGATGTCGTACTCGATCGGTGCGGCAGTCGCCGCTGTGCTCCAGCCGACGATAGCGAAGCAAATGATCGAGAGGTGAAGAACTTTCATGAGGCAGGCCTTTCCGTGGATAACGATGCAAAATATCTTCGATCGTCGGCCGCGAAAATCCCTGCCGTTCTTCCGTCCTGGCTGGTCTGTGTTCATTCACAACCACTACCCCACCATAAACCCGATCGCGCAAAGGCGACAGACTTTTTCCGGTGATGGGGCCGAGGATTGATGTTCGGTGTGCGAATGATTCCGGCTCTGACAATTGAACCGGAAAGACGTATCGCACGAGGTCGTCGAACGAAACCGCGTGGAGACAGGAACGCATTGATTCAGCAGGATGGGGGGGATAACCCCTCGCTCCAACCAACGATCAGCTTACTAGCTCGCTCCTATCGCGATTTCTCACGTCTGCGTCCTACGGAACACCGACGAACAGGACACCGAACTCCTCGACCATCAATTCTCCAAATCCCTGAAATCGTGTCAATCGATTTGTGCCGATTTTTTTGCCAAATTCAACAAGGCCCGGCACAGAGGTGGCCATGGCACTACCAGCGGGAAACAGACCTAACCATGCCGGGACTCTGAATCACGCCGATTCAGGCGGTCCCCCCCTAGGCGGCAACCTTATACAATGCGAGGGTAGTTTCTCTCGAAAACATGGCGACCTACGGCGACAGAAGATGGCAGAAGAAGACTTTTATCAGACCTTAAGTGTGTCACGCGGTGCCACGGACGAAGAACTCCAAAAGGCCTACCGCGGATTGGCTCGGAAGTACCATCCCGACCTGCACCCGGACGACAAGGACGCCAAACGCAAGTTCCAAGAGGTGCAACGGGCGTACGACGTGCTCAGCGATCCCAAGAAGCGCGAGCTGTTCGATCGCTACGGCAGCAACTTCGAAAATGTCCAACCCGGCGGTGGGCCCACGGGCGAGGGTGGCTGGCAGCCCCAACAGGGCAACTTTGACGACTTTGACTTCAGTCAAATCTTCGGGCAACAATTCGGCGGGGCAAACGCAGGCGATATCTTCAGCCAGTTTCGTACCGCAGGGGGTGCTCAAGGCGGAAGACGACAAAGACGCCGAAAACCGCAGCCGGGAGCGGATCTCCGCTACGAACACGAAATACCGTTCACCACCGCCATTGCCGGTGGCGAAACAACCATCAGCATTCGTCGGGCTTCAGGGAACGTCGAATCCATCACGGTCAAGATCCCGCCGGGGATTGGGGACGGAAAGACAATTCGACTCCGCGGACAGGGCGACCCCTCGCCCATGGGCGGGCCCGAGGGCGATCTATTATTGAAGATCCGCGTAGCCGAACATCCCTACTTTCAGCGGCGCGGGAAGAACTTGTACCTCAAACTGCCGGTCACGCTGGCCGAAGCTGTCTCGGGTGCCAAAGTCGACGTACCGACTCCGGAGGGAACGGTTACGCTAAGCGTTCCCCCGGGAAGTTCAGGAGGCACACGGCTTCGCATCCGTGGGCATGGTGTGAAGCAACCCAAAGGCACCCCGGGCGACCTGTTCGCCGAAATTCAAATCGTACTACCCGAGGGACTCGACGACGAAGACCGTGAGTTGATTGGTAAGATCGATGCGAAACACCCGAGTAGCCCTCGGAGCGATCTACAATGGTAGCCGGCACGGTAAATGGTGTTCTGTTACTGACCGGGGAGATTGGGGACGCGTTGTTGGCCGATGGGCCGCTGCCGCCGTTGCCACACGACCGTTCGGCTCTGTTGGTCATCTCCCTGCTGGCGATCGTGCTGCTCGGCGCGTTTCTGGTGCTGGTTATCCTCTATGGGGCACGCATTGTGCGAAAGAGATCGAGCAAGCGACTACCATCAACGCACATCGACGAAGACGATTGGTACCGCAAGCCGCTGGTACACGATGCTCAAGAAGAGTCGATCCGTGATTCAGAATGACCCCAACATGACCGATCGGCGGTTTCGGCCCGAGCACCGCTTGCGCCACAGCAACGACTTCAACCGGGTCTACCGCCAGCGGACCTCCGTTGCCGATGGGGTGCTGATCGTCTACGGATGTCATAGCGATGTTCCCTGGCCACGGCTCGGATTGTCGGTGAGTCGGCGCGTTGGGAACGCCGTTGTTCGCAATCGCTGGAAACGATTGATCCGAGAGGCGTTTCGCTTGCACGCCTCGCAACTGCCGGCGGGAGTCGACTTTGCCGTACATCCCCGCGCGGGTGTTCAGCCACGGCTGGAAACGGTGAGCGATTCGCTCGTACAACTGGCCGCCCGGGTACAGCGCAAGCTAGGGGAACGTCCTCGATGAGTCGTTTCGGTCGCCTGCTGATTCGATTGCCGGCAATGCTGCTAATTGCGTTGGTGCGACTGTATCAAATGGTTCTCAGCCCGATCATGGGAGGCCAATGCCGGTTCGAGCCCAGTTGTAGTAACTACTTCATCGGAGCGGTTCGCAAGCGTGGCGCGGTCGTCGGTGCATGTCGAGGCATCTACCGCATTTGCAAGTGCCACCCCTTCCACCCCGGCGGCTACGACCCCCCATGACTCGCGATTCTCGATCGTGATTGAGCACGCGATTGCAAGTGATGCTAGCAGCCTGTTGAAAAAGTCGGGTGCCACTGCTGGCTTGCCCAGCAGTGCCTCGATTTCCCCTGAATACACTGCTGGGCAAGCCAGCAGTGGCCCCCAGTTCTCCAACACGGGTCTTTTTCAACAGGCTGCTAGCGGGATCTGGCGGCGAAGATTGATTCGCCTTGACGCTCATTCCGGCTGTCTTTATTCTTCCGCGCTTGAAACTACTTTTCTCGAAGCATCTCATCGATACTTCCGGTGCAAGGAATCTCGTGCATCGGTATTGCGGGCCGACGTCCGAACGCGAGGCCAAGCGATTGGACACGCTAGTACGTTCGGTCGGCGATTGTTGGACGGAGCGCGCAGGCATGAAGCCTTGGTATTCGTTAGTCGTCGCAATCGTAATGCTCCTGGAGGGCTGCGGTCCCCTGTTCGTGCGATCGCAAAGCCCCGAGAAGCTAGATTCATTACTCGACGACGTCGACCTTGTTGGCGATTTGGCAGTCGCCTCCGGCATGAAGCCGGTGATTGTCGAGAGCGTGGGCTTGGTGACCGGGCTAGACAGCACCGGCAGCGATCCGCCCCCATCGACCGAACGTGCCGAGTTGCTTAGTGAGATGCAGACGCGGGGCGTCTTGCAACCGAATCACGTGCTGGCCTCCGCAAGCACCGCGATTGTGCTAGTACGCGGCTATCTGCGGCCCGGCATTCAAGAGGGCGACCGCTTCGACATCGAAGTGCGTGTTCCGTCGCGCAGCGAGACCGAAAGCCTGCGAGGCGGATGGTTGATGCAATCCCGTCTTCGCGAGCGCCGTCTGTTCGGCAGCCAAATTCACGACGGCACGTTGTTGGCTTTGTGCGAAGGCCCTGTCTTGGTATCTCCCCGATCGAAGGATAACGAAGACTCTGTGATGGCCAACCGTGGCCGTATTTTGGGCGGTGGGGTCGCGCTCAAGTCGCGACCGTTACAGTTGGTGATGACACCCGAACACCGCGATGTGCGGCTGGTGGACCAGATCGGCAAGTCGCTCAATCGGCGCTTCCACACGTTCTCCAAAGGCATCAAAGAGGGTGTTGCCACTGGGAAAACCGATCAATACATCGAGCTGACCGTTCACCCGAGATACAAGGATAACATTCCGCGATACATTCAAGTGGTCCGCAGCGTGGCGGTCGGTGAAACTTCGGCCGAACGCTTGCAGCGGCTGGAAGTTCTCGGTCGGCAATTGCTCGACCCGGTCAGCGCGGCAACGGCTGCCTTGCGTCTAGAAGCCATCGGAAGCGACGCCGTGAAGACACTTCGCACGGGGTTGGAGTCGAATGACCATGAAGTTCGCTTCTATTCGGCCGAGGCGCTGGCGTACCTTGATGAAAGCGATGCC
The DNA here is from genome assembly GCA_964576465.1 of uncultured Planctomycetaceae bacterium. Classification (GTDB taxonomy): domain Bacteria; phylum Planctomycetota; class Planctomycetia; order Pirellulales; family JAEUIK01; genus CAZNXE01. The sequence continues at coordinate 11,045 of CAZNXE010000182.1, forward strand.
GCTCCGGCGTTGGCCGATGCTGCTCGCAATGAGCCGGCCTTCCGCGTGTTTGCCCTCACGGCGCTCAGCGCGATGGATGACTTCACGGCCTACGAAGAACTTCGCAAATTGCTTGATGTCCCCAGCGCCGAGACGCGTTATGGCGCCTTCCGGTCGTTGTGGGCAATGAACGCTTACGATCCGCTCGTTCAGGGTGAACAGCTTGGTGGCCAATTCAGTTACCATCTGCTTGATGTGCCTGGTCCCCCGATGATTCACGTCACGCGAAGCTATCGCCCGGAGATCGTGCTGTTCGGACACGAACAACGTTTCGAGCCGCCGCTGACGTTGGACGCCGGCAAGTACATCATGATCAATGCCCGTGAAGGCGAGCAGCGCGTGACGATCAGCCGTTTTGCCGTCAACGAGCCAGACCAGAAACGCGTCGTTTCGACCCGTGTCGACGACGTGATCCGAGCAATCGTCGAACTTGGTGGGACGTACCCCGACGTGGTCGATGCCCTTCAACAGGATTCGCGGGTCGCGATACTGCTCGCCTCGGAT
>CAZNXE010000183.1:0-11542 GCA_964576465.1 uncultured Planctomycetaceae bacterium
CCGAAGTCAACCGTACCCGAACCGAGCAATCCACCGATGGCACCCGCACCTAGATAGGTGAAGACACCTTCGTCGATGTCGAGCGTCGTGGGGGATCCACCTCCTGGATCGAAGGTGGAGGTAAACGGATCAACACCGATCGAGCCGGTTTCCGTCATTGCGATAGGACCGGAACTAGAGAGGGCATTGATGCCCAACCCGGTGAGTGCACCGTCGACAGATCCGAGAAAACCGAGGGCGAGTGAAAGCGTCTCGTCCGACAGATCGATTTGGGCATCCAGAAGGCTAATCGTGGCTAAATCATTAAAGAAGACAGTGAGCGAACCGGTGACCTCGAAGGGGATGATCGCCGAAACGGCTCCACCAATCGTCGAGATAAAGAGGTCGATGCCTGAATCAGTCGTCAACGTCAACTGGATAAAGTCTACGGAGTCCGCTTTGGCCGTTTGACCAAAGACGACGATGGCTGCGAGAACCGTGCAAACGATGGCGAGCTTCTTCATTAGCTACTCCACTTCTTCCGCTGGAAATAAAACCGACGACAAGCCCCACCAGCCGACGCGAAGAATCGCCCTCGAACGGACCCTGTTAGCGTATCGACTTCTCTTGGTGATCGCAACAAAAAATAAGAATTGTCGGGAGGTTCTGGCGGAATGAGCGAACCACTTCGATTTGCTCCGCCACCGACAGGTTCACCCCTCGGTTCGCCCAAACAAGGTGGGTAAACCTGCTGGCGAATTGAGCCTGTGCAATGGAGACGAACCATGCGCCAGCAGAACTACCCACCCTACAACTCTGGAGTAAGCAGGAACCGCGAATAGACGCTAATGAACACGAATGAAAGAAGACGATTTGCGTCTATTGGCGTTCATTCGCGGTTCGAGAGGTGAATGCTCTCCAAGGTCACTCAACACCATGTTTGTGGGGTTCGACGAAAACCGCAGGACCCTTGAATGCAAAAAAACAGGCCAGCCCTGTGGGAAGGGCTGGCCTGCTAAACTTCAAAGTTACCCGTTGGGGCGTAGACGCTTACTTACGCATACGACGCCAAAGCGGGACCAAACCAACGAAGGCGATGCCGAGAAGCACCAAGGTCGAAGGCTCGGGAACAATCGTGTAGCTTCCGGTAGCAACCAGGGCACCGGAGAGATCGATGTCAACCACAAGCGGGTCGGTCAACACCGTGTCGGCAAAAGTCAACGGAGCCGAAACAACGACGTCAATGATGGTAGAACCACCACCGATGAAGGCGATGGTCTGCGTGACAAGACCGACCTGACCAACCGGGTCAATCGTTGCACTGATCGGAGCGGCACCAAAGTCAACCGTACCCGAACCGAGCAATCCACCGATGGGACCAGCACCCAGATAGGTGAAGACGCCTTCGTCAATGTCGAGCGTTGTGGGGGATCCACCGCCTGGATCAAAGGTGGAAGTGAACGGATCAAAACCAAGCGTGCCGGTTTCCGTCATGGCGATAGGACCAGCACTGCTGAAGGCGTTGATGCCCAAGCCGGTGAGTGCACCATCGACCGAACCGAGAAAACCGAGGGCGAGTGAAAGCGTCTCGTCCGACAGATCAATTGCGGCATCGAGAATAGAAATCGAGGCCGAAGCAGGAACTTCATCGTCAAACGCGACGGTGAGCGAACCAGTGACATCAAAATCGATGATCGCTGAAACGGCTCCACCAATTGTCGAGATAAAGAGGGTGATGCCAGCGTCAGTCGACAAGGTCAACGTAATAGGACCAGTAGGGGCGGCTTTGGCCGTTTGACCAAAGACGACGATGGCTGCGAGAGCCATGCACGTAATCGTTAGCTTTTTCATTAGCAGCATTCTCCGAGAAAAAAAGGAAACAGATCTGTTTTCGGCAACTCAGTCGAAGCGACAGACTCCCACCTGACAGCGCTTCGAAAACCTACAGAACAAGAAACTATCCAATGCAAAATCCGTCTTGCATACCAACAAACGCTGAAGGAATTCCCAACACCTCCGTTTCGTTTGCTAAGGTTTCGCCCCACCGCGCCATTTCCGAAGAAATAGGTGGTTCAGGGCACAGACTACTAGTGACCTAACCAATTGTCAAATGAAAAATACTTGTTTTGCTGAAATTGCTCAACTTTCTCGTTCGACAAGCTAGTAGCCACCTCTTCCCCTGTGTCCAGTTCTCTGGATTTCCGCGTCCAGCCCTTGCACGCGTGGGCGACCAATCTGGTGCATACGCATGACTCGTAAAGTATCCCTAGACACGAAAGGGGTCAACAAAAAAGTCGTGAAATCGTCGAAATATTTCGCACAATCCTCTCACCCCCTCTACCGGCAAGCTATTCACGAATCGCCCGTCGGGCCTGATAGACATCAAGACGCCGAGCGATCTCTTCGGCCAAGCGGTTTTCAAAGGCCGATTTAGCGAGGTTTCTGGCCTCCTGTGCCGTGGCGATGGCCTCCTCAAAACGGCCCACTTCGGCATAGGCGGCGGCAAGCGTGTCGAGGAAGCGTGCATTGTGGCCGCCTGGGCTCTTGACGGCTTTTTCGGCAAGATCAACGGCCTCGGGGCCATTGCGAACCTGCGGATCGGTACTGGTGGCGAGCAACCAGGCAAGGTTATTGGCCACCGCGGAGTCGGTGGGATGGATTTCGAGCAGGCCGCGATACTGCATGGCGGCCTCTCGAGCACGCCCTAACGCGAGTAGCGCCTGGGTGGCACCCTCGCGTGGCTCTTGTGCTTGTTGGGCGATTGCCATCGCCCGAGTGAAGTGCTTTAGGGCCTGCTCAGGTCGACCGGATTCGAGCAATATGACGGCCAACTGCTGGTTTGCAACGTAATTCACATCAGCGTCGGTCGCTTCCAGGGCGTGTTCAAACAGCGTCTCGCTGCTGCTCCAGAAGCTGAGCTGCCGAACAGAAATAGCTGCCAAGGCACCCAAAATCCCCACAACAGCCACCCAACGCACTGCCGGGGGAACACGCCAACGGTCCATCACGGCGGCGGCTGCCCAGACGCCCATCACGAAGATCCCGATGGATGGGACATACGTGTAGCGATCGGCCATCGACTGCATGCCAACCTGCACAATGCCAATGACGGGCACCAGCGTCCCGAGGTACCAAAACCAGCCAACGAACAAATAAGGGAACCGCCTGACATTCAGAATCGCGACGGCAGTTATCGCCACCATGGCCAACAGTGCCAGAAGAAACGATGCAACAGGCGGAAACCCCAAGGGGTGCGGGTAAAAGACAGCCAGATCGACTGGCCAAACCATCTTCGCAAGATACGCCGCATAGGTCACCACGGCGTTGGCCGCTCTCGCTGGCAGAGCGATGTGCGTGCCCAACGCCATGGCGCCCCCAGAACGCTGAACGAGGAACGTGACCACGCAAGAAACCGCGACCAGGGCAAAAAGCGGAGCCTTCTCCAGCACCAAGGGGCGAATGGCGGCAAAGAGCGATTCGGGGGTTCGACTATTCCCGAGGCGTTCAAACCGCCCCAGCGGCCAGTAATCGAGCAATAACAGGGCGAATGGCAGCGTGACGAGCATCGGCTTGACCAGAAGCCCTAGGGCCAGACACAGGGGCACCAGCAATCGCTTTGCCGTCGAATGAGGAGCGTTGACGTGATTGAGATAGGCCATCATGGTCAGCAGCCAAAAGAGGGTGCTCAGCACATCCTTGCGTTCGGCCACCCAGGCGACCGACTCGACGTGCAACGGGTGGATGGCGAATAGCGCCGCGACCACCGCCGCGGGCCACTGGGCCGAAGTCATCCGAAACAGCAGCAGGAACAGCAGCACACCGTTGGCCGCGTGAATCGCGACGTTCACCAGATGATGGCCACCGGCCCATTGTCCAAACGATGACTCGGGGCTGCGAAACAAGGTGGCGTCGGTCATGTGCGAGATCCAGGTCAACGGGTGCCAGTTCGAGGCCCTCGTCGCCTGAAACGCCCAGCCGATTCCACTGGGGCTGAGGCCTCTTAAGACCTCCGAATTCTCCGTGATGTAGATCTGGTCGTCGTAATTGATGAAGGGAAACGTCGCGACACGACCATAGACGACCGCGACCAATACGATCAGTCCCACGCACACGGCCAGCGTGCGCCGCTTAGAAACCGGATCAATAGACGGAATGGTGGTCGCCGGCTGCTCGCTTTTTCCGGAGCTTTGTTTCTTCGCTCGTTTCTTACGACTCATCATTTACGCGGTCGATTGTTGCCGGGGTAATTTGAGATTCTTCGCACTGGTCGGCTCACCTTCGCAGGCCGAGGGTTGGGTTATACTATGAAATTGGCTTGCTTTTCACAGCCGGGTGCGGTCCGTGCCGCAAATCGTTCTGCCGGCTCGATTGCGAGCCTCGCGGTCCACGGCTTATGATGCGTCATCGCTAGACGCCGCGGTCGATGCCCGGCATTCCGTCGCCACACATAGCGATTCCCAATTCTGTCTTTTTCTGCTGAGCGTGATGCAAGAAGATCGCCGTCTCGATACCTGGATCTTGCCTCTCGCGCTGGCACTGATGGCGTTTGCGGTCTTCAGTCGATCGTTGACCTGCGACTTCGTTAACTTCGACGACTTCGAGTATGTGGCCAGCAATGAAAAGGTGAATCGCGGACTGAGCGTCGACAGCTTTCTGTGGGCACTAACGTCCGACGTCGGAGCCAATTGGCATCCGGTGACTGTTCTCTCGCACATGCTCGATAGCCAAGTCTACGGTGTTCACCATGCGTGGGGGCACCACTTGACGAATGTCTTGTTGCATGCGGCCAACTCGGCATTGTTGTTTATCCTGCTGCATGCAATGACCGGCTCCCGGTGGCGATCGGTACTGGTGGCCGCTTTGTTCGCGGCACACCCATTGCACGTCGAGTCGGTCGCCTGGGTGGCCGAACGCAAGGATGTACTGAGCACCTTCTTCTGGTTCTTAAGCCTGTGGGCCTACACGTGGTATGCAAAACACCCTGGCATCGTGAAGTATCTAGTGGTGGCCGTGCTGATGGCCCTGGGTCTGATGAGCAAGCCGATGGTGGTGACGGCTCCCTGCTTGATGTTGGTCCTGGACTACTGGCCCCTGCGGCGTATTTTTTCGCCTTCGGATACCATGCGGGCCAGCCTCGTTCGGTTGTGTTGGATGATCGTGGAGAAGATCCCGTTCTTTGTGCTGGTGGCCGTGACCAGTTACATCACCTTCCGCATCCAACTCCACCGTGCCGTTCGGTCGACCGATGTCCTTTCGATTAAGTTGCGGATCGAGAATACGATCGCCAGTTACGGCGATTACATCACGCAACTGGTGTGGCCCACGAACCTGTCGGTCTTCTACCCACACCCGAACGTAAACATCTCAATCGTGCAAGTGATCATCGCGGGGATTGCGCTGTTGGTCATCTCGGTGCTTGCCATGGTGTGGTGGCGCAAACGTCCCTATCTACTCAGCGGCTGGCTGTGGTATCTGGGGACATTGGTTCCAGCCGTCGGGTTGGTGCAAGTCGGTGGGGCCGCGCGTGCCGACCGTTACACCTACGTACCCCTGGTCGGGCTTTTCATCGCCATTGCATGGGGCCTGGGAGAACTCGCCTCCGGGAGCCAGCGGCAACGTCGCATTGTGGCAACGGCCAGTGTGGTTTGGATTGCCGTACTGGCGGGGCTGACTTGGATGCAGCAGGGATACTGGAAAGACTCCATGACACTCTTTCGCCATGCGGCCCAAGTGGACCGCCAGGATCGCAACTTCCTCGCTCACTTTGGAATTGGCACGGCGCTCAAACTCCAAGGCGACTACGAGGCAGCGCTCGACGAATTCAACATCGCAATCCGAATGTACCCACGTGACCGGATCTCGATCCTCTCCAAGGCCGAGGTGTTTAGGAAACAAGAAGAATGGGAGAAGGCAGCCGCGACCTTCGAGCTGGCGATCGCACTCAAATTGAACGGTTCCGGAGAACTCTTTAGCTTGGGCAAGACTTACGTCGAATTGGGGCGGTATGAGGAGGCAATCGAACAATTCCGCAAGGCGATTAATGCACCCACCAACCTCTATAGTCAGGTCAAAGTCGAGCCGCAAGAACCATACATCCAGTGGTCGCTTGCCCTGCAAGCCCTGGGACGCTTCGAGGAGGCGGCGGCCGTGTTTGAAGAGGGCCTCGAACGTTCGCCCGACAACGTCCACTATTTGACGGAATTCGCTTGGCTGCGAGCAACATGCCCTGAAGAATTGATTCGAGATCGCGACAGTGCACTTGAGATGTCGCGAAAGGTCTGCGCGGTGACCAAGAACGCTGATGTTCGGCCACTTGATGTCCATGCGGCGGCGTTGGCCAACGCACGGCGGTTCAGCGAGGCCGTTCGCATCGCCCAGCGTGCTGCCGAGTTGGGCCATGCACGGATCGACTCCTTGAGGAAAGAAATTGATTCCCAACAGTGGCAGGAGTGGAAAAAACCACCCACCGCGCTACTCGAACAATACGAGACATTGGTCGAGGGGATCGAAGAGCGATTAGAACTTTACAAAGAGGCAAACGTGTACCGCCACGATGCCAAGAAAGGACGTTATTAGCGCTCCGCCAGATGAACGTTGACCACCGCCAAAACAGCGCTCGGGAATCTCTGTGGATTGGCTTGGTGCTTGCGCTGCTAACCCTGGCCATCTTCTGGCCCATCCTCTCCCAAGGGTTCGTCCATTACGACGACCCACAATATGTGCTGGAGAATGACCCGGTGCGGCAGGGGCTTACGTGGTCGAGCTTCCGCTGGTCGCTCACTTCCGAGGTCCATGGCAACTGGCACCCGGTGACGATGTGGACCCACATGTTCGATTGCCAACTGTATGGCCTCGAACATCCCGCCGGGCACCATCTGACAAGTCTCATCCTTCACATCGCTAACGTGTTGATGTTGTTTTGGTTTCTCCGCATAAGCACCGGCAACACCATGGCGGCCGCGATGGTCGCCGCGCTGTTCGCATGGCATCCGACCCGGGTCGAATCCGTCGCCTGGGTATCGGAACGCAAAGACGTACTGAGCACCTTCTTTTGGTTCGCGATGCTGGTGGCCTATGTCCACTACACACGACGCCCGGGCTGGCTGCGATACTTGGCGGTGTTTGTCTTGCTGGCAATGGGGCTGATGAGCAAGGCGATGCTGGTCACCGCGCCTTGCTTGCTGTTGTTGTTGGATATCTGGCCGCTCGTTCGACTTCCTATACAGACTCCATGGCGAGATACCGCGGCACAGGCTGCGGTGCTTGTGTTGGAGAAGATCCCGCTGGCCATCCTATCGATGATCTCGGCGGTCATCACGTTTCGCGTGCAACGTGCCGGTGGGGCCGTGGTGCCGTGGCAACAGCTCGAACTCGGGGAGCGGCTCATCAACGTTGTCGATGCTTACGGCAACTACCTCTTCAATTTTTTCTGGCCTACGCAGTTGGCGTTGATGTACCCTATTCCCCGTGACCTGCACATGCGTGGTTGGACCATCTTTTCGGCGGCTGTCTGCTTAACGGTTTCCGTGTTGGCCATCGCTTGGCTTCGGAAGCGGCCTTATGTCTTTGTGGGATGGTTTTGGTTCCTCGGCACGTTGGTCCCCGTGATCGGGATTGTACAGGTTGGGGGCCAATCGATGGCCGATCGTTACACATATGTGCCGTTGATTGGGCTGTTCATTGTCGTGGCCTGGGGTTGTGATGAAATACTGACACGCTTTTCGGCGATGCGCGTTCGCCTGCTAGCCAGCGTATCAGCGGTGTTGGTGTTGGCGTTGCTCGCGGGACTGTGCCTTCGGCAGATATCGTTTTGGCGCGACGAGTTGACACTATTCTCCCGACCGCTGGAAGTCACGAAGGACAATTATCTCGCCCACTACAGCTACGGCAACGCATTGAGCAGCGCCGGTCGCCTCGACGAGGCACTCGAACAGTACCAAAAAACTCTTGACCTGAAACCACGGCACAGTGGCACCCACACGAATCTCGGCCAGACACTCGTCATTCAAGGCCGATTCAGCGAAGCGCTCCCCCACTTTCGCGATGCGATCAACTACGGCAACAATTATGCCAGAGCCTGGTACAAGTTGGCCTACTGCGAACAGCGCCTGAACATGCTCGAAGAAGCTGCCACGCACTATCAACAGTCGATTCAACGAGACGACAATCTGCGGCACGCTTATCTTGGGCTTGGCAACGTGATGGCCCGATTGGGCGATACTCCCACTGCCCTGGGAATCTATCGCACGGCACTCAGCCGCTGGCCAAGCAGTCCAAGCGTGGCATCGCGTTTGATGTGGCTATACGCCACCCACACCGACGACCGGTTTCGAAACGTTGACCTGGCAATCAATCTGGCCGAACCAGTTCATGCTGTCATGAAACGGCGTGGGAAATCATCCATCGAGACCGATGACGCGCTGGCGGCCGCTTACGCCGCTGCTGGACGTTTCGACGAGGCGATCCCACTTGCTGCCCACGCCTATCGGAAGGCCCGATCGCAGCGAATCCAGTTCGAGAAGCAAGGCTGGGAAGAAGGCGCCCAAGGGGCCGCGATCGTCGAACAGGAAATCGCCGCCCGAATCGAACTTTATCAGGCTAATAAAGCGTTCCGCCAAGATCCCCTCGACGCACGCTATTGAGCGACGGGCTGCCACATCACGGAATTTCGTGAACCGTCAGTAGATTGTGTCCACCGAAAGTGAGCTGGCTGCCCGTGACAACGACGATCCGATCGCCGCTGACAAGCGTTCCGTTGGCGATACCCCACTGCTCGACGTGATTGAGGAGTTCTTCTACGTCATGCGTTGGCGCGCCGGCGAGCGGAATCACACCCCAATAGAGACACATCGAACGTAGCGTCGCCGGCGAGTCACTCACGCCGACGGTTGGCGTGAAGTTTCGTTGCTTCGACACGGCCAGCGCCGTGGCACCACTGTGACTAGCAACCGCCATCAACTTAGCATCCAGTTGACGCGCCATTTGCCCCGCGCTATTGAGCACCGCGGGAGTAACGCAGTGTAAATCAGGTGAATCCAGCGGTGTGAGTTGTGCCGGTCGCTCTTGAAACAACTGTTCCGTTTCCAAGGCAATGCGACGCATCATCTCAACCGTTTGTCGTGGATATTCACCGATGGCTGTTTCTCCCGAGAGCATGCAAGCGTCGGTACCATCGAGAATTGCGTTGGCCACGTCCGTCGCTTCAGCCCGGGTTGGGAACCGCGAGTGTTGCATGCTGTCAAGCATCTGCGTGGCCGTGATGACGGGCTTCTGCATTGCGTTACACATCGCAATGATCCGCTTTTGTGCCAGAGGTACCCGGGCGATATCAATCTCCACACCCAAATCACCCCGCGCGACCATGGCACCGTCGGCGGCGTCAATGATCTCTTCTAAATGCTCTAGCGCCTCGGGTTTTTCGATCTTGGCAATCACTTTTGCCTGCGAGCCACAGGCCCGCAACATTGCTTGCAGGGCTTGTACATCTCCGGCCGAACGGACAAAGCTCAGGCTGACGAAATCAACGCCCGATTCGGCAGCCCAAACGGCGTGCTGACAATCGCGCTTGGTCATCCCCGGCACGCTCAGCTTGGTCCCGGGCAGGTTGATTCCTTGACGGCTGCGAATGACGCCCGATTGAACCACGCGGCAGCGGGCGAAGTCAGGGTCTCGCTCTTCGACCAACATGCTAACCGTGCCGTCGGCCAACATCACACGGTTGCCGACTTCCAATTCATCGACCAACTTCGCATACGTGCTAACCAGTTCGTTGGGCTCCTTCGCCAAGTCACCTCGGATAAACCGGAACTCGGCACCCTCGGCGCACTCGATTTCGCCTCCCGCCAATTCGCCCAACCGAATTTTCGGCCCAGCCAAGTCGACAAGGATGGCCACCGGGCGGCTCAATTCCTCGGACACTTGTCGGATCGTTTCGATCAACTCGGCATGCTCGCCCAACGAGCCGTGAGCCATGTTGAGCCGAAACACGTCGACCCCGACTTCGACCAGTTCGGCCAATTGATCGGCTCGCGAGCACGCAGGGCCCACGGTTGCGACAACCTTGGTGCGAGAACGAGTAAATGCGGACTTGTCACTCGACATAACAGATTCCGAAATGGTTGCGGTACACATGGCGTGGCAATTGCGGCCCGAGGCCGTCGCGGTGAGAATGAAGGGGTGAAATCAACATCCGCGATCGCGCCGGCGACCGCCACTGTTATATAGCACGCGAATCAATCGCACGACGCGAAACCGTTAGGACCGCTATGGACGGAGAAACTCAACCCGCTGACGCACCGAAAGGGGCACGCGGCACCTATGTAATCATCGTTTTCTTCGCCTCGCTGGCTTTCGCCGGGGTGGTGCTGTGGCAAGTGGCGATCGCTCAGCGTGGCAAGAACCCGCCACTCACTCTGCAACGCCTGGATGATGCCCAACAGCAATGGAAGAACAATCGCCCCGAAAACTATTCTGTCCAGATCAAACTCTTCGGGCAGTTCGGTGGGCAATTAACCGTTGTCGTCAACGGTCCTGATGTCCAACTCGTGGCCGATCCTCCCAAGCTTCTCGACAGCGCTTCTCCAGACTTCTGGAACCCCAACTCCTGGACCGTCGACGGAATGTTCGTTCGGCTGAGGCGCGATCTCGATATCGTCGTGAACCCTGAATTCCTTCCACCGGCCGGCACGGCGGCACCCGCACACGGATTCAAGACACTGCGGGCCGACTTCGATAGCAAACTCGGGTACATCGTTCAATATAAGCGGCCACAACTCGGTCAATTGCCCGCACTTCAGTGGCGTGTCGCGACCTTCGAGCCGCGTTCGGGGCCGTAACCGCAAGCGCTTGATCCGTTTGGTGGCACGCCGAGAGCACTTCGTTTAGACTAGGCGCTTTGCATGACCGAATCCACATGCCAAGAGATTTCCCTCCGGCATGAAAACCCACGGCCCACCTTCGTTCAAGGTCCATACAACCGACCCGCCTTGAGGAACTCGCAATGAGCACATCGCGCCAAAATCGACGTCGTTTTCTGCAACAGTCGCTTAGCCTATCCGCCGCCGCGGCCAGCACACCTCTGTGGTTCGATACGCGTGCCCAAGCGGCTAGTAAGAACGACCGGCCGATCATCGGCTGCATCGGCCTGGGGGGACAAGGTACCGGCATTGCCCAGCGGGCTTCGGCATTCGGCGACATCGTTGCCGTATGCGATGTCGATCGTGAGCATGCAGAAGCGGCACGCGAAAAGTTTGGCGGCAAGGCCGACATCCATGAAGACTATCGCAAGGTTCTCGATCGCAACGATATCGAAGCGGTGACCATCGGCACTCCCGACCACTGGCATACGGCCATCGCCTTGGCCGCGTTGCACTCGGGCAAAGATGTGTATTGTGAGAAGCCGCTGACGTTGACCGTTGAAGAAGGCAAGGCGATATTGCGTGATTCGGGGCTAAAGGTTGCCTTTGCCGACACCATCGAAGAAGCTGCGCAGGCCGTGGACGGGGCTAGATAACGTCCCGAAAGACCCCATTTCCAACCGGTGGGCTTGTTTGGATTTAGTTAT
>CAZNXE010000184.1:0-11515 GCA_964576465.1 uncultured Planctomycetaceae bacterium
TAATACCGATGTACCCCGTACCGAACGGAAGGAGCTAAGTGCATTGGGCGTGCCAAGCGATCAGAAAAAAATGCGTTGTCATTCCAACACGGTCGCTACAAAGACGTTCGGACCGAACCGCTGCAATACGTCAATGGCAAAAAGAGTGTCGTTTTGTACAGTGGGATGGAAAGTCTTACAAACAGCAAAGTTTGCCAGCAATGCGAAGGCTGATTGAATCGCGACTGAACATTTGTTTCAGAACCAATAAAATGCCGCGTTTACCCAATTGCTAGCACCGATGCCTTAGGCGTGCGGCAAATAAGAACGTACCAATCACAACCCGACGCGTAAGCGAGGGAACGCAGTGTATTATCGGTTGGTCCCTCGCTCACGCATCCCCTTGGTATATTCTCATTCGCCGCTCGCCTTACGAATCGTCACGGCGCTCCAACTCATCGCGAAGTTGGGCAGCTAGCTCATACTTTTCAGCGGCCACTGCGTCGGCAAGGCGCTCGTTGAGAGTTCGTTCGACGCCAAATTCTTCTCGCAGCGAGGACTGAATCTCACGAAGTCGGAGTACCATCTCGTCTTCTTCAAAGCTCTCCTCGGCATCGAAAGCCGCCAAGAATTTCCGCATGCGTTCCAGCCCGCCGTTCACGGCTTCGATCGCTGCTTCTGCTCCCTCGCGATCAAGCGCAGACATGGCCGCCGCTTGCGTGCGGTGAAAAAGGATAAAGGGGCGAAATTGTTCGTGTGACAGCGTCCATTGCCGATCGGGCGACCGATCCTGAACAAAATCCATTAACGCCAAACTGTGGTCGGCGTCTTTGACCGCCCGATCGAAATCGCGGAGTGCCAACCAGCAAATGCGGCGATGGTAATATTGCATGAACTCTCGATCGACCTCGGCGCACTGCTCCTCGGTCAATGTGAATTCATCGCCATTGTGGATCGATCGCTCGATTAAATGGTCGAGATAGGACTCCGATCCTTGGGGATGGAAACCATCGGGGCGGCCATCCATTTCCATTTGCACGACCCCCATCTCGATCCGCATCTGGACGACACTGCGCCCATCGCGAGCGCGCACAAGCCGCGCACTGACCGTCCCCGGTTCATAGGGCCAGTCACGTAAGATCGCATCAATATGTGTTTTGCGAGGCACAACAATCTCCCGCGAATCGGAGTCTTATTCCAGCTCATATTCCCAATTATACCACCAACATCAATCTCGCCGAGTGCTACTTTTGATGAGCGTACACCAATCCAAACGGAACCCTTCTCCATGAGCGTGGCGCTTGCGAAAGATCGAAAGTGAACAAGGTTTCGATACATTATTGGGAAACGGAGACATCCCACACTTGATGGTTATATACAAGGCCGTTCGAGGGGCTATCTGAGAATAGTCTCGTTGGCTATGATGACCGGCCAGTTTCTGTTCGGGGCAAGCCAATTCACACATTGAACTGTTCCGAAGGGAGTTTTTTCTGATGGCGAAGAAGCGACGAATCAACAAGGCTCAGGCAATTCGCGAATACTTGGAAACCAATGGCATTGATACTTCACCGAAGGATGTCATCGCGAATTTCAAATCAAGGCGGATCACGATTTCTGCTGCCCAAGTGAGCAACATAAAAACCGAATTGCGCGGTGGCAACAGCAAGTCAACGCGCGGTCGAAAGGCTTCCGGGAGTCTCGATTTGGATTCGCTCATTGAAGCGAATCGATTCGTGAAACGTGCCGGGGGCATCGACGCCGCCAAACAGGCGTTGGACACCCTGGCAAAGCTGCAGTAGCCCCAGGCCACAAGGTAGCTCGATCGGTTTGCGATTCGATGGGCACAATCGGCTCTGCGCTGAATGCCACGGAATCGTCTCGCTCCTCTACGCGACTGCTGCTCCCGCTTGGTCACGCCGATCAATTGGTTATCAGTGCGCGCCGATCGAATGGACTGCTCCGAACAACAATGCGCGGTTTGATTGGAAAAAATTCCATGTCCCGGCTGGGGGTTACTGCCTTGGGCGTGGCCGCTGCGAATTGGCGGTGCATCGCGCATCACAGCCCACTTGAAAAGCCTCGGACATGTTGATCCTGCGTGAAGTCCATATTCCGAGCCGTTGACGACTTCGTGCGGATTCTTCTGCGCGCGCCATGCCGTGGAATGCGGAGACCGTTGCCACAGGGCTCCTGGGGGATAAGAATACTTCCAGCTAGGCACCTGTCGGTGTGGTCGGCAGACATTGAGTCCGTGATGAACCGAGGAGATGTGATCTGATGGCAACCGTCGACCGCGAAAAGCAAATCGCCGAAGCCGAAGAGTTGATCGGTGATTCAGCCGGGGAAACGGGGTTGGCTCGGGCTCTTTATTTTGGCCGATTTCAAAACGAATGCCTGTCGCCCTATCCCGTTTTTCAAGCCGACAGTGAAGCGGGTCGCATGCTCGCCGAATTGAAGGATTTCGTCGCCGAGAAAATCGATCCGGTTGACATTGACCGGCAATCTCGCATTCCCGACGAAGTCGTCACAGGGCTCGGGCGGCTTGGAATTTTGGGGGCCTGCTTGCCAACCAATATCGGGGGACGCGGCTTGAAGCAGGTTGACTACTGCCGCTTTGTCGAGGTTCTAGGTGGACACTGCGGTGGCACGGCCCTGTTTGTCAACGCCCATCATTCGATTGGGCCACGCGCGCTGGTCATGTTCGGCACCCCGGAACAGCAAGCAAAATACCTTCCTAAACTGGCCACCGGCGAACATCTCAGTGCTTTCGCGCTTACCGAGAAGGAAGCCGGCAGCGACGCCTCGAATGTTCAGACGCAGGCAACGCCAACTCCCGACGGATCGGGCTATGTACTCAATGGTGAAAAGCGTTGGATCACCAACGGCGGCATTGCAAATATGTTGACCGTCATGGCCCGCACCCCAGGGGCCGATGGTGGCGACTCGAAGATCACCGCGTTCATCGTCACCCCCGACATGCCGGGCTTTGAAGTTCTTGAAGAACGGATGGATAAGTGTGGCGTACGTGGAAGTGCAACCGGGCGGCTTGCGTTTCGCGACATGTTTGTCCCCAAGGAGAACATTCTCGGCCCGTTGGGTGGCGGACTGAAAGTTGCCTTGACGGTCTTGGATTTCGGCCGCACAACGTTCGGGGCAAGTTGCACTGGTGCCGCGAAGTTCTGCGTGCAGCGCGCCGCGGAACATGCTGCCCAACGGGTGCAGTTTGGTGAACCCCTGGGCAATTTCGAGTTAGTGAAAGACAAGCTGGCGTACATGAGCGCCGGCGCGTTTGCCATGGAGGCCTGCACCTATCAGACCGCGGCGCTCATCGATTCGGGCGGTGACGATTTCATGGTCGAAACGGCCATGCTCAAGGTCTTCGCGACCGACGTTCTGTGGCGAATCATCAATGACACCATTCAGATTTACGGCGGCAAGGCTTACTTTACCGACGAGCCCTACGAACGCATGATGCGCGATGGCCGAATTAACATGATTGGCGAAGGTGCCAACGACGTGCTGCGGGCCTTCGTCGCGTTGGTCGGCATGCGAGATGTTGGGCTGGAGCTAAAGAGCGTTTTGGATGCGATTGTTCATCCACTGGCAGATTCTAGTTTCGGCAAGATCGGCGGTTTCGCGAGTCGCAAAGTGAGTTCGCTGCTGGTACCACCGGTGATTGACGTTCGGTGCCGTGAACTCGAAGACGACGCGCGACAACTGGGGCGTCTGATTGGCAAGTTCGGTAATCATGTCGAGCGTCTGCTTCGAACCCACCGCGAGTCGGTGATGGATCGACAGTATCTGCTCGCCCGAGTTTCGGACACAGCCACCGAACTCTATGTTTCGGCCTGCGTGCTCTCGCGTTTGGACAGTGTTCTGGCCAATCAGTCCAACGGCTCTTCGCCACAGCGCGACCTGATCGCGGGGCGGTACTATCTAAAGACCGCCGCGCGACGGATGCGACAGAACCTTGCCGCGCTGTGGGACAACGACGACGCCGAAACCACCGCGGCCGCCGATGCAATCCTGGCCGAACACGGCGCGTAATGCCGTCCAATCTGAGTTCAATCATCCAACCGGGGAGTTCCGCGACGGTGCTTCTTTTCCGAGTGCTGACTCTTCTTGCGAAGTCGGCGTTCAACCGAAGCGCGAGAGCGTCGCGTTGGACGTCGTGGCTTAGGCGGCACGGCGATGGCCGCGATCATGCTTCGGAGCCTTTGCAAGCAATCATCGATATTGCGTTGTTGATGCCGATATCGCTGGCTGCTCAGCACGATGTCGCCGCCGGTGGTAATCCTTCGCCGATAGCGCTCGATGAACCGTGCTCGAACGCCCTCGGGTAAACCGGAACTGGCAACAACATTCCAACGCATCACGGCCTTGGTATTCAGCTTGTTGACGTTCTGGCCACCGGGACCAGAGCTGCGCACGAAACTGAAATCCACTTCCGAAAGCGGAATCTCGATATTGGGTGCAATTCGCAGGGTTGCCATGCTGCCGTTCCGTTCTCCGCGACGGTCTCCGCCCAACTGAGCATCGACTGCCCAGCGGTAAGCCGGTGTAGTTACCGTACCCGAATCCTCCATGACGTTATAGTAACGCCACGGCGGAATCAGCATCGCATGACGCCGATTTGTCCATCACGCCCCCTTGATACTTGCGGATATGGGAGAGATTATATTCTCTAGGGCGTGCGACAGATAAGAACGTACCAATCATAACCCGACGCGTAAGCGAGGGAACGCAGTGTATTGCCGGTTGGTCCCTCGCTCACGCGTCCCCTTGGTATATTCTCATTCGCCGCTCGCCTAGAAAGCTAAAATCTCGAATCAAACCGGGGTATGATGAACAGCCCCCAACGCGTCGCGGTAACTTCGCCAGCCGCGACATTGCCCGCCACAAAAAAGCGAAGGATATGCCCTTGTTCAGTTCTCGAAGTGCTACAAGCCGAACTTGTGCCGACGTTCGACGCCGGCGACACGTTGGGGCTTTGGTTGTCGCGATACTACTGTCAATCGTTGCGTCGACACATGCCGATGAGCCTGATTGGCACCTTGTCCCGATTCCCGATTCCTGGAAACGCCAGCCCGGCGGAGAACTTGCCACGCAGGACGGGTTCGCCTGGTATCGCTGCTTCGTCGACGTGCCGTCCGACTGGGAAGGTCAGTCGGTCGAACTGAACATCGAGCCCGTGGACGATGCCCGGCAAACGTTCGTCAACGGAGCACAGGTTGGCGGCACCGGAACGTTTCCGCCGCAATATCGTAGCGGCCTTGGCGAAGACTCGCGGTTCGGGGTGCCGGGTGAAGTGCTGAGGTTTGGCCAAGTCAACGTGATCGCGGTGCGAACCTTCATGAAAGACGCGCGCAGCAACTTTCTCGTTGCCGCACCGGTTCTCTTGGCTGGCAATCATGCCATTCGCATGGAGGGGCAGTGGCAATATCGAGCAGGCGACGATCACGATTGGGCGAAGGAAGCCGTTCCCGCCGAGCTATCCACCGACGCGCCAGCCTATTTCGACAAGGTCGACGAAGTGACCGACATCGAACTTTACTTGCGGCGGCGCGCGGGCGATACCGATCCGCTGTCGCCGGAGCAGGCCCTCGCTAGTTTTGAAATTGCTGACGACTTGCAGCTTGAACAAGTTCTGGCCGAGCCGCTCGTTGGTCAGCCGCTGTTTATCAACTGGGACGAACGTGGGCGGTTGTGGGTATTCAACTATCAGCAGTATCCCAATCCGGCGGGGTTGAAGATGCTCAGCCGCGACAAGTTTCTCCGCAGTGTCTACGACAAGGTGCCGCTGCCCCCACCGCACGGAGTACGTGGACGAGACAACATCACGATTCACGAAGACACCAACGGCGATGGCCTGCTAGACCATCATACGACGTTCGTTGATGGCTTGAACATCGCTAGTTCGTTCGTTCGCGGGCGCGGTGGGGTTTACGTCTTGAATCCTCCGTATCTGCTCTTCTACCCTGACGCCGATGCTGACGACGTGCCTGATTCCGACCCGGTCGTGCTACTCAAGGGTTTTGGTTTTGAAGACTCGCACGCCATCACCAATAGCCTGCGATGGGGGCCCGATGGCTGGCTCTATGCCTGCCAGGGCAGCACGGTCACCGGTCAGATTATCCGCCCGGCCATCGACAAGACCCCGATTCATTCGATGGGGCAACTCATTTGGCGCTATCACCCAGAGACGCGGCGATACGAAATCTTTGCCGAAGGCGGAGGCAACACGTTCGGCGTCGAAATCGACGACAAGGGACGCATCTTCTCAGGCACCAACGGTGGCAACACGCGGGGTTACCACTATGTGCAAGGCGCCTACGAGCGGAAAGGGTTCAGTAAACATGGCGCGCTGTCGAACCCCTATGCCTTCGGCTACTTCCCCGCCATGAAGCACCACGACGTGCCCCGCTTTACGCACAACTTCATCATTTACGCGGGACACACACTGCCCAAGCAATATCATGGGCGGCTATTTGGCATCGAAACGCTGCAAGGCCAGATTGTGCAGAGTTCCATCTGGCCAGACACCACGTCGTTCGCCACCAAAGATATCGACCGACCCATCAAGTGCAGCGACCAATGGTTTCGACCGGTTGACATTAAGACGGGCCCCGACGGTGCGATTTACTTTTGCGACATGTACGAACAGCGCATCGACCATTCGAGCCATTACGCGGGCCGTGTGACGCCAGACTCCGGACGCATCTATCGCGTGACCGCGAAACATTCATCACCCATCACTGCGTTCAACTACAGTACCCTCTCGACCGCGGCGCTCGTGGAATTACTGAAGCACCCCAACAAATGGCATCGCCAGACGGCGCTGCGCATCTTTGGCGATCGAAAAGACCGCAGCATTCTTCCAGTCCTCGAACAACTTGTTCGACAGAGCCAAGGACAGTTGGCGCTCGAAGCGCTGTGGGCCTTGAATCTCTCGGGCGGTTTTTCAGAAGCACTGGCCATGGAAATGCTGGAGCACGAGGACCCTTATGTGCGGCTATGGACCATCCGGCTGCTTGGCGACAAGAAGCGCGTTTCGTCGGCCATCGAAGCCAAGCTTGTCGATGTCGCGACGCGAGAACCGTCGGCGGAGGTTCGCAGTCAACTTGCCTGTTCCGCTCGCCGGCTGCCGGTCGAACCTTGTCTTGCGATCGTTCGTCAGTTACTGACACACGGCGAAGATCACAACGACCTGCACATCCCACTTCTGCTGTGGTGGGCAATCGAATCAAAAGCTGGTGAAGATGTCGATGCGGTATTAGACCTCTTTAAGGACAAGGCCGTTTGGAGTTTGCCGCTCGTTGAAGAACATCTGCTAGATAAGATCATTCGTCGCTATGCTCTGGCCGGCACGCGACGCGATCTGTTGGCTTGCGCCACGCTGCTCTCGCTAGCGCCCGAACCTCGGCACCAAAAACTTCTCATCGACGGTTTTGAAACGGCTTATGCCGGGCGTTCGCTATCCAATCTTCCCGACGAGTTGGTTGCCGCCATCGCAAAGGTGGGCGGCGGCTCCGTAATGTTGCAGGTGCGACAGGGACAGCCCGAGGCACTTCAAACCGCGCTGGACACGATCGACGATTCCAGTGCCGATCATCGGCAGCGCTTGGACTTTATCCGCGTTTTCGCTGAAATCGTAAATCCGAATGCGGTTGGAGTCTTGTTGAATGTCGTGTTGAACGACGCGGATGAAACATTGCGTTCCGCGGCCCTGTTGAGCCTGCAATCGTACGGAGCGCCGTCGATTGCCGAGCGAGTGATTCAGCAGCACAACGCCTTGCCAGAGACAGTGCGCCCCGCGGCGCAGGCGTTGCTTGCCAGCCGCCGCGACTGGGCGAAACAGTTTCTAACGGCCATCGAATCCGGCGCGATCGACTCTCTGGCGGTGCCCCTTGAGGTGCAGCGGCAACTTCTGCTGCACAACGATGAGGCCCTCAAGAGCCTTGTAAAACAGTGCTTCGGAGAGATCGTCGGAGCGACCACCCAACAGATGCAGGCCCGCATCGAAGCGCTGCACGAGATGCTGCAAGCCGCACAGGGTGCCGGGAATCCCTATACTGGAAAAGAACTGTACAAGGCCGAATGCGGGATGCCACAAGCTGTTCGCCGAGGGTGGCAATGTGGGTCCCGACCTGACGACATTCAAACGTGATGATCTTCGAGGCATCCTGTTGAACGTGGTGAACCCTAGTGCCGAGATTCGCGAGGGATTCGGAAACTTTACGGTGTTCACCGACGATGGCCGAATCGTCACCGGTTTCCTTGCCGATCAGGACAACCAGATTGTTGTGCTGCGGGGTGTTGATGGCCAAAATGTCGTAGTCCCACGCGACAACATCGACGAAATGGTGGCGAATCCTAAGTCGGTCATGCCAGAAGGGATTCTTGACAAGCTCGATGATGCACAGATCAAGCACCTGTTTGCCTACCTCCGCATTTCGCAACCGCTGGCCAACTGACAGTGATACCGTACCGAGTTCATTGCAGGCGACAATCAAGGAGATGAACCATGCTGAAGGACCACAGCGGCAAGACCGGAACCCGGCGATCGATCAACCGCCGAAGATTTCTCCAAACAGCAACCGCCGCCGGAGCGGCCACGTTTGCGGCGCCTGCACTATTACGCGCTCGTGGGCTGAATGAAAAGCTGAACATCGCGGTCATCGGATGCGGAGGCCGCGGGGCCAGCAACATGCAGTCGGTGGAATCGGAGAACATCGTCGCGTTGTGTGACGTGAGCGGCGAAAATCTCGACCGTGCTGCCGAACGTCACCCGAAGGCACGACGTGTGACCGATTTTCGCAAACTGTTCGATCACGCCGGAGAATTCGACGCAGTGGTCGTGAGCACGTGCGAGCACACGCATGCCTTCGCGACGTTGCCCGCCTTGCAGCTTGGTAAACATGTGTATTGCGAGAAGCCGCTTACCCACAGCGTATGGGAAGCCCGAGTCATTCGCGAGGCTGCCGCAAAGGCCGGGGTGGCAACCCAAATGGGCACACAAATTCATGCCGGAGACAACTACCGCCGCGTGGTCGAGCTGATTCAGTCCGGCGCCATCGGCAACGTGCGAAACGTACACGTTTGGGTTTCTCGGGCCTGGGGCTTGCACGCCAGCGAAGAGGAATCGAAACAGGCCGGCGATATCGTTTTTGTGCAGAATCGCCCGAGCGAGTCGCAGAGCATTCCGCCGGGATTGGATTGGGATCTTTGGCTTGGCCCCGCGCCGCGGCGACCTTTTAACAACGTCTATGTTCCTGGCCCCAAATGGTATCGTTGGTGGGATTTTGGCAACGGTACCATGTCGGACCTTGGCAGTCATTGGATCGACTTGGCGTTTTGGGCGTTGGATTTGAAAGCCCCACAGACCATCGAAGCCAGCGGTCCGCCGATTCACCGGGAGATCGCGCCGGCATCGATGCAGGTGAAGTACGAGTACGGCGCGCGTGGGAAACTGCCCCCGCTGACACTCACTTGGTACCAGGGAGTGAATAAGCCGGCCATCTGGCGCGACGGGGGTATCCCGCAATGGGGCGACGGGGTTCTTTTCGAGGGCGATCAAGGCATGGTACTCGCCGATTATGGCAAGCACGTCTTGTTGCCGGAAGACAAGTTCAAAGACTTCCAGCCGCCTGAGCCTTTCATCCCCAAATCGCTCGGGCATCATGCCGAATGGCTGCATGCCTGTAAAACCGGCGAACCGACGACCTGCAACTTCGAGTATGCGGGCCACTTCACCGAAGCCAATCACCTGGGAAACGTAGCCTACCGCACCGGTCAGCGGATTGATTGGGACGCGGAAAACATGAAGGCCAAGAACACCACGGCTGCCGAGGAATTCATCCACCGAGAGTATCATCCCGGTTGGTATCTGGCATAATCCCAATACCGTTCTCGGAAACGTGAGATCCGGCAAGGATAATCGTCGCCCGGGTTCTACACATCCCTCTTCTCGTGTCACACAAGGATTCGTCTCGATGCGGTGGTCTTGGAAGATTGGAACGATCTCTGGCATCGGAATCTACGTCCATGTGACGTTCTTGTTTCTCCTGGCGCTAGTCGTCACGGTTGGCTTTGCTGGCGAGCGAAGTGCGCGCGGTGTGTTGGAACTTGTTTTCTTAATCCTGCTGCTGTTCGGAATCATCGTGCTGCACGAACTTGGGCACGCGTTGACGGCGCGGCGATTCGGCATCCGAACCAAAGATATCACGCTGTTGCTCTTCGGTGGCGTCGCTCGCTTGGAGCGCATGCCACGCCAACCGTGGCAGGAGTTGATCGTCGCCGTGGCAGGTCCGGCAGTGAACGTGGTGTTGGCGTTCGCGCTGTCAGCCCTGTTGATCGGATTCGTCGCACTGTCGTTTGTCATGGAATGGAATACCTTGAACGGCGCGGCGGTGCAATTCATCTTGCAGTTGATCGCCATCAACGTGATGCTCGTTTTGTTCAACATGCTGCCCGCCTTTCCGATGGACGGCGGACGTGTGCTACGTGCCCTGTTGGCGATGAAGCTCGACTATGTCAGAGCGACCACCATCGCCGCAAAGGTCGGGCAAGGGATGGCCGTTCTCTTTGGGTTGGTGGGTTTAATGTGGTTCAACCCGTTTCTCGTGTTTATTGCCCTCTTCGTATGGGTGGGTGCCGCGCAAGAAGCCTCCTCCGTGCGCATTCGTTCCGCGGTTTCGGGTATCCCCGTGAGCCGGGTGATGGTCACCGATTTCCGTGTGCTTGCGCCAAGCGACGAGTTAAGCCGGGCCGTCGAATATGTGCTGGCCGGATTTCAACACGACTTTCCGGTGTTGGAACAGGGGCGATTCGTGGGAGTTCTCACCCGCACCGACATGGTTCGGGCGCTGGCCGAACACGGGCAGCACACGCGTGTCGAGCAGGTTATGCGAACCGACATCGCAACTGCCGATGCGGCGGAAATGTTGGAGCATGCCATGGCGCGGCTTCAAAATGCACCCGGGCGAACCATGCCGGTATTACAAGACGCTCAACTTGTGGGCATGCTCACAACGGAGAATCTCGGCGAATTCTTGATGGTCGACCAAGCACTGCGCCATCGCATCAGCGAGACTCGCCATGGCCCAATCGCAGGGCAGGACACCCATCCACCTTCCTAGCAGCCGCGAAGACATCGTGGTGATTGACGAATTCCTTTACGTTTAGCATGCTGCTGGCTGGTTCTCTTATCGAGAAATGCTCGCTCGTTCAGCTTGCCGAGAGTTGTGCCGGGAGTGCTTCGCATGAAAATCGTTCAGACGATACGTCACGCTGCCCTGCGATTCTTACCCTTGATCGCCGGGCTGCTGGTCATGGTCGCGGTGATTGCCTGGATGTCAGGTTTCTTCAACAATCGCCTTGAACCCGGTCGGGTTGACGTACAACGAAGACAGCTTCGCGATGGACAGGAAACGGATGTTGTGCGTGAGGTGACGAAAGACTACGTCGAGGAGGCTGTCGGCACGTTAAAGTCGGCGGCGCGCACGGTGGTCGCCTCGAAGGTGTTAGCCCGAATCGA
>CAZNXE010000185.1:0-11511 GCA_964576465.1 uncultured Planctomycetaceae bacterium
CAAGACAACGGCCTGCTGTTCGTCTTTAGCAACGGTCCCACGGGACAGGCAGACCGAATAGATCGCGTCTCACGGTTTACTGTCGATCGGGACGGTGTGCCGAAGTGCAACCCTGAATCCGAACGAATCATCATCGAGTGGCCTTCCGCGGGGCACGACGGTGGCGACCTTGTTTTCGGTCACGACCGCATGCTCTACATCACCGCGGGCGACGGTACGTCAGACTCTGACACCGCGGTGACAGGCCAAGACATTAGCGACTTGCCGGGTAGCGTGTTGCGAATTGATGTCGATCACCCAGAAGGTGATGCCCTGTATTCGATTCCGGACGACAATCCGTTCGTTGGCACCGAGAACGCTCGCGGCGAGGTTTGGGCCTATGGACTGCGCAATCCGTGGCGAATGTGCGTCGACCGTCAAACGGGCCACATTTGGGTAGGCACCAACGGCCAAGATCTGTGGGAAACGGCTCATCTCATTGGTCGCGGCGAAAACTACGGATGGAGTGTCTACGAGGGGAACCATCCCTTCTATCTCAATCGCCAGCGCGGTCCAACGCCGTTTGTGCCGCCGACCATCGAGCATCACCATATCGAAGCACGTTCTCTGACAGGCGGCGTTGTGTATTACGGCGAACCTCTTGCCGAACTCAATGGTGTTTACGTATACGGCGACTACTCGACCGGAAAGATTTGGGGTGCCCGGCACGACGGTACCCGGCTCACATGGCATCAGGAACTTGCGGATACTTCGCTCCTAATCGCCGGGTTTGCGGTTAGCCATCGTGGCGATCTGTTGATTGTCGATCACGCTGGTGGATTATTTCGCCTTCTGCCGGCGGAGCCGCAATCGCGGCCATTCGATTTTCCGCGGCGGTTGAGCGAGACGGGGCTTTTTGTCTCAGTCAAAGACCATCAGTTACAAGAAGGCGTTATCCCCTATTCAGTCAACGCTCCCGCTTGGACAGACGGCGCCCAAGCAGATCGCTTTCTGGCGATCCCTGGCGACGCACAGATCAATTACACTTCGACGCGGGGCTGGAATTTCTCCGACGGTGCGGTGCTGCTGCAAACGCTCGGAATGGAAACGGTCCCCGGTCAATCAGACTCTTACCAACGCATCGAAACCCGGCTGCTGACACGACAGCAAGGTGAATGGACAGGCTACTCCTACCGTTGGAACGACGAGCAAACCGACGCCACGCTGGTTGACTCCGCGGGCGATGAGCTGGAACTAACGATCGAGGGACGTGAACGACAGACATGGAGATTTCCGAGTCGCGCGGAGTGCATGTCGTGTCATAGTCGGGCCGTGAACTATGTGCTTGGCCTTAGCGAACCGCAAATGAATCGTGACCATGACTATGGCGACATTGTCGATAACCAGTTGCGAACACTCCAGCACATTGGGCTTTTTAAGAGCCCGCTTCCTAAATCGATCGACGAGATGACGAGGCTTGTCGACCCCTATGACGCAACACAAGATTTAGACGCCCGAGCACGTTCGTATCTGCACACCAACTGTTCCGTCTGTCACGTCTCCGCGGGCGGTGGGAACGCAAAGATGGAACTCGAGTTCTCGACCGCCTTGTCGGACATGGTTCTTGTTTCTGCCCGACCTCAACACGCCACTTTTGATATCGATAACGCAATGCTGGTGGCTCCTGGTAATCCCGATGGTTCGGTGATCATGCAACGTCTACAGCATCGCGGTCGAGGGCAAATGCCTCCATTGGTCAGCATGGTCGTCGATGAGGTTGCGGTGCGGCTGATGCACGATTGGATCGCGACGATGGAACCGACGCGAAAATTCGTGCATGCCTGGGAGATGGACGATTTGGTTTCCAGCCTGGAAGAAGTTTCCGTGAATCGGTCGTTCGACGCCGGTAAGGAAGCCTTCGTGGATGTGGGATGCATCCAGTGTCATCGTTTTGGCGGGCAGGGGAGCGGCATCGGGCCTGACCTGAGTGGGATCAATCGTCGTCTGCGTGCGGATGAGTTGATCGAGTCACTCGTCGACCCCTCGAAGAAAGTTGCCCCGGAGTACGCCACGACGATCATTCAAACTTCCGAGGGAATCATCGTGGAAGGTCGCGTCGAACAGGAAACGGATACGGTGGTGGTGCTCCGCAGCAGCGCTCTCACCGAACCCGTGTCGATTCAAAAGTCAGACATCGAGGAGCGAGCCCTCTCCACAAAGTCGATCATGCCCCGTGGAGTGCTCAACACGCTAACCAAGCAACAAGTGCTCGATCTACTGGCCTATCTCATGGCCGACGGTCAGCCAACTCACCCAGCCTTCGAGCAAGCGTCGCAATGAGATGCGCCGATGGTCTTTGGTGTGTGTGACAAATGCTTTCAGTAGGCGGGCACAGCATGCATCGAACACGCTACAGCGTGCGAATATGAAATCCGCCGTCGACGTTGAATCGCTCGCCGGTGCTGAAGGGAAAGTGGCCGTCGACGATGGCTCGCACGGCCTTCGCGACATCTTGCGTTTGTCCCCAGCGCTTGATGGGTGACAGGCCGTCGGCAATTCGTTTGTCGTATTTCTCGCGCACCGGCGCGGTCATGTCGCTTTCAATGATGCCAGGACAGATTTCAAAAACACCAATGTTTTCTTCGGCCAGACGAACGGCGAACAGCTTCGTCATGGTTTGCATCGCGGCTTTGGTCATGCAGTAGTCGGCCCGATTCGTGCTGACCGCGTAGGCCGAAATCGATGTGATATTGATCAGCTTGCCGTCGGGGATGGTGCCACTGGCGATCAAATCGATCATGGTCTGGGAAACGCGTTGCGATAAGAAAAACGGTCCCTTGAGGTTCGTATCGAACACGCGATCCCAACTCTCTTCGGTGGCGTCCAGAAGATCGTGACGGCCCTGCGACGTAATGCCGGCGTTGTTCACCAGCACGTCGATGCGACCGAACTGTTCGAGTGTGGCTTCGATGAGCCGCTTGCGATCGTCGCTTCGTCCGATATCAGCCCCCACGGCAATTGCGCGACCGCCGCTGGCGGCAATGCCGGCGACGACTTCATCCGCTGCATCAGGACGTGTGGCGTAGTTGACCACCACATTGAAACCGCCGCCCGCCAATTCCTCGGCAATCGCGCGACCGATGCCTCGCGAACCGCCTGTTACGATTGCCACTCGAGGAGTTGCCATGTTCACCGTGGTTGGTTGATTGAGAGGTGGCGTGATTCCGATTCCGATGTGTTCAGGCTTTGAGCAGTTTGCCGAGGGCTTCCATTCCCGTCATTCCGACTTCGATGCCGATTTGTTTAGCGGGCTCACTAGCATCGACAATTTTGGCCTCGAATAAATCCTCAGGCTCGCAGAGAGGGTGTTCGGGAGTTCCCTTGGCGATGGCGACCACGATGCCAAATTCGCCGGCGACATGCACATCGTAAATGCCGCATCCGATGAAACCGCGATCGGTGTGGATGGCACAATACTGTCCTGTCGGCCAACGAAAGCTGCTGCCGACCGCCGTGCCATGTGGCGTTTCGATCAGTCGGTTGTTTTCCTTCAACTGTCCCAGCGTTTGCATGGTGGTGCTCCTGAAGCGATGGTTAGACGTGCGGCAGATAAGAACGTACCAATCCCAACCCGACGCGTAAGCGAGGGAACGCAAGGTATTACCGGTTGGTCCCTCGCTCACGCGTCCCCTTGATATATTCTCATCCGCCGCTCGCCTTATCAACCCGTTGAAAAAGTGTGCCACTGGCTTTGCCAGTGCCGATTGCTGCCTAATCCGTTTTGATGCAGAGCACTGGCGAAGCCAGTGGCACACCGCAATCGCGTTCTCTTGTCTCACCACGGGCTGTTCTCGGGATCGAGTGACAAGCCTACCGAAAACATCTCGGATGTCTATTGTTTCTTGCAGCGAATGAGCAGCGAATCGCGGATCGCCTCTTTGCGAAGATGGCTCACGGCCTGATAGCCAGGGTCTTGAATGAACTCAAGAAACGCCTGCTGACTTGGCCATTCGACAAAGAAGACGAGATCGGCATCGAACTCGCCAATCAGGTTGGCCTCGGGCACATAGCGTCCCTCCGACTTTCCACCATGCTTCAACACAAACGGCCCCGCGGCCTGTAGATATTCGTTGTACTTTTCCGCGCCCCCCTCTGGCTTGAACCACAGCACATTCAGCATATGGAACCGCTCATCCTCCGCAGCTTTCCCTTGCTGTTCGCCTTCTTCTGTTTCTTGTGCCACCGCGGAGCCTCCTGGAAATGTGCCGGCACCACCGAGAATCGATAGGGTTACCAGCAATAAGATCGTGTGCGAAGTACGGGTCGCTTTCAATTTGAAGTCCTCCATCGAAGTGACCGCAAAAGCCGTGCGCGGCGTTGCCTCGTGAATGCTCTTGATAACCCACCGCGGGAGTTCATTCAACTCACCGCCGTCGAGTAACACGCCGCACAACTCGTGGCTTACTGTGCGGCCGTTATTTCTTGGGTTGGTTCTGCGGGAGGCTCGAAGGTTGCGACTGCTTTGCCGTCGTTTTTGTTCCAGAGGCGCAGCACGCTGTCGGCCCCTCCGGCGACCACGAGATTACCGTCTGCCGTGACGGCGACGGAGTACATATAGTCGGTGCCGCCGCTGAAGTTGCGGACGTTCTTTCCGTCGCCAATCGTGTGCAGGCGGACGGTTTTATCGGCCGCACTGGTCAATGTCTCGGCTGCTTGCCCGACGAACGTGATGGAAGTCACCTGTTTGCCGAAGCCACCGATGGTGCGCTGCTGTTCGCCCGAATCGAAGTTCCACACCTTCACCACGTTGTCGGCCCCGCAACTGGCCAGCACCGTGCCGTCGGCTTGCCAATCGACGCCCAACACATGGTGCGTATGGCCTTCATACGACCGGAGCACCGCGGCAGTGGCCACATCGAACACCTTCACGAACTTGTCGGCACTGGATGTGGCCAAATAACGGCTGTCGGAAGAAAAGGACACGCCAAAGACCGTATCACTATGCGCATCGACGATCTCGTGCTTCAGACTGCCATCGGAGACGTTCCAGATTTTCAGTTCGCCACTTCGCGATGGCTCGCCACCGCCGGTGACTAGCAAACTACCATCAGGACTGAAGTCGATTGCCAGCACCCGATCGGCCAGTGGCGAGAGTTCGACGGAAGTGGGGGCATCGAGTGGCGGACCAATCTGCTGTTGCAGCGTCCAACGCGCGTCGAGATTCCACGTTTGGATGTTCTTGTCACCGGCCGACGAAACAAGGCGATGGGCATCAAGATAGCGAAGCGCATGAACCGCGCCCTCGTGTTTTTCAAAGCTGCCCGATGGCGTGGCATTGTCAGCGCGAAATGTCTGCACGAGCCCGCTGTCGCCGGCGACGGCTAGTTGGAGATTGTCGACCGAGAAGGCCAACGCGCGAACGATGGTTTGCCCCGCACCGGCCCGTTGTTGGGCGGCTGTCGATGCTTCGTTTTGTGAGGCTAGAAACGCACCCGTTGCGGCGGCTTTTTGTGTTGTTAATTCGACCGCACGATCGGCCCGTTTTTTTGCGGCATCGGCGTCCGAGGCAGCCCGCTCGGCAGTTGTTTTCTTGTTAGTGGCCTCGGTCAGTGCCTTTTGCGATTCCTCGGCGGCTTTCGTGGCCGCGGCCAGCTTCTCTTGTGCTGCCTTTAAGGCGGCGGCAGTGGCGGTGACTTGTTCCCCGGCCGTTTTCTGATTCGTGACGGCCACATCGGAAGCCGCTTTTCGCTCGGCTGCCAACTTCTCGGCGGCCTGACGCGATTCTCCCGCCGAAGCCACAAGGGTTTTCACACCTTCAAGTGTCTTGCTTGTGGCTGTGACCAGAGCGACAAGTTGTTGATCTTCCGGCGATGCCGCGGCCGCCGCCGTTGCTTTTTCAAATGCCGTCGTGGCCGACTGCATGGCAGCGGTCAATTGGTCGTGCGTGGCAATCGCGGCGGTTGCCGTTTCTGTTGCCGCGGTCGAGTTCTTCATCGCTAGTGCCGCCACAGCGTCGGCGGCGGTCTTGGCTTCGACGGCCTTTTTCGCAGCTGCATCAGTGTCAGTAGCCAGCTTTTCGGCGATGGTCTTTTCTTCTTTGGCCTTGGTGTCCGTCTGCGCTACCTGTGTTGCCGCAGCAACCGCCGCGTCTCGCTCCGGGATGGCCTTGGCAAGCGCGGCAACTTGTTCTTCCAGCGTTTTTCCTGCTTCGGTGGCTTGCTTCTTCGCTAAATCGTCTTTGGTCTTGGCCACCGCGACAACCGAAGCAAGGCGCAACTGTTCGCGATTCGCCCTTTGATCGCCACGAATTTCACCCAACGCGGCACCGTCTGCCATGTTCCACAGCCGGGTTACTTGGTCTTCGCCCGAGGTCGCCAATCGCGTGCCGTCGGGCGTGACGGCTACTGTGGTGATGGCCGCGGTGTGGTTGATTTCCTTGACAACGGTTCCGCCCAAGAGATCCCACTGTTGTGCCATTCCTTCTTTATTAGCCACAACCACCTGAAGACCTTCGCCGGACAAGGCAACAAGCGACGTAACGTTTGGCGAAGGGAGTGCCACCACATGATTGGCCAGGATGGGCCACTGCATGATGCTGTGCCCGTCGACCCCCGTGACGGCCATCGGTACCTCGCCAGGCACGACTGCCGCGAAGGCAACGGCGCCTTGATGCCGCGCGAATGCCTGCGTTGCAATTCCAGTGGTGATGTCGAACACTACAACGCGCCCGTCACTTGAACCAGCGATGATTTGAGATTGGCCGGCGAAGGCGACGGTTGTCACCGGGGCGACGAACCCGCCCAGCACGGGTTGCCCGGCAGGTTGCCCGTCCGCACGATTCCACAGCCGCACTTGTTGATCTTGTCCAGCGGTTGCTAACAGGGCGCCATCGGCGCTGATGGCGAGACCATTCACGCCGCCTGCGACTTCGATCGTATAGCGAACTTCGCCGTTCTCAGCCGAAAGGGCCCGCACCGAGCCGCCCCGGGTTGCGGCGTAGATCACGTTTTCATCACCCACCGACACCATGGAAACAATTGTCGCGGCCGACTTAACCGATTCGGTCCCCTCGACGATTGCGGTCGGAGCCTCCATGGTGTCCGCATTCCAGACGACGATTCGGCCCTTGGTATCTGCAACCGCGAATCTTCGCCCGTCGCCCAGTTGACATGCGGTCGTCGGCATTCGATCGGGCAGTTCGACCGTGGCCGTTTCGTTCCACTCGCCTGGTGCCCAGAGCTTTAGTTGATGATCGTCCGAAGCGGTCAGCAACTCTCCAGAGTCTGCCCGAAATGCCAACGCCGTGACGGCGCGCTCATGGGCCTTCCACGTTTTCAGTTCGTTTGGGTCGGCGAGTGACAATACATGGACGACGCCATCTGGCCGTGCGATGGCCAACCATTTGCCATCGGGACTTGTAGTGGCGACCGAGAAGTGTGCCGCCGCAAGCAGTTGCCGGGCACCCGTGGTGGGAATCGCAAGCGCACGAAGTTTCGCGTCAGTGCCCGCGACGACGATTTGCTGATCGCCCCCGGCGAGCGTCATGGCAGAAATCGGTGATGGCGTATCGATTCGCGCTCGCAGCCGACCGTCGGTGGTATTCCAAATTCTCAGCGAACCATCGCCAGACGCCGTGACCAGTGTTTGCCCGTCGCCCGTAAACTGAAGGCCGACCGGTGTACCTTGGTGGCCAACCAAATCGATTGATTGCCGGTTTTCGCCGAGTGTTATCAGGCGGACGTGACCCTGTTCGTCGACCGTGGCGAACATTCGCCCGTCGCTGCTGATTGCGGTTTGCCGTGCGGCGTGATTCAAAACGATGGGTTCGGCCGCAATCGGGTTCTCAGGCCGGCGCCACAGTTTCACAACGCGGTATCCGCCCGAGGCAAGTGTGCGACCGTCGGGGCTGAATGCGAGCGATTGCACGATGTCCAGATGCGCGACACCGGCGTTCTTGTAGAGACCAACCTCGACCAGATGAGGGTCGGACAGGCGATCGACAAGCTGCCCACTTGGCACATGGTAGATGAAAATTTGGTTCGCTCTGCCACAAGCCGCATACTGACCGTCTGGCGTGACCGCGACCGAATAGATGGGATTGATCCCCGGCGGAAGCGGTTGCCATGCCAGCGGCACCGATTGACCAGTAACCTCGCCCTTGGCACCCTGGTCGATCCATAACTTGATGAGCCCCAACTGCTCGGGCGTTAGCGCTGTTGCACCGACATCGTTATCTTCCGGCGGCATGATCGGTTCTTCACGTCGCGCGGCGACTTGCAACAGCAGGCTCTCGTCGCCTTTGCCCGGCGTAACCGTCGCGCCCGACTCGCCACCTTTGAGAATCGACTGCGGGGTTTCGAGCACCAATTCGCCCGAAGCGTCTGCCTCGTTATGACACGCCAGGCAACTCTTCTTCAGAATCGGTAAGATCTCTTTTTCAAAGTCGACTGGGTCCTCTCGCTGAATCACGGCAACTTCAATCGGTTGCGGTTCGTCATCTTCCGCCCGTGTGGCGGTGGCCACTGCGACGATGGAGAGGGCGAGCATCCAGCGGGCGACGTTGGTCGTGATGTTCTTCATGATGTGCAGTGCCGTTGGTCGTGTGGAATGGACGGAATAGGACGCCTTCTTCGAGCGTTTCACTCTTGCACGTTCAGCGGAATTCGTTGATGAACTTCGACATCTTTTTCATTGAAGCTGGCCCCCGCGCGGATGACAACGTGGGCGTGGTTGCCAACGGTTGCCTCCGCGGTGGCGCGTACGATCAATTCGCCGGCACTCTGGTCGGCGGCGACGGTGACCTCGGGAACTTCGACGCCGGAGATGGCCGCGGGTAGCTTCAAACCCAGCGTTACCGGTCCCTCGAAGCCGTTGCGACGTTTGATGGTTACTGGAATCTTCATCTCCGCGCCGCGCTTGATGGCACCGCCACCGGGAACCTTCGGCTCAAGGGTCAAGGGCCCCGCGGCGATGGTCACGGTCACTGGAGTTGACGCCTCGACCACGTTGACCATCTGCGGTTTGCCCTCTTTGTCTTTGCGGGGCGAGGGAACACTCGCCGCGCCTTGCACGAAAAGCGTGTAAGTGCCCGGCGGGGCGTCTGCTTCGATAAACAGGTGAACCGTGGCTTCGGTTTGGTTTTCGGCAACGTTGACACCCTCGTTGGCGACCTTCGCCGGAAGCTGGTCGCCGGTGACTGCAAACTTTGCAGTGAACCCTTCGCGGCGGGCGATTGCCAACGGGATATTCAATTGGCTGCTTTGGACCAGCTCGACACGATCAACCTGTGCCGTGATGCCCAAGGGAGCAATCGCGCCGACGGACAAAACGACTTGTCCTGCGGAACGCACGACCGCCGGGGTTCCTCCCCAAATGACCGTGGCGCCACGGGCATGTCGCACAACATCGGCATCCCCGATGCGCGCCGTGCCGATGATCTTGATCTCGCCCGACCATGGTTCGGCATCCTCGGCAGCAACAAGAATCAGCCGCGTGGCCGATTGTCCGGTGCCAATTGTGCTGCCGGCGCAGGTCACCCCCGGCGGTAACCCCTCAACGGTTAGAGTAACGTCGCCAGCGAAACCATCGTGACGAAAGATCATGCAGTCGAACCGCACGGTGCCGCCTCGACGTAGAAAGGGAGTCCACGTGTTGGGAGCATTGCGTCCATCCAGCGGGTACTCAGGCAGCACCGAGAGACGGAAATCGGGGGTCTCCGCGCGAATCGAGATGCTGTAGACCAGCCGCGGCGAACCCTGAGATGTTTGATATAGATCGCGGACGACAATGCGATAGGTGCCATCTTCGGGCGCTTGAAGCCGAAACACGGGATCGCGACTTGTGCTGTTGAAGTGCTTGGCACCGATGTTAGTACCTTCGTCGTCGATCTCTTTGGTCTCTTTGGCACTTGAGTTGCCCTTGTCATCGACGACCACGCGCTCGACGATCAGGATCGGATCGGTCGGCAGCCCGAAACGCTGCGAAACCAACTCGATCCAATACACTGCTCCCTTGGTGGCGGTGAATGTGTAATAGTCGACATCGCCTGGTTGTTGAAACTGACCGGCAAGATCGCAAGGCACCTCGATGGCTTGTGCGGTGTCCGTCGAGGAGTTCGGTTCTTGTTCGAGCACGACCGGCGCGGTTGCCCAGACAATGCGGGTTGGATTGGCGGTGCCTTTGTCTGAAGCCAAGCGATAGGCCATGCCGTCAAGTCGTGCTTCGGAAGGACGGACGGGCGATGCCCAAGACAACTGAGGCATTTCGGTTGCGGCGGGCAATTCGATCTCGACCGTGGACATCTCCAAGGGTCCGCCGGTTGTGGTCCAATCGGTTGCAACCCCTCCGGGCAGATTGCGACCGTAGAGCGTAAAGCTTTGCTTGGTGCCGGGCATTGCCACGGGGGGGAAGATGCAATCGACGTACGGGCCATCGGTGATCCACAGGCGATAGAAATGCTCGTTGCCGCCGGCGTATTGAAAATCGTACAAGCGGACGACGTATTCGCCCTCACTCGGCGCTGTGTAGTCGAGCAGCGGATCGCGGCCATCCCAATCGCGATTGAGAAGCACAAGCGACCCAGTCGGGTTGTATAGTTCGAGGGTCGCATCGAGCCGGGAATCGATTCGCTCTGCCCAAGCGGTGATGATCAAGCGTTGGCCCGCGGCTGCTTTGAATCGGAAGCAGTCAATGTCATTCGCCGCACCGATGCGTCCGTTGACGACCGAACCAACTTCGACGGCGGTGGTCTCTGTCGGCGAGTTGTTGGGTTCGGTCTCGGCAATCTCCGGTCGATCACCGACAGTGAATGTCCGCGGATTCGAGACGCCGAACGTACCTTCTGCCCGCATCTCGTAGCTTCCCGGCGGCACATCCGGGGCGATCGTCACGGTGAATGCATTGGCAACTGGCTGCGGCTGCTCTTGACCTTCGACCATCTGCGTTTTCTGGGTGGCCCCAATGCCAGGATGGTTGAACCACAAACGGTTGGCACCATCGAGATCGGTTGACGATGTGATCGTCAAGTCGAACGAAGTGCCTTGTTGACCACCGGCGGGGAAGGCGGCGAGCAGCCGTGCCGTGGGCAGTTGTCCAACCGCGGAGGTTCCCCACAGCGAACACAGTGCGAAGGCGAACAACGCGAGGCACCACCCGTTGCAATCACAACGGTTGCCCGTGACGTCTACTAAGTGAAGGCGACCACAGGGTGGATGAAACCGCGGCATGGCGATTCTCCTTGCAAACCAGGTATGTGTTCGTGAAGTTGCCGCTCGGGCGATCACGCAATTCGGTGGGTAGGTAGGTGAAAACGCGTGGGTGTTTGTGTCGGCGACTGTATTGAGCAGCCAACGGGTGGGATGGCAGGTGCTAATCTTTCGGACACCAACCACTACTACTATAAACTAACGCAGGCCCGACCGACAAATATGGGAGGGCCAATCGCTGAAAACCGTCGGTTTCGAGCATGTGCGAAAGAGGACGGGTGGCCCAGCCGCGTAGTCGGCTGGGTCGCGTAGCGACAAGATGCCTTGC
>CAZNXE010000186.1:0-11509 GCA_964576465.1 uncultured Planctomycetaceae bacterium
GCCCAAGGCTTCGTGCAGCTTCAGGCGGCCGCCAGCGAACATGATTGGAAGCTCGACTTTAGCCAGATCGCGCTGTTGTGGCGTGGCGGATGCATCATTCGGGCACAATTTCTAGAACGCATCAGCGAGGCCTTCGACACCGACCCCGCACTGGAAAACCTGCTTCTCGCGCCGTACTTCACTGAAGCGATTCACAACGCGCAAGACTCGTGGCGACGTGTTGTGAAAACAGCCATCGCTCTGGGGTTGCCCGCTCCGGCCTATTTGGCCGCCTTGACCTATTACGATGGATATCGCCAAGAGCGATTGCCGGCCAATCTGCTGCAAGCGCAGCGTGATTATTTCGGCGCCCATACATACCGACGTGTCGATCGAGACGGCAACTTCCACACCGACTGGATTCGCGAACGTCGCCAGCCAAAAACCTAGTTACCGCCAGTCGAAGCTCTCCTTCATTTAACCCACACTACAAACCGAGGTCATCCACAACGTGTCTGCCGAGTATCTACAATCTCTCTTTGGTCTCGATGAACAGGTCGCCGTCGTTACCGGCGGCACCGGCACACTTGGTGGCGCGTTGTGTCGCGGCTTGGCAAAAGCTGGGGCGTCGGTCATTGTGGCGGGGCGCGGGGCTGACCGGGGCGAGGCATGCGTGAAGGAGATTGTCGACGCTGGCGGCAAGGCAGCATTTTTGCCGGTTGATGTCACGTCTCGCTCGTCAATTGAAGCGTTGTTGGCTGCCACGCTCGATCGTTTCTCTCGTGTCGACATGCTCATCAACGGCGCGGGGGTAAACTCCGCCAGCAGTTACTTCGACGTTGAGGACGAAGACTGGCAGCGGGTGCTCGATACGAACCTGCTCAGCGTGCATCTCGGCTGTCAGGTTTTCGGCCAGCACATGGCTGCCGCGGGTGGTGGCGCGATCGTCAATATTGCCAGCGTAACGGCTCACATTCCTCCTCACGTGTGTTCGCCTACTCAGCATCGAAAGCCGCTGTTGTGAATTTGACCCAAAATGTCGCCCGGGAACTTGCTCCGCAACATGTCCGTGTCAACGCGCTGTGTCCAGGCTTTTTTCCCGCCGAACAGAATCGAGCCATTCTCACGGACGAGCGGAAGGCCCACATTCTAGAAGGCACGCCCGTGGGCCGTTTTGGGGAGCCTGACGAATTGATCGGCGCCACGCTACTGCTGTTGTCCCGCGCAGCCGGCAGTTTTGTGACCGGTACGAGCCTCTATGTTGACGGCGGCTTCACGGCGATGCGGTTTTAGTCGTGCTGCATCTTCCGCGTCGTGCTGCACGCTCGCCACGGTCAGCGATTCGAGTTAAAGTGCCGTGATGAACACCAACGTGGCAACAACACCGCCAGACAGCCCAGCCGCGCCGCTTCTCCGCCCGCTTTCGCTAGGCAACGTTGAAATCGGGTTCCCCATCGTGCAGGCCGCGCTCAGTGGTTACAGCGATTGGGCCATGCGGGCGGTTGCCCGGCGACTTGGCGCATCGTATTCGCTGTGCGAAGTGATTCTCGACAAGATGGTTCTTGAGCTAGGCCCGAAAACTCGGCAGCGGATGTTGCGTGTCGATGACGATGATCATCCCGTCGGCGGTCAGCTCATGGGTAGCGAACCTGAGATGTTCGCCACCGCAGCCCAGGAGTTGGTCACCGCCGGCTTCGATGTGATCGATATCAATTTCGGCTGCCCGGTTAAGAAGGTGCTGGGACGTTGCCGGGGCGGGTTTCTGCTGAGCGATCCACCGGCGGCACTGGAGATTGTCGCCCGCGTCCGCGAAGCCACGCCGCCAGCCGTTCCGGTCACGGTGAAGATGCGTCGCGGAATCGACGACTCGCCGGAGAGCCGTGACAAGTTTTTCGAGATTGTCGACGGTGTGTTCGCCCTTGGCGTGGCGGCCATTACAGTGCATGGTCGCACCGTCGAACAGCGTTACATCGGCCCCAGTTCGTGGAACTTTCTCCGTGAAGTCAAGCAGCACGTTGGCTCTCGAACGGTGTTGGGTAGCGGAGACTTATTCTCGGCGCCCGCCTGTCTCGACATGATCCGCGAGACTGGTGTCGATGGAGTTACCGTCGCCCGGGGAGCGATCGGCAATCCGTGGATCTTTCGTCAGGCAAGAGCACTCGCCCACGGCCAACCTTTACCGCCACCACCGCGACTGCACGAACAGCGCGAAGTGATTGCCGAACACTATCGTCTGGCCGAACAGATCTACGGCGAGAAGCTCTGCTGCCGTCAAATGCGAAAGTTTGGGATCAAATATTCTCGGCTACATCCCGAGCCAGATGCGGTCCGAAGTGCTTTTATCGCCGTTGGATGCCGCGAGGATTGGCAGCAGGCACTCGCGCAATGGTACGCCGTCGACCTTCCGGGACGCGACACATCGTCCGACATCGACGAGTGCAACAGCGACTGCTCCGCCGCATCGTAACAGGCATCTGGAACTCGAGATGCCTGTGTGCATGCTTGCACTCGTGTCGCGAACCGCGCAAGATGCACCTGTGTTTCAACTTCTATTTCCATGGAGCGTTCTCGCCGATGAACCATTGTCTTTCGCGACGGTTGTTTGCCACCTGCGGTGTCTTGGGGATCCTTGCATCTTCTGTTTTGCACGCCGAAGAACCCCCGTTGATTGGCCATTGGAAGTTGAGCGGCGATGCTCGCGATCACTCGGGCAACGAACTGCATGGGCAGAATCACGGTGTTGATCTTTCCGCGCCGGCACACGAACCTCACTCGGGGAAGGCCGCATCGTTCGATGGCAGAAGTAACTACATCGAAGTGCCGCACGCGAAACCGCTCGAACTTGGCACCGATGACTTTTCGATCTCCGCCTGGGTCCATACCGAGAAAGAGTTAGACGATGTGTTGGGCGATGTGATCAGTAAGTACGATTCGCAATCGCGACGGGGATTCATGCTGAGCATCAAGCACAATGTCGGTGGTACAACCAGTCAGGCGAACTACCGGCACGTGCAGTTTGGTATCGACAATGGCCGTTTGGATGAGGCTTGGACCGACCGTGGTCGCCCAGGCGAAGCGGTGCTGATCTATTCCCTCGCGGTCCACGACGGTCAGCTCTTTGCCGGAACGTGTGTCGCGGGAAAAGACAAGGCTGGTCGGGTGTTTCGTCACGACGGCGACAAGGCATGGATCGATTGCGGCGCGCCAGATCGTTGTAACGCGGTTTCAACGCTCGCCGTGTACGAGGGCAAGCTGTACGCCGGCGTCTCGAAGTATCGCCTTGCCGGGTCGTCGCTGACCGAATCGGAAAACCCTCACGACGGCGGCAAAATATATCGATACGAAGGCGATCGAAAATGGGCCCTTGTAGGAACATTGCCCGAAGTGCAGGCGATCAACGGCATGGTGGTTTATCGCGGTAAGTTGTATGCCTCGTCGATGTACGCGCCTGCCGGATTGTTTCGCTACGACGGCGGTTCGACCTGGACCAACTGCGGCAGCCCCGATGGCAAACGCGTGGAGGCCCTGTGCGTCTTCAACGGCAACCTCTTTGCCACCGGCTACGACGAAGGTGCGGTCTATCGGTACGACGGTTCCGATTGGACGCACTGCGGTCGGCTGGGGGACAATACACAAACCTACGGCTTCGCGATCCTTCACGGCCAGCTCCATGTTGCCACGTGGCGTTCAGGGCGGGTCTTTCGATACGCGGGCGATAACGATTGGGTCGATGTGGGTCGGCTGGGCGAGGAACTCGAAGTGATGGGGATGGCGGTCTACAACGGAAAACTCTATGCCGGCACACTGCCGCTGGCGGGCGTGTTCCGCTACGACGGATCGAGCCACTGGCACGACACGGGGCGCGTCGATTTCACTCCCGATGTCCGCTATCGCAGAGCATGGACGATGGCGGTGTACGACGGCAAACTGTTTGTTGGCACGCTGCCTTCGGGGCATGTCATGTCCCTCGAAGCAGGCAAGAGCGTCACGCTCGACCGCGAACTACCGCCGGGCTGGGTTCACCTCGCCGCCGTCAAGCAGCACGACCGGCTAAAGCTCTATCTCGACGGAAATCTCGCAGCCGAATCATCCACGTTCGACGCTGCCGACTACGACCTGACGAATACGCAACCTCTAAAGATCGGATTCGGACCGCACGACTACCTCAACGGACAACTCAGCGATGTCAAGTTTTATCGACAGGCGCTATCCGATGCGGACGTGGCCCGACTTGCCGGCGAGAAGTAGGAGTTGATCGCGCGATGACTTCTACTTCGTCAGCCATTCCCTGGCGCGACACGATGACCTTGGACGCATCAAGGAACGTCATCGCCGGCGACGCGTTGGCTTTGCGACAGGCCATTGCACGCGGGGCAGATCTGCGGATCTACTCCGAGTTCCGGCATAACGAACATATCGACACGGCATCGAGCAATAACGATCTCGTCCAAGAAACGATGGACATGCGGGCAACGTATCTCATCGACGACCGTTGGTGTGCAGGGGTGATCACTTTGCGGCAACCTGTCGCGTTGCCAAGCGGATTTGGCCCACGTCCTTCGCTGTCGTTGTTTCTTTACAACGAAGATGGCAGCCAGGCGATTGCTCGACCGCTGCTCGATGGTGCCCCGGTCCAGGGGAGCCAGGCTCTGTCACCGCCGAGAGATTATCCGCTGATGCCGAAGTATCACGAATACGATCGCTGGGACGATTCGACCAACGCCCCATCGAGCAACTTCGCCTACGATTTCGATACCTTGCGTTACTTCGTGCGTGACGATTGGCAGTTGGCATTGCACCATGACAACAAAGGCGAAGTTCTTGCCGGCTCGCACGAAGACGTCGCCCAAGTTTTCTCACAAGGCGTCGAATGGAAAATCGCCGTCACGGGATTGTGTGCCGATCTGGCAAAGCCCGGGGAAGACGCTATGCCGCATGAGGTGTTCATCCAAGCGGGATCATGTTATCGGTACACCGAAGAGCGATTGATGATCGCCGCCTCGCATCCACTGCCCCGCATTCGCGCGGCCATTCCGCTTCGCTATGAATCCGGCGCATGGGACTATGCATGGCTCATCGCTCGCAGCGATGGTTGCGTCTCCCGACTTGTTTACGACCCCTATACCTTGCAGCCAAAAGAGTCCTCGGGACAGTATGAAATCAAATGGTTCTATCGCTAGCCCGGATTAGTCGTGAATTGGCCTCCGATTGCATCTAGGCGTGCGGCAAATAAGAACGTACCAATCACAACCCGACGCGTAAGCGAGGGAACGCAGTGTATTACCGGTTGGTCCCTCGCTCACGCGTCCCCTTGGGATATTCTCATTCGCCGCACGCCTTAAAGAAAAACTAGCGGCGATTCCGCTTGCGCCACCAGCCTATGGAGGTCACGCTGGCGAACCCCAGAACCATCAGTGCCAGCGAGCTGGGCTCGGGAACGGCAACGATACTGAAGTCGTCGTATTGGGTTACGATCTGTTGCGAGCCGGCACCGGATGTCCGCACACGAGTACCGAAATACTGTCCGGTAAGAGGAGATGTATCGGTGCCGGTGATCGAGAAGGTACCGCCCGTGGGATCGTCGATGGTGAATGTCAGATCGAGATTGGATCCCGAGCGCGTGGCCTCGAGCGTCAACGTGTACGTATCGGTCGTTGCAAACGAAAACGGGCCTGAGTTAGGACCTATACCGTCGGAAACGGCAATGGTAGAGAAGGAGAGGGGGATGATAGGAGCAATCCTGAGGATGCGAAAACTGCCATCCGCCTTAAAGTCGACCAAGTAGTGGCCTATTCCCCCGAATAAGTCAAACGTCGGATCATCGCCGAACGCCGCGATGCCGGCGTCGCTGTTGCCAGTGAGAGACGTGGCCCTGACCGTCGTCGAAAACACGATATCGGTGCTGCTCAAATCGTCGGTAATCTGGACTGCCGCGGTGTTGAGAAAGCCGTCTGGCACCACGCCCGTATCACCGTTCAAAACACCGCCTGCTACGTTCCAGGCAGAGCCCGGCACTAAGGTAAAGTCGGGCGCCGAGCCGGAGTTGAAATCTTCGGTAAAATTCAAGATCGCCGCTTGTGCGGAAGCGATGCCGAGGGTTCCCACGAGCAAGGTAACCATTGCGGTGGCTGCGATCGGCTTGAACGCAATACTCAAACGTCTCAACATGAGAAACTCTCCATCTCTTTGGTGACAAAACGGAAATGAATGGGAAATAGTCTGCTAACCGCTACTGGGTCGGTCATACTGGGGAATCTTCAACAACTCGCCGCCGCGGAGGGCTGACTGGTGCGCGACGATGCCTGGGACGGTGTAGGCCAGCGCTTCGTACACATCGACGGCCGGACGACGGTCGTGCACCAGCGCGTCGATGAACTCGTGGGTTAGAAACGTGTGCGACCCTTCATGGCCGCTGTTGTGACGCAGCGGCTCGGGCAGCATGTCGGTTGCCCACCAGTGGGGTTGCTCATACTTCTCGAACTTCTGCAAAACCCGGTCGAAGCCGGCGTCGTCCTTTTCGGTCTGCTCGCCTTTGCGAACAATCACCGGGCCTTGGCCGTTGGGATCGGGGCCGTAGAAACTCGACTTGGTGCCAACCCATTTGGCTGTTTCCCCTCCACGGTGCGCGCCTTTCCACCAAACTCGGCAGTCGAAGGCGTGTCCCTGGTCGGTCTTGAACATGGCCGACTCGTTCCAGAAGGGATTGTCGTAGACGTTGTCTTTCAATACCGGATCGTCATCGCCCCAGCCGTGACAGGTGACTTCGGTCAATCGCTCGCCGGTGACACTCACCAAGTGCGCGGTGCAGTGGGTCGGGTAATGCATCGGCGCGACACCATACCGCCAGGTCCGCTTACCGTTTTCATAGAAATAGCTTTCTAGTCCGTCGTGTTGGTAGACCGATTCGCAGTAGAAAAGGTCGCCGAACTTGCCCTGCTCGTGCATCTTTCGGGCGGAGATGGTGAACTGCTGGTAGTGGCTTGTTTCGGCCATCATGTATTGCAGGCCAGTTGACTCGACAATGTCTCGCAATTGATCGGCCTGTTCGAGCGTGCCCCAAGCCGCCGGCACGGCTGTGAGGACATGCTTGCCGTTGTTCATTGCCTTGATGGTGTGTTCGACGTGCAGCGGCCCATCGGTAAACACGGCCACCGCGTCGATGTTCTTGTCGAGTACAAGCTCTTCGAGCGAGTCGTAGGCCTTTTCACATTTATAAGTTTGCATCAGCGCTTTGCGCCGCTCGGGGCGCAAGTCGCTGACCGCCTCGACAATACAGTCGGGGTGCTCGTGAAACTGAAAGCCCGTCCCAAACCTGCCGCCGACGATGCCAAGACGAACTTTTTTTGGTGCGGTATCTGCTGCATAAGCGGCCCGCATGGTCAAGGCGGTCGCGGCCACCGCGCCGCCACTTGCCTTGATAAACTGACGTCGGTGCAGGCAATGTTTTCCCTCTGGTCGAGACAAGACAGACGGCTTCAGTTCGGAGGATTTTTTAGGCATCGAAAGGACTTTCGTAATGAAGGAGGCTATCGTTTGGTCGCCCGTGACCCTGCAGAAGATCGCTCGCGCATTCGTTTTCGAAGCACGGGGTGGTTGTTTTGGATATGAAATTCCAACGCCGATTCGGCCAACGGCCAATCCTTGCGAAGAATCGCTTCGAGTATGTCCCGGTGTTGGCGAACCGTTTGTATTTTTGTTTCCCGGTCCAATGCTTCCCAGTCAAACAGAAGACTGAAATACTGGCCGTGCCGCTGAAAGAAATCAGCGATGTAACGGTTGTCAGCCCTTAGGATGATGTATTGGTGAAGGCTGTCGTCGATCAATGGCTCGTCGGTGGGAGTCTCCGGTAAGTGATTTCCATCGAGGATCTTCCGAAGATCTTCGTCCACAAGATGGGGACGAGCGAGATTAAGGGCTTTGAGTTCCAGCGTGATACGGGCCTCGAGATATTCGTCGAGGTCTTTCTCTCGCAACGGCCGAACCTGCCATCCACGCCGTGGGATGTGCTCGAGCATGCCATATCCCGCTAAGCGAGTTAAGATTTGTCGTACGGCTGAACGGCTGATGCCGAATCGTTTTGCTGTCGTTTCTTCACGCACAAAGACAGACTCGCCATCGAGACTCAAGCCGAC
Source organism: uncultured Planctomycetaceae bacterium (assembly GCA_964576465.1). GTDB lineage: Bacteria > Planctomycetota > Planctomycetia > Pirellulales > JAEUIK01 > CAZNXE01. The sequence continues at coordinate 8,112 of CAZNXE010000186.1, forward strand.
GATGTGGTCGGAGATCTCTCGGACATGATCCCGGGGCGGACCAGCGTCATTCGCCTCCAGGGAGGTCGCCAAGGAAGCGGCGCGAGCCTTCACGCGGCGTTGATTGATCCCCAGACGACGATTGGCACCCTTCTGCAAAATGCCTTCGTCGATCAACTCTCCGACGGCCGTTCTGACAGGCGTAATGCTGACCGAGTAGTGCGAAGCAATCCCCTCCAAAGTGAGTATTTCAACCTGCTCACTGCTCGAGGCGATCCGCGTAACCAAGTCATCCTTGATGTATTGGGTAAGGGTCATGGCACGATGGAGTGTAAGGTTGGCAAGAAATCAATATTAACATCAATATGAATCATATTGTCTACTATATCAAATCAATGACCAAGCCATTGACTCGCTAATATAGGAATATATCCTAGTGTAATGGCAATCAGATCCTAATTGAGTATTGACTTATTAGACAATATAAAGATCATAATCATCAATGTCAACTATTTTCGCCAGATTTTGGTGGAATTTTGTTGACAGTAGTCCAGGGTTGCATCGCGGGAAGATGGTCGCGGCGGGCTGGATTGCAGTCCATTGGTGTGTAGTCGCGAAGAATTGGGGGGAATGATAGCGTAAGCCGAACGGTCAGCACTCCCTTCACCAGGGTTACTCCCTGCGTGAAAATGACCACAATCGTGCCACACGCTTGCCACATGCGGATAAGAAACAACCATGACGCAGACGACTGATTCCAAGATAAGGAGCTTCTGAAAGTGCCTTCCTATCCTCTGACGAACGCCCAGGTCGAGCAGTATCGTATCGAAGGCTATGTGGTCGCTGAATCGGTGTTTGCCGAAGACGATCTGAAGAGAGTCGATACGACGATTCGCGAATTGACCGCCCAAGCCGTGTCTGGTCAAAACATGAGTTCGGTACTCGAATTGGAGCCGGAATCGATCGACGGAGAACCCGTCGCGCGACGGATTTACAATCCCTATGATCAGCATGCGGCCTTTCGAGAGATGGCGAACGATCCGCGACTCGTCGATCGGATCGAGTCCTTGATCGGCCATGACATCAACCTCCAGCATAGCAAGCTCAACATGAAACCCGCACGCGTTGGCTCGCCGGTCGATTGGCATCAGGACATGACATACTTCCCCCACACGAATGACGATCTCGTCACAACGCTCGTTTATCTCGACGAGGCGACCGAGGAGAACGGCTGCCTTCAGGTTCTACCGCGACACCAATCGCACTATTTCGACCATGCTAGGCCAGACGGATCATTCGCTGGCAAGATTCGAGAAGACCTTAGCGGCGGGGAGTTCGGCCGGCCACTGCCGTTGGCCGCGCCGGCCGGCAGCGTGATCTTCATGCATTGTCTTCTACCGCATGCCTCGTTCGCCAACCGATCGGACCAGCCGCGGCGCACTTTAATTTTTGAATATCGGGCGGCCGATTCGTTTCCAATTTTTATCGGCGAATCGACGGTCGCCGCGGGAACGCAGGTGCGACTCATTCGCGGCAAGGAAGCAAGGTTTGCCCGCTTCGGGGGCCCCGCGCCCTATATCCCAAGCATTCGCGAAAAGTTTGCGTCGTTGTACGAGTTGCAGGAGAAAACCGAATCGATCGCGTCGTCATCTTCTACTAAATGAGCGGATGGGTCTCGGGCCAACACATCATGGACATGTCCTCTTTCTCGCTTCACGCATGGGACTATCTGGCAATCGCCGGGTTCTTCAGCGTGCTGACCGTCATCGGATATCGATCTGGGCGCGGGGAACAAGCCAGCAGCGAAGACTATTTCCTGGCTGGCAAAAAGCTGCCCTGGTATGTGGTGGGCGGGTCGTTCATCGCCTCGAACATCAGCAGCGAACAATTCATCGGGATGATCGGTTCGGCAGTCGTCTTTGGGGTTTGCGTTTCGTTGCTGGAATGGGGGAACGTGTTCGCGTTTTCGTTGTTGATTTGGATTTTCATCCCATTTCTCTTGGCGGCGAAGGTGTTCACGACGCCCGAGTATCTTGAGCTTCGCTTTAACGCCCTCTTGCGGCAGATCTTCGCCGTGGTAACCGTCATCAGCAATGTCGTCGCTTTCCTCGCCGCGGTTCTCTATGGCGGGGCGATGGCGCTGCAAAACTTGTTTGGCTGGAATCTGTGGTTTGCCATTATTGCCTTGGGAATCGTCGCCGGTATGTGGGCCATTTATGGCGGCTTGGCGAGCGTTGCTTGGACCGATCTGTTTACGGTTGTCGTGATGATTCTTGGCGGCCTCACCGTGACGGTTCTCGGGCTGGACGCGCTGGCGGGGGAAGGTGGCACTTTACTTGACGGCTTTCGCATTATGATCGAGCGAAACCAGGCAACGACCGGAATTTGGGCTGAAGCAGTTCAAACCAACGCACAAAATCTCGCGGGCCAAGAGACCTACAACCGACTTTCCGTTTTCCAGCCCGCCACGCATCCGATTGTCCCAACGATCAGCCTCGCCACGGCCATTTTCTCGATCAGTATTTGGTACAACGTGTTGAACCAGTTCATGATTCAGCGCGTGTTGGGGGCAAAGAACGAGTACCACGCCCGAATGGGCATCGTGTTCGCCGGTTGGATCAAAGTTTTCTTGCCGCTGATTACCGTGCTGCCGGGAATGATTCTGTTCGCGTTGCATCCAGAGATCCTGCTCGGACCCTGGGACGCGGTGAAGCCCGCGGCCGATAAGGGCTACGTGCAAATGATCCAATCACTTGTGCCGGTAGGCTTGCGCGGCCTGCTGCTGGCGGCCCTCTTCGGAGCCATTCAATCAACGGTCAATTCCGTGCTCAATTCCACGTCGACGATCGTGACCCTGGATATCTACAAGCGGATGTTTCGTCCAGCGTCTTCCGATCGGCACTTGGTGCGCGTTGGCGTCATCTCATCGATCGTGATTCTAGCGATTTCGATCTTGCTAGGTGGTTTCGTCGGCAAGCTCGGCGGCAGTCTATTCGAGTACATTCAGTCACTCTATGCCTTCTTCGCGCCCCCATTTGCCGCGGTCTTCGTGCTGGGGATCATCTGGCGGCGAATCAACGGCGCAGGAGCCTTGACGGCGGTCGTCCTGGGTTTTGCCTTCGGCATCGCGATGAAGCTCTACGTCAACTTCGCCGCAAACCACCCCGCCTGGTTGGACCCCTATGCCAATCAAGCCTCGATCAACTGGCTGCTATGCGTGCTGACTTGTGTCGTTGTAAGCTTGCTAACCAAACCGCCGCGGCCAGACCAAGTAGATGATCGGCTGACACTCAACTGGTCGAAGCTCAGCATCTTCAACAACCTGGGAAATCACTGGTACAACCATATCGTCACTTGGTGGGGACTTTTCGTCGTGATGATCATCGCTCTTCTCGTTCTCTTCTCGGGATGGATTTTCT
>CAZNXE010000187.1:0-11475 GCA_964576465.1 uncultured Planctomycetaceae bacterium
GGAAGTACCACCACGTTTCTTCTGTGATTTCCGCTATACGATCGGCATTACTGATCCGCTCGATAGTCGCGGACCATGGTTCATTGTCAGGCTGCGCAGTCGCGTTCACCTCGGCTGTTAGTGGAGCCAAGAATCTCTGAAGTGTCTCGCCGGTCGGCTGCTCAGAAGGTGGCATGGGCCGCGAATGTTGAAGGTATTGGCGCAGGCTGTCAAGTAAAGTTGGTGAATCTCGCGCGACCAGCGTGTCGCTGATATAACGATCAATCCCCTTTCCATTCCGAGGCGTCTCCTCAAATCTTTTTGAGTCGGGGGGGCATCCGTCTGACCAACGCAAGGTGAAGCTTAAAACACCCCCAGCGATTGCTGGGGGCGTGGCGAGGGGGCTCGCCCTCTACGTGTTGTCACGATTTTCGAGCATCCAGTCGGCGGCCTTGTCGAGAAGGAACTTGAGGGCAAAGACGTCGTGCAGACGGTAAGAACTTGTCGTTTTCCATTTACCGTCGGCGCGGTATGACCGCTTGAAGCTCACCGCAAGTTGCGTGGCCTCGGTACTATCGTCGACCTTGACACGATTGCCCCAGATCGCAAGTTCAATGGTTGAACCTGGCGAGCCGGGAACCTGAAAGGTGACAAGCGGCGACTTCTTCCCGTCGTTGGCCTCGGATGCCGAAGCACCCTGTCGTTGTGTGGCCATGACAATACTCCTGGTAACTGCGCAGCCAAGCTAGCTGCTAGAAAGTGAAGCGGAACGCAGAAAAGAACGATGGCGAGAGGCTACGTCTTATTGACGGATGGCGCAAGCACATCTACGTGCCGCAATAGCCGGTGCATTCCGCTACAAAGCATCACGACCATTCCTTTCTTTCGAGGAGAGCTTCTGAGGCGAATGTCGACGGCTAGTAGATGACGCCGCCGGATTCACCGCACGTCGGGCAGTGGAGCCGTTTTTGCTGCTGCACGTAGAGACGCCATTGCTCAGCTTGCTTGGGATCAGCGTCTGATTCGTCGCCAGTGTGGACAGCATGATTGGGCGAGTTGGTCTGGGGAGAGTGATCGATGGTCGGTTGTTGCGATGACGGTTGCATGATTGAGTCTCCCGTGAGTGAGTGATCGTTGGTTCCTGCACTCGCTGCTGAGGAACAACGATCGCGATCGGGAGACGGGGAGCACGCCGACGGAAAAGCGCCTCGCAGCGGCGACGGAGCACGGCGAATGACGGCTACGCCGGCGTGAGTTGTGCCGCCCAACCAGAGCGGCCAAAGGCGTGCGGTGAGCAACCGGAATGCGACAGCGAACGCTTATCACAGTGGATCATCCAGAAAAGCCCCGCGTTACCACGGGGCGGCCTGCGCATCAGGCACAGAGTGGACAGCGACCGTGCTGCTCGATAGGTTCCCACGAGACAGGAACTTCGTGAGCGAACTTGCTGCTATCACAGTTACCCGCCACATAGCCACGGATTTAGCGGAGGGCCATCTCGATCAAGGGCAGTGCCTGCGACGACATTATGGTTCGTTGCTTGATCGTTGTTCGCGCGCAGGTGTTGATTCTCTTAAACGTCGCGCTACACCCTGAAGAAGAATCGCTTGCAAGAGGTTTTCAACGATGTCCATCACTGTGTTGACGTCCGCGGCCTCCGGACGATGCCCTCGGTGTGAGGCGGCGTTCCCCATATCGAGCGCGGCGTCAAGCACCTCTCGGTTCTTTTCGCTGATAAAACCTTTCTTCTGAAGTTCGCTGAGCTTTTCCGGGAAGTTACCAACGTCACCAACGCGATTGACCATCACCATGTCAATCAAAGCCCGAGCGCCCATCATCGCCAACGAGCGACAGTCGGCATGTAGGGCGACATAGACCTCGTCGAGCAGCCACGCAATGTGCTTCGGTAATCGGCTTTTCCATGCGGGTGTGCGACGTGGGGTACGCGGCGGATAATAGGTGACCTCAATGTCATCGGGGTAGTTTTCTGAAAAGCGGACGCTCCGGCGAAGAGTGACGGCCTCGCATCCACAGCATTCGAGCATCTCGTGCGAGATGTCCCAGTACACCCATCCACCATCTCCATCGGATTCGGTATCGCGATGATGTCGACTCGCCACAACTGTGTGTTTCGTGTCCGGACCACACTTATTGCAGTGACTTCGCTGAATCTCCGATTGTGCTTCGTCCATTCGTTGATACCAGTAGAGCAGAAGGAGATGGCTGGGGCGGCGATGTGCCACATCGGAATGGCCGGTGGTTGAACTTAGATGTCAAACGCCTCTTTCAGGCACTCGTCGACCTTCCCCATCAACGGATCCGATAGTCTTCCGATCGTGGTCATGGCAAGTGATTGCCGTACCGTGTACAGGTGGCGACAAAGAACGGCGGACGGACCGTGAAGTCCTGACGACGCGCCGTCGGGCGTGTTTGGGTCAATCAGAAGCTGCGTTGGCTCGGCTACTCGGCTGATATTACCGGTGATGAGCGCCATGATCGTATCGCGCAGACGAGCATTGTCAGCATCGTTCTGCACGACCAAGGCAGGTCGGACTTTACTGGCACTGCCATCTGAATACGGAAAGTTGACAACAACGACATCGCCGCGCTTCATTGCTTGTACTTCTGGTAGCTGTCAAGAAGTGGGTCGTCCGCATCGAAGTCGGACATCGTGTCATCGACCATCGTGGTGACGACCTCCGACGGCAGCGTTTCGCTCAGCAGCCCACGGAACCGTTCAAACAGGTCGGCCCGCAGGAGAACGCACTGGACATCGCCCTCGTGGAACTCGATGGGTTCCCCTTGTCGTACTGCCTGTTTTTCGGTCTCAGTGAGTTTCATGGCGAATCATGGGATGGGTAAGCGTCGCGAGGCTCTGCAATCGTTCCGATGAACGTGTGGGACGTTAGCGTAAACCAATACTACACCAGAAGTTCTGGCTTGGCAAGTTAAGGGCCACCGCTCGACGGCGGGGCTCGGCTCATGCAACTTTCAAGGAATGCTCGATGGCGCGTTGCGCGTGCGCGACGGGTTGGGCGTAGCGATGCCGTGACGTGCGTCGGATCACACTCGGTCTCTGGAGGCTACCGGTTATGGCCGGCGGCGGAAGGGTGCGGATACTGAAGGGGCGGCAGGGGCGACCATCGATGAGGAGGCGGGTGTAGGCGTGGTACTTGGGCAACGATAAGAGGTCCTGCGGGAGCAGGTCTCCGCCGAGTTGCTCGGCGACGATCTCGGCGTCGCGCTGTCCGAGTTGGAACGACACGTGTGTCGATACGTTGCCGAAGATGCTGGCCAGCATCCGCTCGTCAAAGCCTTCGAGAAATTGTGTGGCGATGCCGCCGAAAAACAGGCCGTACTTTCGCCCTTCGGAAAGGATCGAGGCAAAGCTGTCGCTGGCGAAACTGTGTGCTTCGTCGACGTACAGATAGAACGGCGAGCGCCCGCTCTCCGGCATGTCCGCCCTGGTCATGGCGGCCAAGTGGAACGCGGTTACGAGAAGTGAACCAAGCAATGTCGAGGCGTCGTCGCCGATGCGACCTTTCGAGAGGTTCACAATCACGATTTGGTTCTCGTCCATGGCTCGGCGGAGATCGAGCGTTGAACGTGCCTGACCAATGATATGCCGTAAGAGTGGATTGCTGACAAAGTGACCGACTTTGTTCTGCACCGGAGCGATCGCCTCGGCCTGCAAACGCGGGGGCATGTTGGTAAACTCTCGCAGCCAGAAGTCGCGCACGACGGGATCGCGAACGTGGTGGATTATGCGATCGCGATATGCCGGATCGATGAGCAGCGGTAGGACCGACACGAGCGACGCGTCGGGCACATCGAGTAATGCCAGAGTGGCGTTACGAAAAATGTGTTCGAGTCGGGGGCCCCATGAATCCGCGTAGAGTTTCTTGAACGCAGAGACGACACCCGATGCGACAAGCGGTCGTTGTGTCGGATCGGGACACGAGAGCAGATTAAACGACACCGGAAACGATGCGTCGCCGGCATCGAACACCACAACGTCATTCGTCCGCTGCTTGGGAATCATTTCCAGCACTGATTCGGCCAAGTCCCCGTGGGGATCTATACACGCAACGCCGCGGCCGGCGTGAATGTCGGCAGCCAACAGGTTTTTGAGCAGTGTGCTTTTGCCCATGCCTGTCTTGCCGAACATGGCCATGTGCAAACGGTCTGCCGTCGGAATGCCGAAGCGGTGCCGGCGAGAGCGAAACGCCGTTTCGCCAAGCACAAGAACGTCGCGATCCTCATCAGGGCTCGCAAGACAGGCTGGTGGTTCAAGCTCACGAAAATCGATACGCGAGAGTGTTTCTGTTTGTACCGTTGCGGTCGGCGGATGGAAGATCGTCGCCAACTCCTCGGACGACAGAAGAAAAGAAGGTGGTGCCTTCGTAGTTCCTCGCCGCGGCCGCGAACAGCGGAATGTCGCCTGCCGACGTGTGCCGAACTGACCGATGCCGCCGGCAAGATGGCCGAGCGTTGCGATGGCCTTGTCTTTGTTTCCTGTGGGCGCGTGTACGATGAAGCGAAGCTCCACTTCGTAGAGCATCTTCGTCAGCTTGTCGCTGCCGGCTTGAAGATCCTCCTCTCGTTGGTGCAGACGGTCCGGCGATGTACTCAGAACGTCGCCTCGCGATGCGAAGGCGTGTCGCGGCACGGCGAGACTTGAAAGCCACGCGAAGTATCGCAGATACCAGCGAGGCGACACCGCGACGTGGGCAAACCATGATGCGATGCGTGGATGTAATCGAAAGAAGGGTCGATCGAGTTGGTGCAAGACCCGACGAGCCCGGGCCAGACGTCGGCGATTTGCCGGGCGTGCGTGCAGTTCGATCGAACCACGCAACGCACTCTCCCGTGGATTGGGAATCATCGCCAGCACACTCATCAACGGGTCGGCCGTCACGCGATTGAGGTCATCGTGAAACTGGCTATACCGCCGGATCGGAAAGACTTCCGGGGCGAGCCATACGCTGGTGGTCCATGTCTCATGGCCCTCGGGGCATTCAAATGCCGCATCATCAATCGGTTCAATGCGACACTCCGGATAGCAACCGAGTAGTTGCTTCTCGAAGAGTTCCTGTAATGCTGCCGGATAGCGACAGTGCAGACCCACGGCACCATCGTGGTGTCCAAAGATAAGCGTGAACGGAAGCCGCGACCGGTTCGCCTGATGGATCGCCGAGAACGCCTGGTCCATGTACAGCGGTCCGCGATCGTTGGCAGCCGGTGACGAAAGACGAACGAGCACGGACCAAGTGTAGCACTACGTATCGAGATCGGTCGGATAGAACAGACGGCGGCGCGGGCATGGCCGCATCACGGCGTTGTCTGGCGCCAGTCCGCCAACTGCAAACCGCTGATCCACGAGTAGTGTCCCGTATTTCCTGTTACCAGCACCCTTTGTGCATCCATCGCGGTGGCTGCGACAATCAGATCTGCATCGTTATGCGGATGCCCGCCGTTACGACCTTCGGCCCAAAGTTCAGCAGCACGCATCAATACGGGCAAGCTGACAGGAAAGACGTCGCTTGTTCCGACCGTCGTGAAAAATTCGCGGAGTTGCCGCGTCGCCTGCGTGGCGCGCATTCCTCGGATGATTTCGTAGACGGTCATCGCGGAAAACGCCAAACGACCGTGCTCAGCGAGGTATTGTCGGGTGTGTGCCAATACCTGTTGGTCCTTGCGCTTCAGCACTTCGGACAAGATGTCGGTGTCAAGAATCGCGTCGTCCATGAGCTACGGAAGATCACGGGAAAGGTTGGCACGAGTCTTTGCAATTCTATCGACCGACTCGATTTCGTCATCGCTCAGGCCGTCGTAAACGCTGGTCCAATCTTCCAACGTCTGCGCGGGCCGCTGCGTGGAAGTCGTCGGAACCGCCACTTCGATAACGCTGATTACCAGTTGCTGGTTGGCCTCAAGTTCGCGACCGATCACCTCTTCCAGGGCGCGGCGGTGAGGCGCGTCAAGCGCAGCAACATCAATCTTAAGGTCGTTTTCCATATTAACAGTTTACCACGATAAGGGGGTGAAACCCAACGATTCTTCCAATGAGTGAAGCCGTGTGAACCATCACGCAGGTAGCGTAGCACCATTTCACCCGCCGTTGGAAGCTGCGATTTTCCGCGGGCGGGGCTTGTCGTGCCTCCCTATCGAGATATCCCAAACCGGTAACACGGCGAACGTCGGATCGTCACAATCCTTCCTTCACCGTCAAAGCCCGAGGGCAGTGTGACGCCGGGGAGGGATGTCCGGCCGATCCCGAACGCGTCTCTTAAGGCGGGTTGGCTACCGACAAGGCGGCGACCCTATCACACGCCCAGCGGTTGCCGCAACACGGCCGAGGCGATGTGTACGGTGGTGGCGGTCGGATGCACGTATGCGTGTCGTCGATCGCGATGGTCGACAAAGACGGGCACTGTCGCCGAGAACGCACGAGAGAGATTATCGAGTGTGCTCCCAAGAAAGAGCGTTTGCTGCGGGTTCCGCATCACCCGGGCTGCGGTCTGCATGATGTGATCGAGTCGGGCAACTGAGTTATTCGCGCCGATGATGAGCACACGGAATCGCGAGTCGACCGTATCCTGAAAACGGTCGTAAAAGCGAAGCTTCCCTTCAAGCGACTCGACCGCCTTGGTCGATTGCACCCGTTCAGTCCCCATGTCAATCTCGGTGAAGAACCGGTACAGCGAGCCGTCACCAGCAAGCAGCGTAAAGCTGCAATCGGGATAACGCACCTCTTCTTCGAGTGTCAGACGCAGCGTATTCTCAGCCGCGAAATGAATCACGCGAAGCTGCGACGCATGAGCCGCAAGAAACGTCTGCACGGTGAAGTCGGCAAGCGCCTGCGTGTGCGCCTGCCGCGAAAGGCCAATCGGCGAGAAGTAGCCTTTGGTCGGCGCGATCGCCTCGGGGCCGTGTAGCAATTGATAGCCGCCCCGGGCAAGCCGGTAATAGTTCTGCGGCTGCCCGGGATGGATCGCGGCGTAACGATACGTATGCACAAGACCGACGGCGGTGAGACGCTGGAGCGTTTCTTGCGTCATGCGGTGCGAACCAAACGGAGCAGGCCACGTCGTGCTAATGCGTTTGATCTGCCGGGCGGTGAGCGGCGAGCAATCCAAAGCGGTGAGAATCTCCGTATCACGGGAGCCGAGCCGCGGCTGAAAAAGTTTGCTTGCCATGTGTCGGAAGCGATCGTATCATCCTTCCCCTTTTCTTTCTCCCAATCCCGCTTGATGCCAGAGCGAAAACGATCGTTCATCAACGTCGACGAACTGATGCCGCAGGTCGCCCTGCAACAGGCGGCGACCTTCTACGGAGTCGAATTGCCGGAACTTCACCGCACGGGCAAGGAAACACGCACGCGATGTTTTCTGGCGTGCGGCCGCACGGAAGAGACGGGCGACCGCGCGGTGGCCATTCAAGAAAACGATCCGGCCAAGAAGTGGCGTTGTCACCAATACGGTTGCGGCAAGGGCGGCAATCTGATCGGCCTCTGCGATCTGATGAAGCCCGGAGAAACCGCCGGCGGTCGTCCGCGCGGTCAACGCTTCAAAGAGATCGCGGCCGATCTCAAGGCCATGGCCGCTGGTGAAACGAGCAGCGCGGTCAGCCAAGCGAAACAAACCGCTCCCGTGGATGCGCAGGTGGAGGAACCCAAGGTGAACGTGCCGCTCGCACAGTCAGAAAACGAACGGGCCCGCGAGCTTGTCACGCTTCACGAGCAGTTGGTCACCGATCCGGCCGAGATGCCACCGGCGGCGAGCCGCTACTTCCGCAGCCGACCGTTCCTCACGCCTGAGGTCTGCAAGAAATGGCGAATGGGGTACCTCCCGCAAGACGCCAAGACAATGTTGCGAGGGAAGGTCGTCTATGCGTATGACTCGCCGGCTGGCGAGGTTCTCACATACTTCGGCCGCGATCCAAAGTACGAAGAGCGGCACCAGCGATGGCTTGCCGGTGGCAAGAAGGATCGCGAACCGATCAAGACGCAGTTCGTGAAAGGCTTCCATCGCGGGATCGAATTATACGGCGAGCACGAGGTGGCTGAAGGAAATAGCCTGGTCATTGTCGAAGGCCCGAACGATGCGATCCGGTTGCACAGCCTCGGCGTGTCGGCCGTTGCGGTATGCTCGAACACGATCACGCGAGAGCAAGCCGCGAAGGCGGCCAAGCTCGCGAGAGAAATGGGAAGCGAGATCAGTGGTGGGATACGAACCGCGATCATGACATTGCTGCTCGACTGTGATGACGAAGGGTTGAACGGCGTGGGCCAAGCATTGCCGCTGCTGGCAGAACACGGACCGGTGCGGCTGGGCTGGAACCGGACGATGCACGATGGGCGGTACTGGGGTCGCCAGCCGGAATCGCTGAGTCTGGATGACTGGCAGAAAATCCAGACCGGCAAGTGATCGAAAAACGGTCATGGCGTGACCGCGGCTACTCGCCGCGGTGTAGTTTCGCTCTGCGACGTAGCCCGGCTGTAGAGTCGGGTGAAGTGCGGCACGCTGCGAGGGGCTTTATTGGCCGCAGCGAACAGCGGAGGCCACGAAGAGACAGCGAACGACACTCGTGGCGTTTGTCTTCTCGAAAGCCCCCGAGACCCCGTTCGCAGCCGCCAACGTTGAGCAGTGTGCGAGCAGGCGTGTCGCAGAGCGGGGTCTCGGGGGCGATCATGTCCCCCGAGCGGCGTGCCCTCATAGAGGCGATCTGCCCACAGCAGAGCCGAAGCCAAGTCGGCCTCCGGCCGCCAGCGATCCCGCCACCAAAGCCGCCCAAGGTGGCGGCTCGTTTACGGTGATGTCCGCGGAAGTTCTCAACGCCAGTCGTTTGAGAAGTGATGGCGCATGATTGGTGTGACACTGGAGTATCACGAGAAGCCGTTATTCGAGACATCTCACGTTCGACGGCTTTCTGGAACAACTCGATTATCGCCCAACGCCAACCTAGTGGCGCTACTTGAGTCGACGTTACTCTATCAAAGCTGCGTCGACGTGCGCCACCGAACGCAATTCGCCAACGTCCTTTTCCTGCGGGGGGGGCACCGTCGCACGATAGGAGACATGGTACAAATGTAGCGGTCTTCATGCCGTTTCTGAACATTGCCTTTATAACTCAGGACGGTTCGTCATGAGCGCGCAAAGATGTCTGCACACCTAACGCAGGTGGGGGGCGACCGACGCGCCCAACGCCACGGCCTCCGGGTTACGAACTGGCTATCCGTCGACACGACGGTTCGGAACGAACCCTTAAGACCTACCCACTGACCAACCAGGACCGTGATGACGCCCTGATGGATGCGGCTCTCCTATTCAGCCGACAAGAGTGGCGGTCTTCCCCTGCCCATGCAGATTTATCAGAGGAGTTCAAAGCCGCTTATCACCAACTTGAGGCTATTCGTGCCGCCTTTGGGCCGTCATCCAAATGAATGTATCAATTCCCAACCTGTCACTCGTCGTGCTCGTCGGCCCCGGCCAAACGATGGAACGCACTCCAGAGCTACTCCCAGGATGGATTCAACTTGCCTGAAGGCGGCTTCCTAACGGGAGTCAGGATAAGATAGCTTCGGTTCTCTGAAACCGATGGTGTGGTGGAGCGAGCGTGGAGGCTATTCCTGATCTGGGACAAATCAGCGGCTGGTAAGCGCTCTGGTGTATCGAGCGCGTTCTTGGAATCAACCCCGCCTGATCCACTCGTACTGAAGCTTGCACAATTTACGTGGAAAGAATCTCGACTTGAGCGACGGAATCTACGAAAACACGGCTTAGATCAACAGCTCGTCGAGGTTCTCTTCCATGATCTCGTCGACGATTGATTCAAACCACGAGGACTCGGCGCCGAGCGCCGAATCTGATTCGATCAAAGGTACGAGAAAATCATCATCGTCCAATTCAGAGAATCCAGCGGAGAACGCGTCTGGGTCTGAAGAAGACGCGATACTGGGGGCCAATCCTGGCGGAACTGGCGTGACGTCGAGGCTGAAGGTGTAGGCGGTACTGTCATCGGCATTTCGTCGCTGCACCCAGAGGTTGTAGTCTCCCGGCACCAACTCCTCGGTCGTGCGTAAGAACTGGCCGGCGAAGTTGAACGATTGGAGCGTTTCACCGCTATCGAAGACATCGTTGTCGTTGAGGTCGTTGAGCAAGAAGACGCTGATTTCGTCGGTGAGATCACGAAAGATCAGTTCGAGTGTTGCGGGATCGGTAAGCGTGAACGCGTAGACGTCGATGGGATCGAAGCCACCGACAATCTCCCGGACCGTGATCGGTGCAGTTATCGTCCCTAGGTCACTGGCTTGTGCTAGATCATTCCCAGGGTCAATTGCTTCGGTTACCGCGATCGGCGTGACGTCGAGGCTGAAGGTGTAGGCGGTACTGTCATCGGCATTTCGTCGCTGCACCCAGAGGTTGTAGTCTCCCGGCACCAACTCCTCGGTCGTGCGTAAGAACTGGCCGGCGAAGTTGAACGATTGGAGCGTTTCACCGCTATCGAAGACATCGTTGTCGTTGAGGTCGTTGAGCAAGAAGACGCTGATTTCGTCGGTGAGATCACGAAAGATCAGTTCGAGTGTTGCGGGATCGGTAAGCGTGAACGCGTAGACGTCGATGGGATCGAAGCCACCGACAATCTCCCGGACCGTGATCGGTGCAGTTATTGTTCCGAGGTTGCTGGCTTGCGCCAGATCGTTCCCAGGGTCGCTTGCTTCGGTTACCAGGATCGGTGTGGCGTCGATGCTGAAGGTATAGGCGGTACTGTCGTCGGACAATCTTCGCTGCACCCAGAGGTTGTAGTCACCCGGCACAAGTTCATCGGTCCTCCGCACGAGTTGACCGGCGAAGACGTCGAACGACCGTAGCGTTTCACCGCTATCGAAGATGTCGTTGTCGTTGAGGTCGTTGATCAAGAAGACGCTGATGTCCTCGGTGAGGTCACGAAAGATCAGTTCGAGCGTTGCCGGATCGGTGAGCGTGAACGCGTAGACGTCGATCGGATCGGCTCCGACACCATCGGTTCGACTTATGAGGGTGTTGAGCGTTCCAAGGTTCAGAGCGTTAGCAAGTGTTTCGCCAGGATCCGCAGGGTTAGCTACGGGAGCAGAAACAGGCGTGATCGTCAAGTCGTAGGTGGTAGCCTCGGCGAACGAGTTGCGTTGGACGAACACGTTGTAGTTGGCAGGCGTGCCGTCCGGATTGGGTACTAACTGCTCGATGAACACGCCGCCGTTCGTGCTTGTACTGCCGGTCAGTTGTTCTCCACCATCAAATTGTCCATTTTCATTCAGGTCGGCGAAGAGCCAAAGCTCGACGTTCTCATTCAGACCTTCCAGGACGATCAGCACCTCGGTGGGCGCGTCGATTTGGAAGGAGAACAAGTCGCCTTCGTCCAAGCCACCCACGACGTCAAAGATGCTCTCAGGACCCGTAAGCAGCCCGAGATCGCGGCCGGTGGGCACGGTCGATCCCGGATCGAGGGGGTCGC
>CAZNXE010000188.1:0-11439 GCA_964576465.1 uncultured Planctomycetaceae bacterium
CATGCGTAAGAAACCCGTGGCGGCTAGGAGGTCGATCTCCTGTGCGGAAAGATCCTTGTAAGGCAGATCGACCATTTCATCGCCGGCAAGTTGTTCACGAACAAAGCGATCGAACGGCATGTCGGCGTTCAACGCACGGATGACCCAATCGCGGTAGCGAAAGGCATTCGGACGTGGCGTGTCGGCATCGGTGTAGCCTTCGCTATCGGCGTAGCCTGCCACGTCGAGCCAGTGCCGTCCCCAGCGTTCGCCGTAATGGGGCGATTCCAATAACCGATCGATAAGCCGCTCGTAGGCCTCCGGGGAATCGTCGTTCAGAAACGTTGCGACCTCGTCGGGAGTCGGTGGCAGCCCCACTAGATCGTACGTCGCCCGACGCAACATCGTGATTCGGTCGGCGGGTGCGCTGAACGAGAGCCCTTCGGCTTCCAGCCGAGCCAACAGAAACGCATCGACAGGAGTGCGAACCCGATCGGCATGTTCAACAACCGGCATCGCCGGTCGGCGAACAGGTTGAAACGCCCAATACTCACGATCTTCGGGCGTGATCTGCGTACCGGCATCGAGCGATTCGGGTTCCGGTCGAGCAGTTACCGCTCCCTGATCGATCCATCGCGAGATCAACTGTATCTGCTCGGGCGTCAACGGTTCGCCTTCTGGTGGCATGTCGCCGTCGATCAAGCGTTGAATCAAGAAGCTGTTCGCCGCGTCTCTTTCGACGATCGCCGGACCTGAATCGCCGCCGGCGACCATCAACCGCCGCAGACGCAAATCGAGTCCGCCGTTGAGCTCGTCCTCGCTGCCGTGACAATGAAAGCAGTAGGCCTTAAGAATCGGGCGGACGTGACGCTCAAAGGTAAGTGGACCTTCGTCCTCTGGCTGTGCGCCGAGGGCAACAAGCGGCATTGCGATCACCAATACGATCGCCAAAGAGAACAGCGTCCACTGTTGAAGCACGCCTGGTTGGAGCAAGCAGCGACTCATCGAGCGATCCTCGTAGTGTCGATTGGATTCCTGGCAGGCTGGGGAGGAATCCGCTAGGTGGGAAATATCGGGGAGGCGATCTCCGCAACTGCTGTCCGCCTCACCCAGGCAATCCATCTGGAGAGTGCCGGTGAGAGGTCAGCCGACGGTGAATCGACCACCTAAAGTATCCACGAAATGCGAGGAGTTTGCAAGAAAAGCTGCCACCGGCGGCGAATCTCCTTCCGCCATCGTTGATCGAATCGGTTCATTCGTTAAGCTGTGCGCAGAAATAGTGTTGGTTTGCGACATCCATGCGGCCGACGGGAACTTTAGGACCGATCTTAACGAGGAAAAACAGCCATGCCAAAAGCATCCGCACGACATATTCTGGTCAGTAGTGAAGACGCCTGCCAGAAGCTAAAAGACGAGATTGCCGGCGGCGCCGATTTCGCCGATCTGGCACGAACCCACTCGACATGCCCTTCGGGAAAGCAAGGTGGCGGCGACCTAGGCTCCTTCGGTCCCGGTCAAATGGTGGCTGAGTTCGATACGGTCGTCTTCTCCGCCCCGATCGGCGAAGTCAGCGATCCGATTCAGACCCAGTTCGGCTGGCACTTGATCGAAGTCACCAGTCGTACCGACTGAGTTGAGCATGGCTGGTTGAACCCCGCCGAACAAGATATCAACTACGATGGCGGCGATTGCTCTAGTAGCCAGTCTTCCAGGATGATGTGCTGAACGAACGGGGCGCGGAGCAGCGCGGCGCGGGAGGAGAGCATCTTGCTTAGCCAGGGGCGTCGGACCATGCCCGACATGGCCCGCAGGCCGACGCTGTTGAGCGAGCGTCCTTTAAGTTGAGCGCTCACGTTGTCGCTGAGCCGCTTGAACGTGGCCGGAATGAGGTTTGGCTCGGGCCCAACGTGAATCACCACATCGATGCCCATGGAGAGCGTTTCGTATACCACGTCCCACAGTTTTTGTGGATGATCGATCCATTGATTGAGTATCTCGCGGCTGTTGTGATCGTTGTAGCTCGTCTTGCCGGTCACGCAGGAGATGATCGGCGGCTCTGGCGCCTTGAAACCGCCGACCATGGTGTGCTGCAACACCGCGGCACGATTGGGGATCGACTTTTCCCACAACAGTGAGGTATGCAGCGGCGGCCAGGAATGGTCGTTCTTCCGCAAGTGGGCTTTCTCTGGAAGAACATCGTGCATCCGCTTTCGGAATGTATCAATCGTGCCATTTTGGCCAAGTAGTAATAGGGTATTTGGGGACAGAAAAGTCGAGATGTCGATCACCCCATTGCCCTCGGCATTGATGTCGATGCACAGCCGTTCAACCGCGGCAAAATCCAAAGCAGGACCGCGGGAAAACAACACGCCCATCGTCACATCGCGAGCCAATTCGGCACAGTCGCCCGCCAGCGTCAGTGGGGCCGTCAAGAGATCTCTCATGCCGTAGACGTCCGACGCGATGAGCGCTGCCACTTCACCAAGACTATAGCCGAACATCACCTTCGCCTTGCTCATGGGCAAGTCGAAGAACTGCTCGAGAATTCGGATTTGGGCCAGCTCCGTCGCAATCACTTGGGCCATATCGGCAGCGAATGTGTCAAGGTTCGACTCGGCCTTTTCGCTCACCCGCCGCACCAGATCAATCTCTTCGCCGGCCGCATCCGAGGCAATTTCGGATGCTTCGGTGAGCAGTTCTTTGACCACGGGACCGTAGGCGTGGTGGTTGAGCAATTCATTCGTGCGGCCGAGGTTGTCGATGTTGTAGCCGCGGAACGCGAATGCCGAATTGCCGATTTGCTCACGAAGATTGAATGTCATGGGAGTGGCTACGGCAGCTTGAAATGAACCCACACGGGCAACAGACGGCCCGAACTGAATGAAAATCCCCACGTGCGGCGTTTTCCTATCCGCACCGCACAACTGATGCGAGACCCGGCCCGGCTCGCAATGCCCCCCGAACGTCATGGCGTGTCGATGGTTGCAACACCGACCGAAATGGTCACGGCTGTATGTAATACTAATCTCAACCGTCGAGACCGGAGTGTGATTAACCTAAATACGATGCCCCAGCGACGCAAGATGGCAAAAAGCCCGTCGAATGTGCGGATAATGAGCCCCGTCGTGGCTCCCAAGCATGCGATACCGGCAGCAACAGGGCAGTTGCCGGTCTGTTCAGGCGGGGCTACAAACGATGCATGATGAATACTCGTGGTCCAGAAGACAATCTTGACGGTGTGGGCACTCCCGCGGGACGGTCACTCTCTGGTCGCGTGGCGGCAGTAACAGGAGCTTCCTCGGGAATCGGTCGGGCCATTGCGCTGGAGTTAGCAGCCGCGGGAGCCGATCTCGTCTTGCATGCTCGATCTTCGCGGCAACAACTGCTTGAAGTCGCCGAGCAAATCCGGTCGATGGGGCGCGAAACAGAACTGGTGATGGCCGATCTGCGGGAGCGCGAAGGCCAGGAATCGCTCGCCCGTCAGGCTTGGCAGTGGCAGGGTCACATCGACGTGTGGATCAACAACGCGGGCGTCGATGTATTGACGGGCAAGAATGCCGGCTGGTCGTTCGATCAAAAACTCGAAGCATTATGGAAGGTCGATGTGCTGGCCACCATTCATCTCGCCCGGGAAGTGGGGCGGCGGATGTGTGAGCATGGTGGCGGTGTGATTCTCAACATGGGTTGGGATCAGGTGACCGTCGGCATGGCCGGTGACAGCGGTCAACTGTTCACGGCAACCAAGGGGGCCGTGATGGCGTTCACCAAAAGCCTCGCCAAGTCGCTCGCGCCAAAGGTCCGCGTCAATTGCCTCGCGCCTGGTTGGATCAAGACGACCTGGGGCGAACATGCCTCGGAAGATTGGCAGAAACGTGCAACCGCCGAGTCGTTGTTAGGCCGCTGGGGAACGCCCGAAGATGTGGCCCGGGTCGCACGGTTCTTGGTGTCTGACGACGCCTCGTTCATGACCGGACAAGTGGTCCCCATCAACGGCGGACTGTCGGTCGGTTGAATGCGGGGCCTGGCGATACGTTGTTCCACGACGTTACAGTTCACATGACACGCGAACGAATCCATTTCGTCACCGGCCGGCTTGCCGCGCCCGCCCTCCAACGCACGCTTGCCGCCATTGCAGCCCAGGTTGCACTGGACTATTCGGTGCAGACGCTGCCGATTACCGTAGCCGCCTTATTGACCACCGACTGGGTCGCACCGCGCATTTCCGTACCGGTCGATACGACGCGCGTTATGTTGCCGGGCTATTGTCTCGGAGACCTTGCCTCGCTGGAGAAACAACTCGGTTTGCCAGTCGAACGAGGGCCCAAGGATCACCGCGAGTTGCCGCAATCTTTTGGGGTCGGCCAAGTGGGTGGTCGAGACGAGGACTACGGCAAGTACGACATTGAAATCATCGCCGAAATCAACCACGCGCCGCGGCTCACTTTAGAAGCCATCTTGAGGGAGGCTAAGCAATTGGGCGAGGATGGGGCCGACATTATCGACGTCGGTTGCGACCCTGGCGACACTTGGCGTGGCGTCGGCGAGGTTGTTCATGCGCTCCGCGATGTTGGACATCGTGTTTCGATCGACAGCTTCAATGTCGTAGAAGTCGAGGCGGCAGTCGCTGCCGGGGCCGAGCTGGTGTTGTCAGTCGACCAACGAAACCGACACGTGGCCAAGCAGTGGGGATGCGAAGTCGTGGTCATCCCCGACACCGCCGGGACACTGAATGGTCTCGATGAGAGCATTGCGGAACTCCAAGCCGCGGGCGTGCCGTTTCGCATCGACCCGATCCTTGCGCCAATCGGGTTCGGATTCGCGAAGAGTCTCGACCGATATCTCGAAGTTCGCCGACAGTACGGCGATCTGCCGATGATGATGGGTATTGGCAACCTGACCGAACTGACCGACGTCGATTCCGCCGGCATCAACGTGCTGTTGCTTGGGTTTTGCCAAGAGCTTGGTATCCGCAGCGTGCTCACGACCCAAGTGATCAATTGGGCGCGAAGTTCGGTTGCTGAATGCGATTTAGCCCGACGGTTGATGTTCCACTCCATCCACCACAAGACACTTCCCAAACATGTCGAACCACAGTTGGTTGCGCTGCGCGACACGGCGATTCACGAACATGGCCCTGATGAACTGGCGCGCCTCGCCGCGGAGATTAAGGATCGTAACTACCGGCTGTTTGCCGAAGATGGAAAGCTCCACGCCCTGGCAGAGCGAACGATGTGGAGCGATGAAGATCCGTTCACGCTGTTCGAGAAAATGCGTCGAGACGCCTCGCGAGAGATCGATGCGGAACATGCCTTCTATCTCGGCTACGAAATGGCAAAGGCGGCAGTTGCCTTGCAGCTCGGGAAACAATACCGCCAAGATCAGGCCCTAGACTGGGGATTCTTGACCAAGAAAGAACAATCGCATCGCTCAAAGCGACGACCTGGAAACAGCAGCGGAGATGCCCCGTGACGGTCGACGAAGGTGCAAACAACGCGATCGAACCGATCGTCGAACCACTCGATGCCGGGCTCGACGCATGCGATGCATTTCTGCGGCTGATCGACTTGCCGCACGTGATTTACTTCGACAGCGCGCTGCGACACGAGCGATTGGGACGCTATTCGTTCGTCGCCGCCGATCCGTTTGATTATGTCGAACAGCAAGTCGAAGACGCGGACTCCCTGGCTGTGCTAAAGACGAAACTTTACGAGCATCAGGTCCATCGCGTCGAGGGGCTGCCACCCTTTCAAGGCGGTGCCGCGGGGCTGCTGAGTTACGATCTTGGGCGTCAGATCGAAAACCTGCCAAGCCCGCAGTGGGACGAGTTTCAATTGCCAGCGCTGGCGATGGGGCTGTATGACGTGGTGCTGGCTTTCGACCATATGACCGAACAAGGTTGGATCATCTCCCACGGCTTGCCGGAGATCGACCCATCGCGACGACGCAACCGCGCGGCAAGAAGAGTGCAGGAGTTCCGCGATCGGTTGCAGCGTCCCTCGCCATATCCTTCGCGGATCGCGCGACCTACATCCTCCGCCCTGCCCCGGTCGGACCTCGCGCCGCAATTCGACGTGGGTGGATTGCCGGAGCTAACGAGCAACTTCTCGCGAGAAGGATATCTGCGGGGCGTCGACCGGGCAATCGAGTATGTTTTCGCCGGCGACATTTTCCAAGTGAACCTGGCACAGCGGCTGCTGTATCCCGCGCACGACGAGGCGGTGTCACTTTATCTCCGCTTGCGAAAGCGCAACCCAGCGACATTCGCCGGCTTCTTCGACATGGGAGATTATCAGCTAGCCAGTGCGTCGCCCGAGCGATTCCTCAGTGTGGTGGACCGCCAAGTCGAGGCGCGGCCGATCAAAGGAACTCGGGGTCGCACCGCGTCGCCGGAAGCCGACTTGTTTGCCGGCGACGACTTGCAAGCGAGCGAGAAAGATCGGGCCGAGAACGTGATGATCGTCGACCTGTTGCGAAACGATCTATCGCGGGTTTGCCAGGCCGACAGCGTTTATGTGGCCGATCTTTGCCGGCTGGAAACGTATGCGTTCGTGCAGCATCTGGTCTCCGAGATTCGCGGTGAGCTGGCCGAGGATGTCACTCCCATCGAGTTGCTACGCGCGACGATCCCCGGCGGGTCGATCACCGGTGCTCCCAAGATTCGCGCGATGGAGATCATCGCCGAACTGGAGCCAACAGCCCGAGGTGCGTACTGCGGATCCTTGGGCTACATCGGCTTCGACGGCACCATGGATACCAGTATTCTCATTCGCACGTTCACCTGCGGTCGAGGTTGGTGGCAGGCCCCCGTCGGCGGTGGCATTGTCGCCCAGTCGACGCCCCGATTCGAGTATGAAGAGACGTGGCACAAGGCCGAGGGCTTGTTACGTGCCCTGCGATAGATTTACACTCGCCAACAGGTTTCCCGACACGAGAGACAGACCGGCGCGATGATTCTGCTGATCGATAACTACGATAGCTTCGTCTTCAACCTCGCGCGATATTTCGAGCGGCTGGGGCAGACGACGATGGTCGTGCGAAATGATGCAATCGACGTCGCTGCCGTGCGCGACATGCGACCCGATGCCATCGTGCTTTCGCCCGGTCCGTGTACTCCCCGCGAGGCTGGCTGTTCGCTGGAGGTGATTCGCGCGTTGAAAGATGAATTCCCGATGCTGGGAGTTTGCCTGGGGCATCAAGCCATCGTTGTGGCATTCGGCGGTCGCGTCGTTCGGGCAACCGAACCAATGCACGGTCGAACAAGTCTGATCGATCATCAACAGCAGGGACTGATGGCCAAGCTGCCCAACCCCGTGACCGCGTGTCGTTACCACTCGCTGGTGGTCGAAGAAGCGACCTTGCCCGATGAGCTGTTGATCGACGCCCGACTGAAAGATGGTACGGTAATGGCCGTCCGCCATCGGCAGCGACCCATCTTCGGTGTGCAATTTCATCCGGAGTCGGTCTTAACGGACGTTGGATACCCGATCTTATCGTCATTCCTGCGAGCAGCCGGCTCCCCACCGCGTGGCCCTGAACCATCGATTGCAAGCGAACGTCGCGGTGATCCCGTGGTGTCCCGCGCTACCCCGACTCGACCGGTAACATTCTGATGCAGCATGACATGATTCTCGAAGGCATCGTTACCACACTGAACGCGGACGGATCGCCGAACATCTCGCCGATGGGGCCATTGGTTGATCCGTCGTTTTCGCACATGCGGCTGCGACCCTTTCAAACATCGACGACCTATGCGAACCTCAAACGCACCAGTGAAGCGGTGTTCCACGTGGTGGACGACGTTGAAATGCTTGCCAAAGCAGCCGTCGGAGACCTTGCGCCGCTGCCAGAATTGATGCCCACGACGTCGGTCGCGGGGGTGATCTTGACCGGTGCTTGCCGTTGGTATGCTCTCCGCGTGACGTCGATCGACGACCGAGAACCGCGCGCGGAGTTTGAGACCGATGTGGTCGACCGTGGTCGTCTACGCGATTTTTTTGGGTTCAATCGAGCGAAACATGCGGTGGTCGAGGCCGCCATCCTGGCCACACGCGTCGGAATTCTTCCGACTAAGGAAATCCTGGACGAAATGAAACGATTGAGTGTCATCGTCGAAAAGACGGGTAGCTTGCAGGAACATCGCGCGATGGACTTCCTCAACGCTCACATCGAAGCTGCCACCGGCGATGGCTTCATCACCAAGACACGCGCGTAGCGACATAATGTATTGATTGTGAGAAAGATTCCCATGCACCCCAAATGTGTCGAAGTCAGCGCGCCGAGCCGGCTGCATTGCGGGATGCTGGCCTTTGGCCATGGCGTGACGCGCCAATTCGGCGGGCTGGGGATCATGATCGATCGGCCACGAATCCGTCTACGCATCAGCTCGTCCAATCATTTTGAGGTGCAAGGGCCGGAGGCCGAGCGCGTGGCACACTTCGCGCGTTTGGCCACGGTCGCAACACAGGGCGAACCGCAGGCTTCGATTCAAGTGCTTGATGCCCCGCCATCGCATGTCGGGCTTGGGAGCGGCACGCAACTGGCGCTGGCCGTGGCGGCAGGCATCGCGGAAATGGAAGGCCGGCCCCGTGACGACATCGTTCAACTGGGAAAACGCGTGCAGCGTGGGAAACGATCGGCAGTCGGAACGCACGGCTTTGCCAGCGGCGGGTTGATCTTGGAAGCTGGCAAACGAAACAGCGAAGGTTTCGGTCCCCTGATTACTCGTGTGCCCCTCCCAGAAACGTGGCGTTTCGTGTTGCTATTGCCTTGTGATACTAGCGGTTTGAGCGGCGCCGCGGAGGCGGATGCCATGACGCAATTACCCCCCGTGCCGCACGAAGTCACCGCCGAGATGTGTCGAATCCTGCTGATCGAATTGTTGCCAGCCGCCGTCGAAGCCGATTTCGAGACATTTGCCGACGCGCTGGAACACTTCGGCAAGCTGGCGGGAAGTTGCTTCTCGCACGCTCAAGGAGGGCCCTACGCTTTGGGGCCAGCCGCCGAATCCGTCGAGATTCTGCGAAACTTGGGCGGACGAGGCATTGCACAAAGCTCGTGGGGGCCGGGGGTTTTTTGTGTATGCCCTGGCCAAGAGGCCGCCGCGGCGCTTCGCAGCCGCTTGACCAAGCGGTCAGACGCCACAACACGGGAAATCGTGGTGGCCAAAGCCGACAATCGAGGTGCCATCGTGCGAAGGATTCTCGACTAAGGCCGCTTCGCTCGTACGCCAGAAGAGAGCCTTCGTCGTTTTTTTGCCACGATCGGTAATCGTGGTTAGAATCGGTTGTAGACGGTGAGGGCTGACGCCCATTGAACGATCGGAAGAGGGTCGCCGTCGCACTTCTCTAGGTAGCGTTCAGCTACGGAACTGAGATCGGGCATCGTTTGGGCTGACAATGTTGATCGTGATACCTTGCGCGTGGCAGTGTCGCGATCGTCATGGTCGACCCGTGGATAACAAGTCCATCACAATCATTTGTCTCATCCTCACGGGAACTCCTCCGCAAGGGTGAATCGTCTGTTGCGGGTCTCGATCCACAGCCCCGCTTCGGGAGGCCTATGCGATGTCAATCAAAGTCACTTGTCCAAACGGTCATCCACTGAAACTTAAGGACAAGTACGCGGGGCAAACGGGGATGTGCCCGAAGTGCCAGGCGCGGATCTATGTCCCCGATCCCGAAGAGGCGAAGATCTCCGAGGATACGGTTCTCGATATGTTGGGGCCCCCCATGCATGAGGAAGAAGCCCTCCCGGTTCATCAAGAGACAACACACCGCCGCAACCCGGGCGATTCCGGCTCGGGCACTGGCCAAAGCGGCACATCGCTCTTGGGTGCCGAAACCTTTACATGCCCGAAGTGTCGTAAGGTCGTGCCGACAACCTTCCACATCTGTCCGCATTGCTGGACCTACTTTGCTGACCACGTTGGCTCATCGATTAACAAGAAGGTTCGCTTTGCTTGCCCACAATGTGGGGTGGATGTGATTCCCGGCGATCCCGTCTGCGGCGGATGTGGGGTCGATCTTCGACCTGCATGAGTTTCGGATGTTCTTGCATTTTGGAAGTACGTCCCTCCCGGTCCCCGTTTTCTTGAGATTTTGTCGCCTCTAAAACGTTGTAGACAGTCGAAGGACGACGATGACGTTGTTGTCGGGGGTTCCGCTACGCTACAAAGAAGTCGTGCGTAATTCCCTTCGTTTCCGCCATCAGGACGTTACCCATGAATCGATATCTTCGTCGCGGTACGCTCGTGCTTATGCCATGTGTTGCCGTGGTGGCCTATGTGTTGTGGTCGGAGATGGCTGAACAGCGAAATCTAACTGCGCTGCGAAATCGCAAGGCGACGCCACCGCCGGCTGTTGAACCGCTGGGAAGCGAGTCGCCCGCAGCCGAGGAGGAAGAAGAGGTCGAACTCACAGCCGAGCAGATACTCGATCTGGCCTCGCAGCGTTGGGAAACCATCGAAGACTACCACTGCACGACAGTCGTGTTTCTTCGCAACGGGGACGAGGAAGACAACAAAGTGCTTGATGTCGTCTTCAAGCGGCCGTCGCTGTACCGCAATACGGTGATCGAGGGCGACAACCTGGGGGCGGTCGTCACGCTCAATTCAGAAGGCGTGATTCACGGCAAACATGGCGGCGCCTTGTCGCTGCTTGTGCTGACACTCAAGCCCGACGACGACCGTCTTCGCGGCTTGCGGGGCCGTCGCTTTTATGAAACCGCCTGGGGAATCGAGATTCAAGAATTTCGCGATGCCACGGCCGAGGGTTGGCAACTCACGCGACTGCCCAATGAGGAATTGGACGGTAGTCCCTGCTATGTGGTTGCCATTTCTGGTGAAGCGACTGACACGGACATGACCGATCGTCAGCTATGGATCGATCAACAGACCCAACTGCTCCGCCGACTGGTCGACTCGGCAGGTGAGGTGCTCGTTCGTGATGCCAAGTTCATCAACGTCGAGCTGAACGTCGACCCAGCGGAAGAGACGTTTCGACTCAAATGAACGTCTCACAAGCGGCATCAGGTTGCCTCATCAGACGATTCGTCGCCTATCGCCTTATCGATGAGGGAGCGCAGATCGAACCCGCCGGTTTCGATGGCGTCGAACACCGACTGACGGAAGACCGAGGAATCGTACTCGCGAAGCTTGACGAGGATCTTGTCAATCTCGGTTTTTCCATATCCTTGAGTCGTTAAGAACTCGATCAACTCTTCGTCGCTATAGTTTGCCATGGCATTCTCACTCGTGTGATACGATGCGACCCCTGCAATAGTCGGCGTATTTCGATCGACGATCTCCCGACGATCACCGCAACTGTCCGCGTGCAGCCAACGGCCAAACGGCTTCGACGTGACCTGCGCGGACCGCGTGGAACTCGTTGTGCAGCACGGTCGTAAAGTCGGCTCGTGATTGAAGCGGTTGCCGTGGCTGAATTCGGGGATATTGGCGTTAAT
>CAZNXE010000189.1:0-8516 GCA_964576465.1 uncultured Planctomycetaceae bacterium
CTGGCACGGCTGCGGGGTCACCTCCGCGTCGCTGCATACGATGTTTCGCCGCTACGAGTTCCACGGCATGCGCGATTTAGTCACCGGTGAGCGAACCGAAATGCAGGGCATTCGTAGCGGTTGTTGGCTGAGTTTGATTCCCACCGGCGGTGTGTTGCTGGCCCCCGAGACCAGCGCCGGTTGTTCCTGCGCCCACGCGTTGCAAGCCTCGGTGGCCTATGTGCCGCGGCAAAGTGAATCGGCCCGAGAGTCGAGCAAACAGAACAGTAACACCCGCCGCAATCCCATGGACGAACGATGAGCCCGAAGAAGAAGCCTGCCCCGCGGGTGACGATCTATCACAATCCTCGCTGCACCAAGAGCCGGCAAACGCTGTCGCTTTTGCAAGCGAACGACATCGAACCGACGGTGATCGAGTATCTAAAGACCCCGCCCGACGTGGCAACTTTGAAGAAACTGCTGAAGAAACTCGGCATCGCGCCCAACGAACTGATTCGCCGCAAGGAGTATCGCGCGCTGGGGCTCGAGGAGACCGACGATGCCGACACGTTGATCGCCCGAATGGCGGCACACCCAGAGATCATCGAGCGACCGATTGTCGTTTGTGGAACCGCCGCCCGACTGGGGCGCCCCCCCGAGTCGGTCTTGGAGATTCTCGATTGAACGCTGTCGGTTGAACCCTCACGAGCTTGTTCGTTGAGAAAACAGCGTCGATGCACCGCGACTTCAAATTGATTCTGCCATTAACTCTTGCGGTAATAGCATCGCTGATGCCTCCGGCACACGCGGACGACCCGTTGACCGCAAAAGTCTTGGGGCGCTTTCCAGCCAGTCAAGCCCATCAAGGGGTTGCTGTTGATCGTGAACACATCTATGCCATTGCTAATCGAACGATTGGCAAATACGACAAACAAACCGGTCTATTTTGTCAGATACAGTTTGTTCGACGAGGTAACGCGTAAGCGGTACATTTCCTCGCCATGCTCAATCCACACTTCGCGACGACCTTGCAGCACATCCTCGGATCGGATGATCCGTGGACGATCGGTATCATCGGGAGGCGGTTCGTCATGAGGTTCTGCATCCGAGGGTATGTTATTCATCGGCATTCGTCGGCGACGTGAATTATGAACAAAGAGTCGCCGCGATCTATTGGGATTACAGCGAACAGCGTCAGTGCGACACAGGAGACTTCCTAGCAAATGCGATGCCGCGCGGGATTGACGGAAGCAACGCAAGGAAATACGTTAGGAACCGTGTGACTGGGACACTCTGTCACATCAAGAGGCAGCAAGCGTGACGTTTTTTTCGACACCCGTGGCGGAACAATAGACACCTCGTCTTTCCGCAATCGCCTTCACAAGGCGCCGCTCGACGGTCCGTTGCCTCGGCTGAACACGGTGTCCCCGGTTCGTTCTAGGATGGAATTGAAACGGTATTTCTGTTGAGGAATATCCGCGATGCGCTGGCCACTTCGGAATCAGATCATGCTGCCGATGATGGTCGTCATGCTTGGCGCGCTTGTCGGTGTTAGCGCGCTGAATGCGTATCTGTCCGCCCGCAAGGCAAAGCAACAGATCGAACGTCAGTTGCAAGAGGTAGCAAGCACGCTGTCCGAATCGAGCTTCCCACTGACAGGCGCAGTATTGCGACAGATGCGCGGACTGTCTGGTGCGGAGTTCGTCGTGGCCGACGATTTCGGGCAGGTTCTGGTGACGATTGTGGATGCCGAGGATCTGCCATTGCAAGCGCGACCGCAGCAGGCAGAAGACCTAACCCTTGGCAACCCCATCAGCATTGGCGATCGAAGGTATTTCCATGCTGTCGTACGGCTACGGCGACACAATACACGGATGAGGATCGTTCGCCTTCATATTCTCTACCCGGAGCAAAGTTACCGCGAAGTGTGGCGACAGGCAGTCTATCCACCTTTGGTCATCGGGGCGGTTACTCTGTTGCTGTTGATCATGTTTGCAGCCGCGATTGCGTCGCGCATCGTGCGCCCGATGCTTCGGCTCCAAAGCCAGGTCGGGCGGATTGCCGAGGGCGATTTTCGCCGCATGGAATTACCTCATCGGGACGACGAAGTGCGGGATCTGAGCGAGTCCGTCAGCCGCATGGCCGAGTTACTAAGTCGCTACGAAGACGAGGTACGGCGCAGCGAACGACTCCATACGCTTGGCCAACTTGCCAATGGCATCGCGCACCAAATGCGCAACGCTGCAACGGGGTGCCGGCTCGCCATCGAACTGCATCAACAAGTATGCACGCCCGGTAGTAGTTGCGACTGCCTTGAAGTGGCCGATCGGCAGATAACGTTGATGGAAAAGCAACTGAAGCGTTTTCTCTCGCTGGGAAAACCGAGCACAAGACCCACGGTGGCGATCGATCTTGCCACGCTGGTCGAAAACATCCTGCCACTGCTGCAACCGTATGCGCGTCATGTCGGCGTTGCACTCGAATGGAGTTCGCCCGCCAAAGAGTTCACGATAACTGGCGACTCGGATGCGTTGGAGCAACTGTTGCTGAATCTGCTGCTCAATGCGATTGAAGCCGCTTCTCGCTGCGATGGCGCGTCGTTACCACGCTTTGGACAAGCAAGGGTGACCATTCACCTCGACGAGTACGATCAGGAACGCATTTTGTTGGAAATTGCGGACTCAGGCGATGGACCTTCAAATTCCGTGCAAGCGGAGCTGTTCGAGCCCTTTGTCACGGAGAAGCCCGACGGTACCGGTCTCGGTTTGTCGGTTGCGCGTGAAATCGCCGAGCAGCATGGCGGTGAAATACACTGGCGTCGTCGTGACGACATGACGTGCTTTACTGTCGACCTACCGATTACAACCGTGGAGACTCAATGTGTCGAAGCTGCTGGTAGTTGATGACGAACAGAGTATTTGTTGGGGCTTAACGCGCCTGGGCGAAAGCATTGGACACGAAGTGGTTACGGCTTCGTCGGCCGAGCAAGCCCTTGAAATAGTCGAAGAGGTTCGGCCCGACGTGATCGTGCTCGACGTGCGTCTGCCTGGCATGGATGGGCTGACGGCGATTGACCACTTCCGCGATCGTCTGGAAAAGGTCGTGCCGATTATCGTCATCACGGCATACGGCGACTTGGAGACGGCCGTCGAGGCGGTTCGTAACGGGGCCTTCGAGTACATCGTCAAACCATTCGATCTGGACATCGTTCAGCGAGCCTTGATCCGTGCGTTGACGAGTGGTCCCACACCGGCGAGCGACCCTCCACGGACCGCCCACGTAGGCGGGTTTGTCGGTCGTTCGGCGGCCATGCAAAAGGTATTCGAGCACATCGCCCTGGCCGCTGCTTCGGACGCCAGCGTGCTGCTGTGCGGCGAGAGTGGCACCGGAAAAGAATTGTCTGCCAGCGCGATTCATCAGTACAGCGATCGGCACGAAGGACCGTTTGTCGCCGTCAACGTCGCATCGCTCAGTTTGGCGCTGACCGAGAGCGAACTGTTCGGGCACGTACAAGGGGCGTTCACTGGCGCGGACCAAGATCGTGTCGGTCTCTTGGTTCAAGCCGATGGCGGCACGCTGTTTCTGGACGAAGTGGCCGACATTCCGCTGTCCACGCAAGTAAAACTGCTGCGAGCACTGGATGATGGCGAAGTGGTTCCCGTTGGTTCCGGCCAGCCGGTGAAAACTGGCTTCCGTGTCGTCTCAGCGACGCATCAAGACCTGTTGGCGAAGGTCAAAGACGGTTCGTTTCGCCATGACCTTTACTTCCGACTCTGTGTGTTTCGCATCGACATCCCGCCGCTGCGCGATCGCCGTGACGACATACGCGAGTTGGCCGAACATTTTCTTGGCGTCTCACAGAGACAAGAAGCTTCAGCACCAGCGCTTTCCGATGTCGTGTTGCACGCGTTACAGCAGCGACCTTGGTACGGCAACGTTCGAGAATTACGTAATGCAATGGAACACGCAGTCATCGTGGCCCGCGGTGGTGCGATCGAACCAGACCATCTGCCTCAGGCGGTCTCCGGTTCATTGTTTGACACCCATGATCACGAACCGCCACTTGAACATTCCATCGCCACGCAAATTGGCCGCTGGGTGGAAGCAAGGCTGGCCGATTCGGACGAAGTCGATGATTTATACGAACAACTGTTGCATCTGATCGAACCTCCTTTGTTCAAGGCTGCTATCGAAAAGCATCACGGACAATGCGCGTCGGCCGCGCGTCACCTCGGACTTCATCGCACGACGTTGCGAAAGAAGCTGGATCAATACGGCATCTCTGAAGATTAGTCTGTTCAGCTCCGCGATCGTGTGTCGCTTTCGCCGACAGCACAGTGGCTTGAATCGACAGCCCAATCCCGAAATATGGGAAAACTAACACGACTTCTCCGACTCCTCTGTCCTCTCTAGAGTTATCCTCGCAATCATCCGAAAGGGACCAATATCAAGCTCGAACGTCCTTTGCGGTTCTAGCATCGCCGCGATAACTGCAAAGGCCGCTCATCGATTTGCAGGAACCATCGGATGTTCAGAAGTCTGTTTCATACCTGTTGCATAATCCCTTTTCTCATCAGCCACCTTGCCGCACAAGACGGTGACAGACCTGCTCGCATGCAGCTAGCAGCTACCGTTTTGCAGAACGACCAGCCTGCTGAAGAAGCTCCGATACTTCCAGAGGTCGAAGTCCGCCCGACCGAAGAGCCGGCAACATCGGACGCCGCGCCGCTGCCCAATGTATCGCCAACCTCAGCATCTCCGCCGACAAACTTCTTTGACCAGTCGCAAAGCTACCCCGATCTGCGGCAACTTGGGTTCGGGGAATCTGGCCCCTTCGGCGAAACCACGGGTATTCTGCGCGGTCGTACGTCGTTGTTCGACAGCCCTGTCGCTGGTTCGATCGTTACGCGACAACAGATTGAAGAGAAGCAGGCGGCTGATATGTTTCAGGCGCTGCAAAACGAAGTTGGCGTCTTGATGCAAAGCACTGCCGCCGGCCAGGCTTCGCCGTTCATTCGTGGTTTGACGGGTCAGCAAGTGCTGATCCTTGTCGACGGCATTCGATTGAACAACTCCATCACCCGGCGGGGGCCGAACCAGTATTTCAATACGATCGACCCTGGCATGGTCGACCACATCGAAGTGTTGCGAGGCCAGGGATCGGTCCTCTGGGGTTCCGACGCCATTGGTGGTGCGATCAACATAGTAACTCGTGGAGCTGACATGCGCTACGGCAACTACGCCGGTGGCGACTTCACTCAGTTTTATAACACGGCGAACTCTTCGCCTTACAGCCGTTTGAATGCCGAGGGCTGGGACGGCAACATGGGCGTCTTCGTCGGTGGCAGCTATGCCAACGTTGGCAACCTCGACACGGGTTGGGATTTCGGTCGCCAGCCGGGCACCAACTACCAACAGTGGGCAGGCGACATCAAGTTCAACTACCTGCTCGACGACAACCAAGTGATCACTTTCTCGTTGCAACACTTTCAGCAAGACGACTTGCCACGCAGCGACCGTTTTCCCGGCTTCCCTGGCGACCTGAATAACAGCAATACATTCGCCAAAGCACGGTTCTTCGATCCGCAACAACGCGATCTGGCCTATGTCCGCTATCAAGTGATCGAGCCGATCGCGGCCATCGATGCCCTGACCGTGACGGCCTCGTATAACCGCCAGCGAGAAATTCAAAGGCGCGGCGTACCGACCACGCGATTCCAAGAAACCGACGTCGATACGTATGGGGTGAGTGCGGTCGCGGTGAAGGATCTTGGTTGGTTGGGGAAATTGACTAGCGGAGTCGATTGGTACTACGACGAAGTGAGTTCTCCCTTCGGCGGCACGGCCAGCGGCCCGATTGTACCGGACGACGCATGGTATCAACGCCTCGGCGCGTTTCTCAACTGGGGTGTGCCACTGACCCCGCGGCTCGACGCCGTGGCTGGCGTTCGTTACGAAAACATCAATACGGCCGGCACGCCTGTCGTGGCCGGCACGCCGACCTTCATCAACCCAAACTATCAAGATTGGGTGAGTCAAGTCGGCTTGGTTTACGAATTGAACCCCTACATGAACTTGGTCGGTTCGATCTCCGAAGGGTTTCGGGCACCGAACCTGGACGACCTAATGGCCAACAACCCGAACGTCTTGCAGGAAGGACAAAGTATTCCCAGTTTGGACCTGATGCCGGAACGCTCGATCAATTACGAGCTGGGCGTTAAATCGAACTTCGACCGCCTGCGCACACAGACGTTTGTTTTCTGGACCGATTTGCAGGACAACATCGTTTCGATTACAGCCGCGAAGAACACGTTTGCGTCGGCCAACCAAAACTCGTTCGTCCAAGGCGTTGAAACCAATGGCGAGTATCTGCTGGAAGATGGCTGGAGCCTGTACGGCAATTTTTGGTACACCTATGGGATCAATCGCGTTACCGATTCGCCGCTGAGCCGGGTACCGCCCGTCCAGGGTATCCTTGGCCTGCGATGGCGCGATCCTAAACTGCGCAGCTACTTTTCGGTCTACACCTGGATGGTGCGTCGACAGGATCGGTTGGATCAGGTTCGGGACATTACCGATGAACGCATTCCCGCTGGCGGCACCCCCGGCTACGCCACGCTCAACATGCGCACAGGCCGCACCTTCGGCAGCCACGACCAGCACCGCGTGAGTCTGAGTCTGGAAAACATCACCGACAAGAACTATCTAGTCCACGGCTCCGGAGTCTTCGGTACCGGAGCCACCGCCCGCTTCGGGTATCGCTGGACATATTAGTCTATTTTCTTTTCGGCGGCTCGCGCCGCGCACTGCTCCTTCCGACAGTGGCGTATGTCAAGCTGTCACCAACGATCAACAGGCGGAGAGATCGATTGACACCGGCATCCGAAGGTACGACTTCCAGCGTTGTCCTCCCATGGCAACCGGCTGCCCATCTGCTCTGCTGACCGTGATCGAAAAGCGGTGAGTACCAACATCCCCATCCGGTAGTTGCTCAAAACAGCTCATGGATCGGCTGGCCATCTTCGACGATGTAGCGGGGGCGACCGCGGAAGTCTAGGTACGTTGTGTCGAGCGGAACTTCCATGTGGCGATAAATAGTGGCGGCAAGGTCGCCGGGGGTGACGGGGCGATTCTTGATGTGGCCGCCGTCACGTTCGGAGGCGCCGATGATTTGACCATGCCGCAATCCGCCACCGGCGAGGGTCATCGACATGACGTAGGGCCAATGATTGCGGCCATCGGTGCTGCCTTGGGTGCCAATCTGTGGCGTGCGTCCAAACTCGCCCATGGCCATTACCAACACATCATCGGCCAAACCCCGCTGATGAAGATCGTCGACCAACGTGGTCAGCAAATGGTCGAACACCGGGAGCAAAGGCCCCAGCCCGTTGGTGATTCCTCCATACGGTGGAATGTTGTCGCCGTGCGTGTCCCAAGTGCCAGAGCTGCGGTGATTGCTCAAGACGACGGTGACGAAGTTCACGCCGGATTCGACCAGCCGCCGCGCCAACAACGCTTGCTGACACCACTCGTGTTCGCCGTACAACTCTCGTACCGCCTCGGGTTCTTGGGCGATGTCGAATGCAGCCTGGGCTTTCGAGCCGGCCACAATTTCAACGGCCCTCTGCTCAAACGATTCGAGTGCCGCCATCGAGCCCGACAGATCGAGATCGCGGCGCAAGCGATCGAGCCGCGCTCGCAACGTCTGACGACTGTAGAGTCGCTGCTCGATCAAGCCCTCGGGCAATTGAAAGATGTTGCCGATCTTACTGCCATCGAAGGGGTCGTATTGCTTTCCCAAATAGCCGCCCCAGGCAATGTGTGTTTTGTCCCGAACATTCAGCGTGACATACGGCGGCATGGCCGGATCGTTCGGCCCTCGATACTTGGCCACCAGCGAGCCAATCGCCGGGTACAAGTCGCCGTTGCGATTCACGCGCGGCGCCGCTTCTCGATTGCCGGTCTGCATCACCTGATTCGGTTGGTGATTCGACTTCAACGCATCGACCGAGCGGATGATGGTCATGCGATCCAACATCGCGGCTTGCTTGGGCAAATGTTCGCATAGCCGCACGCCTGGCAACGCGGTCGGAATCGTATTGAACGGCCCTCGGATTTCCCGCGGCATCTCAGGCTTGGGATCCCAGGTGTCGATATGACTCGGCCCGCCCGTCATCCACAACAGAATCACACTCTTGTTGCTGTTGGTCGGCTGTCCGGTTGCCGCGCGGGCTTCTCGAGCGCGGAGCAACCCTGGCAAACTCAACCCTGCCATGCCAGCCAGCGATGCCTTCAACAGGCTGCGTCGGCCCATGACCGAAACACCGTCGCTGCGATGGGCATTGAACCCACCGAAGGCGTGTTCGGCGATGTGATCGTGTTGGAGGGGGTGAGCCATGGCGGTGATGTAGGTGGGACGCGAGGTCGCAACATGAGGGCAAGAGTATTGTCGGGGCTCTTGCCCGGTGGGCTGCAGAGGCATTCACTATACTATCTATCCCAGCGGATGCCCAATTTGCGTTGTCGAAAGGACCGTT
>CAZNXE010000189.1:8565-11341 GCA_964576465.1 uncultured Planctomycetaceae bacterium
GCCCCACGGGGAGTGGAATAGTGCCTGATTTCTGGAGTGAAGTCCGATGTCCGCGTTGCCCAAAGTCTGCGTGATCGGGGCCGGAGCCTGCGGGCTGACCACGTGCAAAGCGCTCCTCGAACACGACATTCCGTTCGACTGCTTCGAGAAGAGCGACGATGTTGGCGGCAACTGGTACTTCAACAATCCCAACGGTCTTTCGGCGGCCTATCGCAAACTGCACATCGACACGTCGAAGTCGCGG
The DNA here is from genome assembly GCA_964576465.1 of uncultured Planctomycetaceae bacterium. Classification (GTDB taxonomy): domain Bacteria; phylum Planctomycetota; class Planctomycetia; order Pirellulales; family JAEUIK01; genus CAZNXE01. Next base: position 8,810 of record CAZNXE010000189.1, read on the forward strand.
ATGCAGTTTTCCGATTTCCCCATGCCGGAGGAATACCCCAACTTCGCCCATCATTCGCACGTGTTGGCCTATTTTCGTAGCTACGCCGAATATTTCGGCATCAGGCCGCGGATCACGTTCAATACCTCGATCGAGCACGCCGAACGGGCCGACGATGGCACGTGGCGCCTTACGCTGGGCGGCGGTGAACAGCGGCACTACGACGCACTGTTCGTATGCAATGGCCACCATTGGAACCCCCGCTGGCCCGAACCTGCACCATCCGGCGAGTTCAGCGGCACGATGATGCACGCGCATGAGTTTGTCGATGCCGAGCCGTTTCGTGGCAAGAACGTGGTCACCGTTGGCATGGGCAACAGCGCGATGGACATTGCCGTGGAGTGTAGCTATGCGGCCGATCGCGTGTTTCTATCACACCGCCGAGGGGCGTACATCCTGCCGAAGTATCTACTGGGACGTCCCGTCGACCAATGGGTCGTGCCATGGCTTCCGTGGCGAATCGCGCGAATCATTTCCAGCTTCATGTTGTGGTTGCAAGTCGGCCGCATGGAAGACTACGGGCTGAAGAAACCCGATCACGGAATGTTCCAGGCCCATCCGAGCGTTTCGTCGGGCATTCTCGATCGCATCGCCCATGGCGACATTGTGCCGAAAGACAACATCGACGAGTTGCAGGGCGACCAGATCCGCTTCGCTGATGGCAGCGTCGAGTCGGTCGATGCCATCATCTACTGCACGGGCTACAAGGTCACCTTCCCATTCTTCGACTCCACGTTCATCGAGGCCAAAGAAAACGACCTGCCGCTGTACAAGCGAATGTTCAAGCCGGGTGTGAACAACCTGTTCTTCATCGGTTTACTGCAGCCCCTTGGAGCCATCTTCCCCATCGCCGAACAACAAGCCCTGCTAGCCGCCGAATACCTTACGGGCCGTTACGCCCTACCGCCAGAAGAGCAGATGCTCGATGCGATGCGGGACGAACGTCAGGCGATGTTCAAGCGGTACGTCAAATCAAAACGCCACACCATGCAAGTCGACTTCGACGCCTTTCTGCGCAACCTCCACCGAGAACGAAAAGCCGGCCACAAGCGGGCCGCCGCCCGTGGCAATCGTTTGCCGGTTGAACCCAGTGCGACGGAGCAGCCGGCATGACACAGATTTCTCTCTGGATCTGGTTCTAGGTTGGTGACATCGCACTCTACTGGCGACTCAATGTTTCTTCCCGCTCGGCGGCCCTCGGGAAGAGGATATTGTTCTCTTTGTGGATATGTTGGTGCAGGTCGGCTTCCAGTTCGCTCAGCCCGTCGAGCATTGCTCGGTAGGTGTTGCAGGCGCCTTCGGGCACGGTGAAGTCTCTCGTCAACTTGCGGATGCGTGAGAGCGCATTGCCGGCGTTGTCGTGCTCGTGTTCCATCATGCGAATCGGGTTGGCCACCGTGCCGAACGGAAACTCGGGTTGCGTCTTCGATTGTTCCAGTTGTCGGATCGCGGGAAACAGGACTTGCTCTTCCTTGAACATGTGTGGTTCAAGCTCGGCTCGCAATTCGCCGAAGGCCTGCTCGATCTCAGGCAGTTCGGCGTGAGCTTTTGAATGCACTTTGACAACCTTGGAGATCATCGCGTTCAACCGCGGTAGTTCTTCGCGCAAATAAGCGTGATGGGTTTGCTCAATGTGATCGCAAAGATCCGCGAGTCGCGCCTGCGTCCATTGTTCCGCCGGTTCGGCTTCGGTCGTCTCGATTCCTTCGAGTAGTTTCGCGACGACCTCCGTCGGATTGAGTTGCTGGTCTTGGCATGCTTCCTCCAACGTTGTGCGTCCTCGGCAGCAGAAATCGATCTGCAAGGCCTCAAAAACGCGAGACGTTCGAGGATGTTGTGCGACCCATTCGCCCACCTTGGAGTTCGCGTTCAAATTCGTCGTCGTTGTCATCAGTTTGTCCTCCGAAAGGAATGCCCAGTGTTTGGTCTACTCAATTCTCTTCTTCGTCAATCAAGACAATCATGCATGGCTTGGTTTCACGACAGACTGCCGCCGTCAATTCCCTCCAACAGCGGGCAGTTGTCAACAGAGTCTCGTCGCTCGCACTGCTTGATCACTTTCTGGAGAGATCGTTTCATCTTTTGAAGCGAACGAATCTTTTCTTCAATGTCCGTAATCTTGGTTCGGGCCCGTTCCCGAACATGTTCACAGCGGGTGGTTGTGTCGAACCACAAGGCGAGCAACTCCTTGATTTCGCGCAATGTGAACCCCAGCTCTTTGGCCCGACGAATGAACTGCAATCGGGCCACCACCGTCTCGTCGTATTGGCGATAGCCCGATGGCCGTCGCTCGGGTTTGGCGAGCAGTCCTTCCCGTTCGTAGTAACGAATAGTCTCGATGCCCACCTCTGCCTGCTTGGCAACCTCTCCGATTCTCAGTGGTTTCATGATGGCACGTTCCTAACTCGACCAGTGGATTATAAACCCCGTAGTACACTACAGAGTCAAGGGCCTGTTTGAAAGAACGCCGCAGAGGGCGAAGAAGATCGTATT
>CAZNXE010000190.1:0-702 GCA_964576465.1 uncultured Planctomycetaceae bacterium
AAAAACATGCCAATCACCGAGACTCCCGCCAGAATCAGGATGAGTCTCGTGGCTCGCTGCTGACTCTCAAATTGGCCTCCGTACTCGACGAAGTAACCTTCCGGGAGTTGCACTTGGCTCTGCACCCGCTGCTCGATTTCGGCGACGGCACTGGCCAAGTCGCGGTCCTGTGTGTTGCAGCGAATGACGATGCGGCGGCGGGCGTTCTCACGATTGATTGCATTGGGGCCCATGCCTTCACCGATGTCGGCCAGTTCTCGCAATTCGATCTGACCACGGTTGTTCGACAGGTCGATTCGCAGTCGCCCCAGATTGGCGTAGTCGGTGCGATATTCTTCTTCCAGTCGGATTAGCAGATCGAATCGGCGTTGTCCCTCAAGCACTTGCGACACGACTTCGCCTTGCAAGGCTGTTTGCAGGATCTGCGCGACATAGGCTCGCGTCACACCGTGAAACGCCAGGTCGTCCGGGCGGAGTCGAATATGTAGTTCCTCCGTCATCCGGATCGGCTCGACCACCGGCGGCGTGAGGCCGGGAACCGATTGGATGGTCGCCTTGACGCGCTCGGCAACCTGCTGCAAGGTATCGAGGTCGTCGCCGTAGATCTTGATCGCGATTTGAGCGTAGACGCCTGAGAGCATGTGGCTGATCAGGTGCGCCAGCGGCTGCTCGACTTCGATATCGACGCCCGGCACTTCCTCG
>CAZNXE010000190.1:712-11291 GCA_964576465.1 uncultured Planctomycetaceae bacterium
AGTTCGCTCAGCAATTGCCCGATAATCTCTTCACGGTGCCGACCCGATTCGGGGTTCATACTCAGGATGTACTCGCCTGCGTTGACAGGGGCCGCGTGTTCATCCCTCTCGGCGCGGCCAGTGCGGCGGACGAAGTGCAAGATTGCGCCGTCGGGATTCTTCTCAGACTTTTGCATGGTACGTAACTTCGCGTCGATAATCCCCGATGTCTGGTTCGACGCATCGAGTGACGAACCAGATGGCAGCGTTACGTTGACCAACACGCTTCCTTCATCAAACTGCGGCAGAAAGTTGCGACCCAGTTGCGCGAATTGCCACCCCGCGAAGCCAACTCCAATCCAAGTCGCCAGCAGTAGCACCTTTGGCCATGCCATGCTGAAGCGAATCAAAGGGCTGGCTGCTCCCTTCAACACTCGCAGAAGCAAACCGTCTTTGTCGCGATGTGTGGCCTTTGACTGGGGAAGCAGGTAGTACGAAAGCACCGGCGTGACCGTGAGTGACACGAGCAACGAGGCGAGAATGGAAACGATGTAGGCGACTCCGAGTGGAGTGAACAAGCGACCTTCGACGCCGGAAAGTGCAAACAGCGGCAGGAATACCAAAATTACGACTGCCGTGCCGAAGACGATCGCGCTGCGGATTTCCTTGCTGGCCTCATAAACCACCTCCAAGGTCGGCTTCGGTTCGTCGAGCGCGTTATTCTCTTTCAATCGCCGAAAGATGTTTTCCACGTCAACGATGGCATCGTCCACCAATTCACCCATGGCAACCGCCAATCCACCGAGCGTCATCACGTTGATCGACAGAGGTGTTCCCGACAGATACCCGATCAGACGGAAGACCAACATCGTAATGACAAGCGAAAGAGGAATTGCTGTGAGCGTGATGAACGTGGTGCGGAAGTTCAGCAGAAACAAAAAGAGAATAATGATGACAAGGACTGCACCGATCACCAGTGCCTCGCCAACGTTAAAAACACCGCGGTCGATAAAGTTCTTCAGCCGAAAAAGTTCCGAGTTGATGATGATATCTGCCGGTAACGATGCTTCCACCTCTTGAAACGCCGCTTCGATGGAATCGGTCAGCACGCGCGTGTCGACGTGGGGTTGCTTGACAATTGTGAAGACCACGCCGGGGCGGCCGTTGATACTCCCGTCACCCCGTTTGAATTGCGGCCCTTCCACCATGTTGGCGACCTGCCCCAACAGGATCGTTCGCTTTTCGTTTTCTTTGACGGGAACTTTCCGCAGGTCTTCCAGGACAACTCGGGAATCAGGCCCCAGCCGCCCTAGAATCCGGATGGGCCGCTCGGTTTCTCCGGTTACCGCGAACCCGCCACTGGTGTTGATATTGCTTTCCTGAAGTGCGCGTTCGACATCTTGTAGCGTGACGCCGTACTCGAGCAGGGCGGTCGGATCGACTAAGATCTGGTATTGCTTGCGGTCGGCCCCCATTTGAAAGACTTCGGCCACTCCGGTGACCTTGAGAATCCTTGGCCGAATCACCCAATCCGAAATCGTCCGCAAGTCCATTTGACGTTGTATCTGAGTCAGGAACTTGAACTCGAGCTGGCGGCCTTCGATGCTCAGGGCAGCGCGAGATCCGCCGCCCGATGTCCCGCTCGCATCTGGGTCTGGTGAGTCGAGCCACTGCAAGTTTGTGTATGACACCTGCTTCCAAGTTTCGTGGCGGCGGCGATCATCTGGCTGCCAGATGATTACTTGGGGCGATTGACTATCGGGCGTTTCGATCAACTCGGCGAGGTAGTCGGTCTTGCCGATTGCCGTCAGCTCACCGCCATTGGGCCCTTGCTGCCGGTAGATGCCCGCGATCACAATTTGGCCCATAATCGAAGACGGCGGCGTCATCTGAGGATTGATTCCTTCAGGCAGCACACCCTTCAGTGACGACAAGCGTTCTTGCACGGTCTGTCGCGCCGCGCGAATCTCCGTGGTCCAATCAAATTCGATGTAGATGACATTGAGTCCCGATGTGGTTTGACTGCGCACGGCCTGCACGCCGTTGGCTCCCAACAATGCAATCTCAATCGGTTGCGTGACGAGGGTCTCGACCTCCTCGGTGGCCAATCCGGGACACTCCGTAATGATGATGACGCGCGGGCGGTCCAGGTCAGGAAAGACATCGATCGGCATCGTCGTCGCCAAGTACGATCCGTAGATCAGCATGGCGAGACTGATCACCACGACCAGCATGCGATAACGGAGCGAAAACCGGATGATGGCGTTTAGCATTTTCGATTGATGACTTTCGATTGATGATTGTTTAGAATGTACGATTGCCGATTTTTGATTGATGATCGTCTCTGGTCGAACTCTTTTTCTTCAAATCGACGATCATCAATCAAAAATCGGCAATCGTCACTCCCCTCTCGCCGTTTTGCGTGAGGCGACCATAATGGCGGTTATTTCGTTGGCCTCTTGCAGCAGTGGCTCGACGAGATTGGCGGTCAGTAGCTGCCCTTCGATGATCAATTCGAGCCAGTAGGCGCTTTCGTCACCCTCTTCGACGACGATGCCCAGCTTTGCGATAAATTCCGCTTTGGACCGTCCGCGACACGCTGCGCGATAATTCGCTCCAACCGACGTACCACTTCTCACAAGCTGATTTCCGATCGCCCTGGCAACCGAATCCTGCGGCAACGACCCCACCAGCTTCATCACACGCAAAGCAAACTGCTTCGTCCGTAACTTCAATGCCCGCTCATCCATCGCTCCATCTCCCAAATCGACAATCATCAATCAAAAATCTTCAATGACTCCCGTGGGTTGTGCCATCCGCATGCACATGGACATCGGCACGCACACCGCTGGCGGCTTGCGCTTTCAGCACGCGATTGAGCGAAGCGGCGGAGCTTTGCGCCAAATAGGATCCTGGGGAAAGGCTGCCATCGTTCGCCAACACCACGTTCAACCGGTCTTCGTGCAGCACGTGGACAGCGATGCGGTTGAAAAGATCGCCGTTCTGGCGGAACACATAGGCTTCGGGGCCTTCACGCACGATCGCCGCCGCCGGGAGCACAATCACGTTCTCGAATTGTTCAACCGGGACGTGCAGCCGTGTTCGCTGGCCTGGGCGCAAACGCCACACGAGGAATGCTTGTCCGTCCTTTTCGTAAGCCCGTGACTGATTCGTCAAGGGAATGAAAAAATCGAACGTGCGGCTGGCGGAGTCGATCGTGTTGGCCAGATGGCGAATCTGAAAGGTCTGCTCCAGTGGCGGCCAGTGCCGGCTGTCATCCTCGGCAAACTTAACTTTGATCGGCCAGCCGTTTTGGGCCGCATGCTCAAGCATCGGTGCTTCCTTCTTGAACGCGTGCCCCTTGATGTAGAGCCACCGGTGATTCGACAACACCGAGAGCAATTGCCCGGCTTGCACTTGCTGGCCGAGTTCAACCCTCAATTCCTGGACTTCGTAAACGAGCCTTGCACCGCGTTGGTCGCCCACTCTGGCGACTGATTGGATGTCGCGTTGCCTGGGGATGTTGCTGACCGGCGGTGGCGCGACCACATCGATCGTGGAGACAAAACGGCCTTCCGTGATTTGCTCGATCTGCGAAGGAGTAAGTCCGCGCGTCAGCAGATCTTGCCGGTACGCTTGAATGAGCCCGTCTTGCCGGTGAATTCGCTGGTCGAGTTCAATGATGCGATTTCCGGCGATCGTCCCGCCTCGGGCAAGCCCCTCGATTCGGGCACGTTCTTCCTTGATCAGTTCCGTCTCGCGCGTGGCCTTGAACAGCTCGGACTGCGTATTCTGTAGGTATTCGCTAAACAGACGTAGCGTGAATAGCGTCTCACCAGGCCTCACCGTGTCGCCGGCGAAAGCATGGACCAGAGTCACGACACCAACCGCCGGTGAGGTGACACCGCGATCCGACAAGCCAGGTCGGTCGACGACAACTCCCGGCACTTGGATGGTTCGCCAATAAGTCTGAAGCGTTACGGGCTTCGAGACCAGCCCCAGGTTCTTGCGCGCCTGGGGACTGAGCTTCAGCACCTTGGCATTCTCGATCGGCGCTTGGTTGTCCTCAGCCTTGGAGGTCGCTGCCGCCGAGGCCAGCCAGTGATCGCGTGTCACGAATGCCGTGATACTTGTTCCAACGACGGCGACGACAATCACGACAACGCCGAGTATTCGGAGTATTCGCTTTCGACGCATAGTTCTACCTCTCTTGATCTTCGATTCTTGAACTTCGATTGATGATTGAATTGAGCAGACTTTCGTCTTCTAAATCGACAATCATCAATCGTCAATCGACAATCAATAAGGCAATCAAATGCGCAGAGAGAGCGTGCGCAGAAAGATAGGACAAGCCGCATCAAAGATCGACGGCGGCTGACCAAGACGCAGCAGCCAATCATCGCTCTGATCCGCAACACGGAGAGCGATGGCGGCGGCGTCCTTCGCCGAAAGGACGATCACTGTGTTCCCATCGCGAGCGAACGTTACCGCATCGGCACAGTACACGGCGTCGGCATCATGGTCTCCGGCAGGCGCAATAGCTGGCGGGAGATCAGCGTCGTGGTCGTCGTGGCTATGATCGCAACCGGAGTGATCCGCGTTGTGGTCGTGCGTCGACTTGTGATGGTCGTGGCCGCCAAAATGAAAATGCGGTCGCGATGCGTGGTCTTCCGATTCTGCGAAGTCCGCTCCGTGATGCGAATGCGCATAGCAGATCCCCTGGTTGGCCAGCAACAGAGGAACGAGCAATAGGCAGACGAATCGGCGGATCATGTGAGAGTAGCTATTGCTATCTTTTTTCGCTTTATCTTATTGATGGCCAAACGGGAGGTCCATCGTGCGCGCACTCCGAACTCACAATAACCACTCGATCATAGCTTACCAGCCATGCTTGGCAAGCCTCCCTGCGGGCCAGACCGATAGGCGTAATGCCATTCGGGATAAGTCCAATTGTTGTCCCGCATGAGAAAAAAGGGATAAGTCCAATTGTTGCTCCGTCAATCGAGCTGTGACACGGGCGACTTATTTTTCGTAGCCACCCGACAAACGGTCGAGCATCACCTCTAGTTTACCGGTCTGTTGGCCAACGGTAAATATTCTGCAGCACCATCGACAAGCCTCGTCAATGAATGGTTTGGACCCATTCTATGTTTTGCGACATTGTCAAGGAATTGGACTTATCCCCTTTTTGCGCCTCTATCTCAGGACGACTAGGGAACATCTACAGCAACGTTCCACAATTGGATGGTATGCTTACCGTTTCCACTAGCTTTCCCGCTGGCCGCGAAAACCTTCCCATCTTGGGCAAAGGTGACGCAGTAGATGTGACCGAGTTCCGTATCGATGGTGAGCAACTCCTGGCCGGTTTGCATGTGCCAGAATCTGACCTTGCCATCAAGGCTTCCGCTGGCGATCGTCGCACCGTCGGGACTGAAGACCACGGATCCAACGCCCTCAAAATGTCGGTGCCATAGCAGTGCGTTGTTTTTCTGATTGAACTGCCACAGCGCCACTTCTCCGTCTGTGTTTACTGTGACCAACCGAGATTCACGCGGAGAGGAATCGGCATAGACAATCGGGTTTCCGTGACTTTCCGTAGTGCTGACCAAGTCGCCGGAATCAACGTCCCAGAACCTCACATAAGGTTCGGTACCGCCGGACGCCAAGGTGTTTCCATCCGCGGAAAAAGCGAGGAATCTCACCGAATCTTCGGGAGCGAGTAATGTTCGCCGGACTCGCCGCGTCTTAGGATCCCACAACTTAATGGTTCCGTCCCTGCTCGCGACTGCCACGTGCTTTCTATTCAGTGAGTAAACGGCCGAGCGGATCCGTTCGACATGCTCATCGAAGAGACCAGTCAGCTCGGCGGATTCACGTTTACGAAAGCTAATTTCGCCGGTGCCGCTATCGATACCAAAACGTGAATAGACGAAACTCCAGAGATCAACTGTCGCATCGCGGCCTGAGAGAATCAGGTCACCACTGGACGAGAATGTCGCCATCGTCTCCGAAAAACCAGTAGGAACGTGAACAACGTCGACTGTCCGATAATCTCGCGGAACCCCCCAAATTTTCGCTGTGCCGTCCTCGCTAGCGGTGGCTAGTGTTCGACCGTCGGGCGCCAACGCAACACTCCACACGCGGTCGGTGTGAGCGGGCAGTACCTTCATCAGTTTCCCCGTTTCGGTGTCCCAGAAGCGAACACTCGAGTCCCTGCTGCCGGACACCAACACCCGATCGTCCGGAGAAAAATCCACGGAATAGACTCCACTGGAGTGCCCGTGAAAAGCAAGAATCTCCCCCCCCGTGGCCACATCCCAAATCCTGACGTCCGAGATAAGGTCACCAGTTGCCAACATCTTGCCGTCATGAGAAAACGCCTGGCAGACGGCCTGACCCTTGTGGTCGATCAGTGTGCGCTGTAACTGGCCGGTTGCAAAATCCCGAATCTGGACTCCTTCACCGTGGCTACAAATTGCCAACGTCTGGCCGTCAGGACTGAAGGAGATCGCATCAACCGAGTCGAGGTTTTCGGCCAGTGCGGTTTGCTGCTGGGAGGTCTCGACATCCCACCTCCTGGCAACGCCATCTTCACCACCCGATACAAGAGTCTTTCCGTCGGGCGAAAATGCCAGGCAGACAATCACACCAGCATGCCCGACTAGCGTGCTCCGCTCGCTGCCCGTCGCTGCATCCCAAAGTTTGATGGTTTCATCATCACTGGTCGTTGCAATGATGGCTCCGTCTGGAGAGAACTCCACGACGTTGACCTCGCTCGCATGGCCAATCAATGTCATGAGCAGTTCGCCGGTTGCCGTGCCCCATACCTTGGCCGTGCCGTCCTTGCCGGCCGTTGCCAGTCGGTGACCATCTGGGGAGAACATCGCGTAGTAGACATCTCCCTCATGACCCTGAAGAAGGGAGCGGTAGCCGTGGCATTTTTTCCAGAGATAGTGCCATGTGAATTCACGCAGGTCCGCTTTCTCTTCGTGTGGCCCGTACCGCTTCAAGAATTCCAAAGCCCAATTCAGATCACCTCGAGATAGGGCCTCCTGGGCCACGCCGATGTGCGTGGCATACATTTCCTGCAGTGTTCGTTGCTCGGACTGCTGGGCCTTCACTCGCAAGGACTCGGCTTTCGTTCGCTGCTGTTCGGCGACCTGTAAGGCGTTTCCGAGCCTGGTGGCATGCCACCAGCTGCCAGCGAGTAGACCAATCATGGCCAACGCGCTGACCAGCACGAGCGCTGCGAGAGATGGCCGTCGACGGCACCATTTCACGATGCGGCCGAAATGTCCCAAGGGATGCGCCTCGGTCGGTTGTCCCGTTACGAAACGCCGCAGATCCTCAGCCAACGCACCGGCCGAAGCGTAACGAAGCTTAGGCTTCTTTTCTAAGCACTTCAAACAAACAGCCCGTAGGTCGCGGGGCAATTGGCGTTTCCATTCACCCCGGAACGCAGGCTCTTCAGCCGAAATCCGAATGATCGTGTCCATGTCCGAATCACCGATGATCGGTGGACGCCCTGTCAACAATTCAAACAAGATGACTCCCAGCGCATAGACGTCGGTATGCGTGCCGACATCATCCTGCCGGCCTTGGGCCTGTTCGGGTGCCATGTAGGCGGGAGTTCCGACGACCAATCCCTGGGTCGTTGCGTCGCCGGTCGCGTCCATCAGCTTCGCCAACCCGAAGTCGGCCACTTTCGCCGTAAAGCCGAGTTCGCTATCGGTTTTTTTGTCGACCGAAGCACCCTGCATGTTCGATTCCAGTAGGATGTTTCCCGGCTTCAGATCTCGATGAAGGACCCCACGGCTATGAGCGAAATGGACGGCTGTTGCCAATTGAGCCATCAGAGATGCGGCCGACTTTGGCTCCAGAGGCTCACGACGGTCTGCTAACCATTGGGCTAATGTTCCTCCTTCGCAATACTCTTGGACGAGATAACAGACGGGGCCAATTTCGCCCGCTTCATGGATCGGCACGATGTGCGGATGTTTTAAGCCAGCAGAAGCTTCGCCTTCACGCAAGAATCGACGCCGAAGTTCTGGATTGACCAGCGACTCGGGACGAGGAATCTTCAAGGCCACTTGCCGGCCTAATTGTGGATCGACGGCGAGGAAAACAATGCCACAGCCGCCTTGCCCCAAGATTCGGAGGAGTTTGAACCGGCCAATCTGGGTGCCGTCGAATTCCCCGTCTCCTGTCGCCGATAAGGCGGAATCCACGGTTCGGCCTGTTTGATCCGCTCCCTGACCACGCCGCACTCGCTCCATCATTCGAAAGCAGGACTCGACGTCTTGGAAGGGGCGTGATGGATCGGCGGCGGAGTCATCCGCAACGTTCGATACGGATTCCGATCCAGCGACAAGCGCCTCGTGAAACTCGACCCGTCGTGAAACGACTTCGTCATCGCACGGATTAGCTAGATCGAGATCGGTCTTGTCGTCTCGCATGTTTGCTTAGCCCGGATGATTCATGACAATCGTCGCGAGGAGCACTATGTCGGTCACAATAGTCCGGCTTGGTCAGCTCAGCCTGAAGTTGATCCGCTGCCCGCGACCATAGCTTACGCGCCGCATCGGAAGAGCGGCCCAATGCTTCGCCGATCTGTTCAAACGGCCATAACTCAAAATTGCGTAAGACAATAACCTGACGATAATGCTCCGGTAAACGGTCCAACGCCTCGTGCAAGATAGCACTTTCCTCACTTGCCAGGGCATTGCGGCTGGGAGTTTGACTATCGACTAACGCCCTGCATCGCGATAGGCCCATCGGCTCGTCCGAATTCATGGAGATCTCGTCATGTATCTGCCGCTTCCCGGTCGTCGTAAAGGGTCGACAAATGGCGGCTAGCTTGTGACTCAGAATTTGCCGCAACCAGCCCATGAATTCGGTTTCGCTGGAGCCGCGAAAACTGCTGATATCTCGCTGCACGTCCAAAAAGGTTTCTTGAACCACGTCCGAGGCGCCGATTTTCGCCTGCAAATCTCTACTCAGTCCAGCGCGGGAAATCACCAACAGGTAATTCCGATAGACGTCCGCCAACTGTCCCACCGCCTGAGTTGAGCCGCCTTGTGCGGCAGCGATCATTAGTTGTACATCGCTGTTTTCGGAGACAGTAACTCGGGTCGCGTCAGAGGACATACCAGTAACCCACTTCGGGCGAATAGCTTAGGAGGATTCAGCATCCTCCTTATCCTTCCATTGTCAGAGCGAGAAAGTAGGCCGTCAACAAAAAAACGATTTTTATCGTCCGGTTTTCGCAGACAGGCGCACCGTAAAGGGATGAAAGGGTTCCGGCTCTGTCTCGAGGTCCCACTGGAGTTCGCGCCGTCGCTTCAGCAACCGAATGGCTAGACCAAAGTAGTAGCCGCAAGTTGCCCGACCGAGATACCCAAGAAAACCAGCGAATGTAATGTCATGTGGCCAGCGATGTCATGCGCCGGGTGCCTGACCTGCTCGACTGTGACACCCACGATAGGAAACGCTAATGAACAGAACAGCGACTGAACGCCAATCAATGATGGCTCCTCACCTTCGGTGCGTGCACCTCGTCCTCCTTTTTCTCTTCGGTATCATTTCCGCTCACACACTACGTGCGGCCGGGGTTACCGAGAATGTCACCTTTACGGGGCAGCACCAGGATTTTGGCCTCGATATCACCGCCAGTGGATCGCTCACCGTCAGTGGGACTGCTCGGATTCACGTCGATGTACCGCTCTTCGGCGACACGCATGCCGATGTGACGATTCCGCTTCAAACGATTCCGTTTAGTTTGTCTCCCAATCCACTGAACCTGGTATCGGACCCCAGCGGCAGTGCGACCGTGGGTTATGACGACGTAGACCTATCAGGCGCGACGCTGAGTGACCTGAATGTCGATTTCCGCAATGGCACGGCTTGGAATTTTGGTGTGACTCCGATCGTCGCTCAGGCAAACGTCAACTTCGGGATCCTTCCCAGTTTCGGTGTCGATCTAATCTTTGACATCGGTGCCTCACTCTCCACGTTCGATTTCGCCGGCTCTGGTCCCGCGACGGTGACTCCCAGTGGAGGGTCGTTTCCCTCACAGCAATATTTCTTCGCGCAGCCGGGCACACTTACCGCCGCCATCACAGGTGGCGTCAATGCCCGGGTTGAAACGGGCCTCTTCAACACGAACTTGGGTCAGGTGGCGTCGCTGAACCTCACAAGCACCGACACGGGATTCGTCCTGCCAGGCGGAATGACGTTGACCGCCGCCAATGGACCTCCGGCGACCGTGGTCGACACCCAACTCGGGCTCAGCGTGCCGTTTTCGCTGCCATTTTCAATCTCCGATGCTGGCTCGATCATCACCAACGACCCACACGGCAACGGTTCGCTGGATACGAATATCAACTACAGCCTGTCCGGAGATTTCACTCTCGGAAACTTGGACTACAGCCTCGACTCAGGCCCGCCAGGACCACGTACGGATTCAATGCTCTACGGTGGCAATGCAGGACGCTTCTTCAGCATTGACCCCAGCGATGGCTCGACGACCAACATCTCGACGAGCAACTTCTCAATCGAGGGCATGGCCTTCGATCCTGCCAGCGGAGTACTGTACGGTGGC
>CAZNXE010000191.1:0-11260 GCA_964576465.1 uncultured Planctomycetaceae bacterium
TTCCTTGCATCTGCCTCGACTTAGTGCTCCTCGCGACGATCTTCATGAATCATCCGGGCTATAACTAGCATCGACCGGCGAGCAGGGCCGAATCGAGCGTGATTCGTGCCTCTTTGGCTTCCTCGACCAGCCAGATTGTGGTGCCAGCATCGAGAAGGCCGATAGCAAGCCAAGTGAGGAGCCTCTTCACGCCGCGCGTCGTCGATCCACGGCGCCCCAACCTACGCGCACACAAACGATCATCGCCGATGTCAGAGTTGCTCCCATCCACCAACGATGATGCTGCACGTCGAGTGGACCTGGATCGATCGGTTCGCAGCGGGGGTCGCGCGGTCGCTGCCTCGCATCTCATCGGACAACTGGTGTCTCTGGCGGTGCTGGCAGTCCTGTTGAGGCTCCTCGGACCGGCCCCCTTTGGTTTGGTGGCGATGGTGATGCCGTTGCTGGTCCTCGCGCGGACCGTGACCGCTTTCGGGCTCAACGTCGCAACCGTCCAACGAGAAACGCTCGGTCGTGAAGAAGCCTCGACGCTGTTGTGGATCACCCTCGGAGCGGGGGCCGCAACCACCGGGTTGCTGTTTGTCTTGGCCGCCCCCGTGGCATGGTTTTATGGTCAAGATGAATTGCAGGCAGTGACCGTGGCGCTGGCCGGAACTTCGCTAGTCTTCGCCCTTGGCGTGCAGCAGCAAGCATGGCTCGAACGTCACTTGCGGCTGGCGTCGTTGGCCGTCCTGCGATTGGTGGCGCAAACGCTAAGCGGCGTCCTCGCCATCGGGTATGCCTTCTCGATGGGCGCTGAAGGCCACTACGGCGGAGTGTGGACCCTTGTGCTCCAGCAATACACCGAGCTGTTTCTTCTGGCGGTGGCGGCTTGGGCGCTCGAACCTTGGTGGCCGAAGGCCCCTTGGCGGAGTGTTGCCGTGGGAGACATGCTGCGTTTCGGTCGCCAGTACACGGTCAGCGGCCTGTTCTTCGCCCTGGGGCAGCATCTCGACAAGATTCTAATTGGGGCCTTACTGGGAGAACGAGCCCTGGGGCTCTATTCGCAAGCCTTTAACATCATCATGAAACCTGTTGCCGTGGTGAGTACCGCAATCACCGGCGTGATGTTGCCAGCATTATCTCGTGCTCGATCCGACCACGCCGCCTACCAAGAGCTACTGTTGGCATTCAACCGGCTGGTGGCGATTGTGTTGTTTCCGGTCGGCGTGGGACTGATGATTGTAGGCCCCGAGGTGATGAGCGTGCTTGGCGGCGGCCAGTGGGAAGCTGCCGGTCCTTTGTTGGGCACTCTCGCAACGGTGGTCCTCGTGCAGGGGTTCATCAACATCGCGGGGAGTGCGTTCGCTTCGGTCGGACAATCGCGGCGGCTGATGCGCGGCGCGGCGTTGCTCACGCTGGGCACGCTCGTGGGCCTGCTGCTTGGCTTGGCGGTCGGCACGGCGATGGGGAACCGTCTGCTGGGCGTAACGGTTGGCTATGCCACGATGTTGGTTGGCGGCATGTTCCTGCCCTATCAGAGCTATTGCCTGCGGACTGTGAACGTTGCCCTGGGCGATTGGCGGCGCGCCGTATGGCGAGCGGCGATTTCGGCCGCGGGGATGGGCCTGATCGTACTGGCCGCAAGAGTCACATTAGTCGCCAGCACATCGCTCGGCGACGGAACCCGGCTCGCAGTGCTTGTTCCCCTGGGAGCGGCCTGTTACACGTGGCTGGCGCGCGGCGAAGTACGCTGGCTCGTGAGTCGCTGGTTGAAAGATCCTGAAGAGGTCACGTCGGGCTAGTCGTCTTCTGTTTCCTCAAGGTTGCCTTCAAAGTCCCAATACATCCATTCGCCGACCAAACGTCCTTCTTCCCAGACTGATTCGGACTTCTTGTGCTTCTTGTTGCCCGTTTCGTACCACTCGGTCACCGTGCCTTGCAGATGCCCTTTGATGTAGGTCATCTCCTCTTTCACGTTTCCACTTTCGTAGTAGATGATCATCGGACCATCTTGGATGAGCCGCCCGCCGGGCCCAGGACGCATCGTTTTTTCTTGCCGGATGACTCCGGTGTCGTACCGCCGCACCTCGATCGTCGATCCGTCGCCACAGCCAACCAATCCGACGATGCTGACCAATCCCACAAGAACGATACACGAGAGCAATGCCGAGAGGGCCATCCGAAGATAAGGCCCCCTGTTACCCCGATTCAAGCTGGATTGAGAGGACGCTTGCATGAATCGATTGCCAGAGAAATGTGCGGGAACGTTCGTCGACAGGCCACGGTCCATTATACGGCCCAGCGGGGACTGGGGAAAACCGGCTCACTCACCGCTGCGGACAACGCGGTGGAAGTGCAATCGCACTTCGCGGCTGACAACGCGGCGGACACCTTCGACCAGGCACTGCGGTTCGTTGTCTTGCTCGCCCAGGCGAATGATCTCCTCAATCTTCATCCCCGGGGGCACCGTGAATGTCGACTGGTTGATGATTTGATTGCCTGCGTCTAGCTCTGGGATGATAAAATGGCACGTCGCCCCATAGGTCAACATGCGGCTGGCGAACGCGGCATGATAGGGCCGCAAGCCGGGGAACGACGGCAGCAGGCCATGGTGCAGGTTGATGATCCGCCCGCCGGCATACTTCCAGCAACTGCTCGGCGGCAGGATTCGCATGTACCGCGCCAACACGATGTAGTCGACATTGTACTCATCGCAGATTTCGATCATGCGGTCGTTGTCAGCCGTGCCTGCCTCACTGCCGATAAGGTGCCAATCGACGTTGAATTGCTCGGCCAACGAGCGACATGCCGGCCGGTTCCCGATCATCACCGCCGCGGTGGCATTGATCTGTCCGTCGCGAATGGCCCGCAGGACGGCCAGCGGAGTTTCGGTGCGATACGTCGTGCAGATCGCAAGTCGCGGTTTTTGGGCCCGTTGCCGTGGCGACCAGACGCGAATCCCCAATCCGGTCCGTTCGGAGATCTTTCGCATCTCCACTTCAAGCGGTTCAAATTCGTCCTCGGGAAGCTCGACCCGCATGTACATGGCAAAGACACGTTCTTCGTCGTGGTCATACATCTGGATTTCACAGATGCTCGCCCCATGCTCGGAAACATAGTGCACGATCGGGTCTGCGAGCCCCCGATTGTCAGGTCCGACGGCGGTAATCACGGTTTCCATGGTGAGATCGATACCTCGAAAAACGATGCCAATACAATCTTACGCGATCGCACGAGGCCGATCGCGCGAGTGCCCAGAAACCGCGACTCACTGCCGCAATCACACCCCTGAGAATACGGGCAGATGTACGCTACTGCCAGAGGTCGAAAGATCGCCGGATGGCTGCATTAGCGATTTGCATGGTGGTGGGAAACACGCCGGCACGGGTGTACGACCGTCTCAATGCTGCTCAGTCAACGAAGTCGTCGCGATCTTCTTCGTCCGTGGCACGTGGGGAGTTGTCTTCCGGCTCGAACCAGGACGAACGCGGGATCGGCATGTTGGGCGTGGAGGGCGTACTTGCGCCGCCATCGAATCGCAGCCGGCGTCCCGACTTGGAACGGGTCGCTCCCTGCCGTATCGTGACGGTCAACTTACCGGAATCCATTCCACGATCTCCTTGTTGGGATCTGCCTCAGACAATTCGTTTGCGTCATGTCCATTCGACGCGATCGTGGGGGCAGCATAGCCCAGTTCGATATCGCCGAGCAACGTGAGTTTGCAGCCCCTCGGTAGTCAATCTTGCCGGGGTTTGCTAATGTGAGGCCCGGCATATGGTCTGGTAGACGTCTGTGTGAATGGACCACGTGACCACGGACGAAGGGAGAATGAAACATGGCAGCACTGCGAACTCCGAAGGTGAAGCGTGAGGATCTCGAACCGGGCGAATCGCTTTGCGACCATTGCACGGCCAAATGCTGTCGTTACTTCGCATTGCCCATCGACGAGCCGACGACCCGGCCCGATTTTGACTACTTGCGGTGGTACTTGCTGCACGAGCAAGCCACGGTGTTCACCGAAGACGACACTTGGTACCTGTTGGTCCATACGAAGTGTAAGCATTTGCAGGCGGACCAGCGTTGCGGAATTTACGAAACTCGCCCACAGATTTGCCGCGACTACACGACGAAAGACTGCGAGTACGACGACACGTGGACGTACGATCGCTACTTCGAGACGTCCGAACAGATCGCAGAATATGCCGAGGCGGTCGTGCCTGCCAAGAAGGGCAACATCCGCTCTCCAGAACCCGCTCTGCTTCCCATTGCGGGATAAGGTGATCGCGTGATCCAGCCGCGTACACTCAAGGGATTCCGCGACTTTCTCCCCGAAGCCATGATGCCGCGCGAGTGGGTCATCGACACCGCGCGGCGTGTGTTCCGCTCCTACGGCTTCAGCCCCATCGATACGCCGACCTTGGAGTATCTCGATATTCTCACCGGCAAGGGGGGAACCGAGTCGGACAAGCAACTCTACCAGTTTGAAGACCATGGCGGTCGGCAAGTCGGCATGCGATTCGACCTCACCGTTCCGCTGGCCCGATTTGCCGCTCAGCACATTCCGAAACTGGGAACGCCGTTCAAGCGGTATCACATTGCCACGGTGTGGCGGGGCGAAAACACGCAGCGAGGGCGATATCGCGAGTTCATGCAGTGCGACTTCGATACGATCGGCACGACCTCCACCGCCGCCGATATCGAGACCGTGCTGGTGATTCACGACCTGTTTCGCGCGCTGCGTCACGATGCATTTAAGATTCACGTCAACAACCGCAAAGTGCTAAGCGGGTTGTTGGAAAAGATCGGTGTCGCGGATCGCTCCGCGGCGGTCTTACGGGCGCTCGATAAGCTGGCCAAGATCGGCTACGACAAAGTCGCCCTGGAAATGATCGAGACGGCGAAGATCACGTCACAACAAGCGGCAGACGTGTTGAAGCTGGCCGAGATCTCCGAATCATTCACGCCCGAGGATGCGGCCGCGGGGAATCAGCGGATTCTCAGCGCGGTGGAGCCGCTGGTCCAAGGTTCCGAAACGGGGCAAGAAGGCCTTGCAGCGCTGCGCGAATTGATCGAAGCCACTGAGCGAGCGGGAATGCCCCCGGAAAACTTGAGGATCGATGTCTCGATCGCTCGCGGTCTCGATTACTACACCGCAACGGTATACGAAACGTTCTTGGACCGCTTGCCAGGAATCGGCAGCGTTTGCTCCGGGGGTCGCTACGACAACTTGGCGGAGCTGTACACAAAGCAACAACTACCGGGGGTCGGTGCCTCGCTCGGCATGGACCGCCTGCTGGCGGCGATGGAAGAGCTTGAGATGTTACCGCGAACAACCACCCCGGCACAAGTCTTCATTCCGTTCTTCGACAAGGGACGATTGGCCGACTACCTGTGGCTGGCCGCCCAGTTGCGAGGCGAAATGTTCTGCGATGCCGGCAGCCAGACGCCCGAAGAAGTAGCGGCTGGCATCGCGACGACCCCGATCAACGTCGAAGTCTACCCTGAGCCCAAGCGTTTGGGGCAGCAGCTTAAGTACGCCGATCGCAAGGGCTTTCGCGTCGCGCTGATTGCCGGCAGCCAGGAACTCGACAATCGTGAGTGTCAGATTAAGGATTTGGCCGGCGGCGGAAAAACGGTCGTTTCGCTGGACGACAAAGATCGATTGGTGGCGGCCGTTCGCCACGTGCTGGAAAGCACCGCCGCGAAGCAAGAAACTTGAGTCCTCAATCGATGGACCACTGTGACGGGGGTTTGCAATAGACGTCGTGTCGTCGTGGTAGCGTAAAACCACGACGTAGAAAAATACCACAACGACTCGACGACACAACGCAGAAGAAGCCATCAATGGCCTGAGCCAGTTAGCACGTCGTAGTGGTGCGTAAAGCCCTGGCCATCGTCGTGACGCAGGAATTGAACGTGACATTTTCGCGGCTGTGTCATAACATGCGTGGCAGGGAAACAGCACGATTTTGTGGCCGGGCGATGTGCGTGGTCGTCGGTCTGCAATCTCTAACGGCGGGGCAGGATCAGTGGCCAACCGCGACAATCATTACGAGGCGGCGTTCGAGGCCTTTCTGCGCGATCGCGGCGCGGCGTACGTCGCGGTGGATGAGGCCAAGCGATCGATGATGGGTTATGCCTCGCTCAAGAACGTCGACTTCATCGTCAATGCCGCCGATGGTCGCAACTGGTTGGTCGACGTCAAAGGCCGTCGCTTTCCGGCCGGCGGTCGCAGCAAACAGTATTGGCGCAATTGGTGCACACAGGATGATGTCGATAGTCTTGCGCAGTGGGAGCAGGCCTTCGGCGAGCGGTTTGCCTCGCTGTTGGTGTTCGCCTACGACGTGGTGGGCGATCGTGGACCACTGCCGCAAAACCAGTTATTTACGTTTCGCGGCCACCTCTACGGTTTCGTGGCAATCCGCCTGCACGAATACGTTCACTTCGCACGAACCATTTCGCCAAAGTGGAAAACGCTGGCGGTGCCCGTGCCCACTTTTCGCCAACTGGCCGAACCTATGGATCATTTCCTCGGTTCCCCCAGTGCGTCGAACAACGAGGCGCATGCCGTCGCTAGCGCTTCATAATGCAATCGCTCGCGTCGTGGTCGCCGGCTACTGGATGGGTGAAAAATCGGTCGCGTTCATGAAGACTGACTCGATCTTCTTGACCAGCTTTCCGTCGGCGATTGATTCGCGGTAGGCCTTCTGCCACTCGGGATCGGCGATGAAGGCCTTCCAGGCGACGTTGCGAGCTTCACGATTGGGGTAGGCCAGCACATAGACGAGCGTGTCGGGTTCGCCATCTTCTTTGATCGGCGTCCAATACGCCACGTTGGTCATGCCATGTTTCTTGAAGATCGTCACGGTGTGGTCGCGAAAACGGCTCAACAAATCATCGAACTTGCCGTCGTTGGTGGTGTAAGTCCGCATCTCGAACAGACGCGGCGCACTGGCTGCATCCTCGGCGGCAAGCGGGCTGGACAACGTTGCCATCATTCCGCCGATGATGGCCAAAGCCGCTAGAAGCGAAACCGTGACTACGCGATGAGGTTGAACAGACGTGGTAAGCATGGGGTTACTCCTAGGGGGGTGTGTTCGTCGGTGTTCCAAAAACCGACTCCACGATACACGAAACAATCGGACGATGTGATGATATCATCCTTACTGGGCCATTCGCGCTCGAACAGCCTCTAGATTTAACTCCGCCTCACGAAATCCTGGTCGCAACTCCAACGCTCGGGTGAACTGCGCCATCGCCCGTTGCCACTGGGCCTGTTGAAAGTAGACTGCCCCCAAGCTGTTATGCAATTCCGCGCTGTGTGGCAGAAGTTGAAGAGCTTGTTGAAAGTGTTCGGTCGCCGCGGAGCGTTTTCCTTGGGCGACCAACTCCAACCCCAGATTATTTTGGGCGTTCTCCATCCTCGGGTCCAGTTCGACGGCCTTGCGATACTCGGCCATGGCGGCGTTGGCCTCTCCTGCTTGTCGCAGGGCTTCGCCAAGGTTGTTGTGTACGGCAGCCGAATCGTCGCGGATCTCGAGCGCCGCGCGAAACGCAAGGATCGCCTCCTCGAAGCGACGCTGTGCCGTTAGCGCGAGCCCCACTCCGTTTTGGGCCGACAGGTAGCGAGGTTCGATCTCCAATGCCAGACGAAAAGCCTCCGATGCGAGTATCGGCTTCGCGTGGCTCAGCAAGGCATGGCCCAAGCGATCGTGTACCGCGGGCAACTGTGGAGCAAGCTGTTGTGCTTGATAAAAGTCTTGCAGGGCCAACGTCGTTTGACCTTCACGGTTTCGGGCATCGCCCTGGAGCATGTGCAGTAGATAGCTTTCAGGGTTGACCGCCAGGCCGTGCTTGGCCAACTGGGCGCTGTCGTGCCACCGGTGGCATTGCTGGATACTCAGCGCGGCCAGAAATAGCAATCCGCCGGCGACAATTTTCGGCGGGTTCCGTGAAGTTGTCGTCGCCAACCACCAAGCGACCGCCAGGGCGGGTCCGAACATGGCCAGATAGACATAGCGGTCGGCCACCGTGGAGATTTGCTGATAACCAAACGGCAACAACCCCAACACCGGGGCAAGCCCCGCGACCGACACAAAGAAGACGGTCCACCACTTCCGTCCCGCGCCGCCCCACCACAGGGCTACCACAATTCCCAAGGGCAGAACCCACGTGTAGTACAGCCATCCCTGCTCCACAACCCGGGCAGGAGTCCTGCTGTAATCGAGACACAGCCCCAACGGCAGCAGGAGCTTGTAGGTGTAAAACGCAATCGCGTCGGTTGCCACCAGCGGCCGCAGCCAAAGGGACGAAAGGCCGATGATTTGACTGTCGGTTTGAATCGATTTAGCCACCGCCGCGGTGAGCCCGGCGAGCGAGAACCACAAGCCCAGGCCAAGCCACCCGGTTCGCAGCGGGCGTCCCATCCAAAGGAACCGCAATGCCACGGCAACCAGCGGAGTTGCCGCCGCCGTCGGCTTGCAAAGCAGCGCCGCCATCAGCGCGACGGTCGTCAGTGTGAATCGGATTCGCTGACTCTGCCGCGTGGCGTCCACAGCCTCTTGTTTGCAGTAGACGACATATTGCCACAGTGCAAAGAGTGAAAGCGCCGTGGCCAACAACCCCGGGGTGATCGAAATCCAGGCCACACTTTCAACCTGAAGCGGATGCACGGCGAACAGCACCGCGCCGGCGACCGCTGCCCAGCGACGATGCACTAGCTCAACCAGCAGCAAATACACCAGACAGGCACACACCATATGCAAGATCAGGCTGCCGGTGTGAAACACTCTGGGATCGACTCCCGGCAAGCCATCGGTGGCCGCATCAGAGAGAGCCAACTCTGCTTCGGCTGCAAAAAAAGTATAGGCTAGCGGGATATAGAGCCCACGATGTGGATTCTGCCAAAACCAGATCACGCGTTCGAGCGACGGTGGCACGAGCCGTCGATTTGCCACCACATGGACGTAATCATCGCAATCGATGAACTCGAAAGTCGTCACCGGAACGAAGACAACAAAGACCGCCAACACCACCACCGCCAGCGGACCCGCATGGCTGCCCACATCAGGTTCAGTCGCTAAAGACGCTTGGTCATTCACGGCGGTGGCAATAGGGCGAGATCGCATGAAGGGCGCAGGGCCATCACAGCCCATGCTGAGGGAAAGAATGATTCAGTTTGGCCGATTCTACTTTGCCGTCGCTCGGCCCGAAACAGTGAAGTTCTCTCTTGTCTGGCAGGATTTCATTGAGGGTCACATTCCATTGTCGTTCAAAATATTTCCAGCATCAGGTGCCGTCAAGAGAGCGATTGACGCATTCTACGTCGTGTCGTTGTGCCGTCGTGGTTAAATCGAGCCCCGACGTAGAAGAATTACCACAACGACACGACGACAAGGAATTCACGGTCGTTTGACGTTCGCCGAGACATCGACGACAACGGGGCCTGCGAGATTGCGAGCGGAGTGGTTCGGCGGGCCAATCTGGAAACTGGGCGTTCGTTCATTCACCAAGGATCGTCATGACGAGGCATACCCGGGCGGCGGTTTTTCATGGGGTGGATCGACCTTTGGAATTGCGCGAGGTGCCGCTGCCTGATTTGGCTGCTGGCGAGGTGTTGGTCAAGATTGAATGTTGCACGCTGTGCGGAAGCGATCTGCATACGTTTGAAGGACGACGCGAAACACCACTGCCGACCATTCTCGGGCACGAAATCATGGGCCATGTGGCCGAATTGCCTGCGGGCGAAACGGTGCTCGATTTTCGAGGGGAACCCTTGGCCGAAGGCGATCGCATCACGTGGTCGGTGGCGGCCCATTGTGGCGACTGTTTTTTCTGTCGTCGCGGCCTGCCACAAAAATGCGAGCGGCTGTTTAAGTATGGTCACCAGCGGATTGATGACGCCCATCCACTGAGTGGTGGACTGGCTGAGCATTGTCACCTGAGCCAAGGGACCTCGATCTTTAAACTTAACGACACGTTGCCACGGGAAGTTGCCTGTCCGGCGAATTGTGCGACGGCCACGGTTGCCGCCGCGTTAAGGGCCGCTGGTAATGTTTCCGGTGCGGTGGTCATTGTGCAGGGCGCTGGCATGTTGGGCCTCACGGCGTGCGCCATGTTGCGACACCAAGGAGCAGCCGAGGTGCTGCTGTGCGACATCGATGCACAGCGACTTAACCGAGGCGCCGCATTTGGGGCAACGCAGGGCGTCGTGGTCGGCGATGATCTGGAGCCTCTTGTACGCTTGGTCGGTGAATTGACCGCGGGGCGCGGCGTGGACGTGGCACTTGAAATGTCCGGCGCTTCGGTGGCCGTGGAACAAGCGATTCCCCTGTTGCGTGTCGGGGGTCGATATGTGCTTGTCGGCGCGGTGTTCCCAGGCCGGCCGGTCAGTCTGTCGCCCGAGCGCATCGTCCGTCGCTGTTTATCGATCATAGGCATACACAACTACGCGCCCGTCGATCTTGGCATGGCGCTGGACTTCCTCATTGCGACGCAAGGCAAACTCCCCTTCGCTGATCTGATCGAGGCCACCTTCCCACTGGCCGAAGCTGAGCAGGCCTTTCAATATGCGTTGGAACATGCGCCACCGCGTGTGCTTGTCACACCGTAGCGACTGAATGAGACCAAGGTTCTGACATGACCGAAGTATTGCGAAGCATAATAACGGAGAACAGCAAATGGCCGTCGATACCAGTAAGGTCACTGGTCGCCGCAAGGTGCGGTATGAAACATTCGAGGACTTACTCGCCGATGCCGAGCGACTTGCCACAGGTGAAATCACTTCGCTGGGCAATTGGTCGCTAGGGCAAACGTTGAAGCACTTGGGTGCCGCGATGGTCGGCTCGATCGACGGGCCTGCCTTCAATGTCCCTTTGTGGATCAAGATCTTGGGCCGAGTTTACCTATGGCGCAAGCTTGTCTATGGCCCGTTCCCGGCGGGGTTCATCTTGCCACGCTCGGCACGGAAAAAGATTGTGTTCGATGAAACAACCTTCGATGAGGGGATGGAGACGCTTCGCAGCGGCATCGAACGACTCCGCAACGAACCCCAACGCATCGTCCATCCGGTAACAGGCCCCCTGACACGCGAACAGTGGGATCGGTTTCACCTCACACACGCCGAAATGCATATGAGCTTTCTTATTCCATCGCCCGCGTGAGTTGCCCGACCGCGGGCTGTTCGTTCCAGTGCCCCGCTGCTGTCTTGGTTGTTTAGGCGAACGGCGAATGAGAATATCCCAACCCGACGCGTGAGCGAGGGACCAACCGGTAATAC